>NZ_NEIO01000025.1:0-77568 GCF_002113575.1 Pseudomonas sp. B8(2017) | reverse complement strand
CTGGCCAGAATTGCATTCGCCTTGATGAAGACTCAAGGCGAATACATGAGCAAAGGGGGCAAAAAGCATTGCCCACAACCATAGAATCTCCCACAGGGATTGCGGCAGCTATCAGGTTTTGCGTTAAACGGACAGGCCAATGCCGGTGTACAGGTACAGCGTGGGCCCAAAGCCGGCGCGGTACCTGTGGGAGCGGGCGTGCCCGCGAAGCAGGCTGCGCGTTGTATGGCACCGGCTGCGCCGGTGTTCGCGGGCTTGCCCGCTCCCACAGGGATTGCGGCAGCTATCAGATTTTGCGTTAAACGGTCAGGCCAATGCCGGTGTACAGGTACAGCGTGGGCCCAAAGCCGGTGCAGTATCTGTGGGAGCGGGCGTGCCCGCGAAGCAGGCTGCGCGGTGTATGGCACCGGCTGCGCCGGTGTTCGCGGGCTTGCCCGCTCCCACAGGAATTGCGGCAGCTATCAGGTTTTGCGTTAAACGGTCAGATGCTACGCGGCCGGGTGACGCGGTCTACCAGGTAGACCAGCCCGTGGTAGTCGATGCCGCTATGGCTGGACAGGCCGATCTCGCAGGTGCGGCTGGTGGAAATGCCTTCGCTGCAATACTGCACCGCATCCTTCAGGCTGCGCAGCGAGTGGGCGTTGAGCTCGGGGGTGGTGAAGCCTTTGTCACCGGCAAAGCCGCAGCAGTGTATGCCCTCCGGGATCACCACCTGTTTGCTGCAACGCCGTGCCAGGTCGATCAGCGCCTGGCTTTCGCCCAGGTGCTGGGTGCTGCAGGTCACATGCACAGCCACTGGTTCGTCCTGGGGGGTGAACTCCAGGCGCTCGAGCAGGTGGGTGCGGATGAAGCGCACCGGGTCGTACAGGTCCAGCCGGGTGTCGTTCAGGTCCTGCACCAGGCGCAGGGTGCAGGGGCTGGTGTCGCAGTAGATCGGGTCGAGGCCGCCGCGGCTTGCGTGCAGCAGGGCGGCAATCAGTTCCTGGCGTTTGTGTTCGGCCTGCTCGGGGTAGCCCTTGGAGGCGAACGGCTGGCCGCAGCACAGGCTGTCGGCGTTGTCGGGGAACACCACCTGGTAACCGGCCTTTTCCAGCAGGGCGCGGGTCTTGTCCAGCAGCGAACTCTGCTCGCGGTCGGCATAGGCCGGGCCCATCACCCGCGAGACGCAGGCGGCCAGGTACACCACGCGAGGGCGGGCATCGTTGCTGGCCGGGCCGAAGTCCAGTGGGCGCAGGGGTTGTGGCATCGCCGGGGTCCACTGTGGCAGGCGGCCTTTGCTGGCTTTGTTCAGCGAGGCGCTCAGGCGGCCCAGGCGTGGGGCGCCGAGCAGCTTGCGTGCGGTGTTGGCGGCGGTCAGGGTCAGGCGCGCGCCGCCCAGGGCAGTGTGGAAGTGTTCGGCCAGCCAGCCGGCGGTTTTTTCGTGCTCGGCGGCCTGGCTACGCAGTTTCTTCACCAGTTCGCCGGTGTTGATGCCGACCGGGCAGCGCTGGGCGCACAGGCCGGTGGCGGCACAGGTGTCGATACCCTGGTACTGGTAGGTCTGGCGCAGTTCGCGGGTGTCGATGCCGGCGCGCTGTTTGGCCTGGATGTCACGCCACATGACGATGCGTTGGCGCGGGCTGAGGGTCAGGCCTTTGGACGGGCACACCGGTTCGCAGAAGCCGCACTCGATGCACTTGTCGACGATCTCGTCGGCAGCGGGCAGCGGCTTGAGGTTCTTCAGGTGGATATCCGGGTCTTCGCTCAGCACCACGTCGGGGTTGAGGATGCCGTTGGGGTCGAGCAGGCGCTTCAGCTTCCACATCAGTTGGTAGGCGTCATGGCCCCATTCCAGCTCCACGAACGGTGCCATGTTGCGCCCGGTGCCGTGCTCGGCCTTGAGCGAGCCGCCGAACTCCACCGCCACCAGTTGCGCCACATCGTCCATGAAGGCCTGGTAGCGGGCGACTTCCTCGGCACTGTTGAAGCCTTGGGTGAAGACGAAGTGCAGGTTGCCTTCCAGGGCATGGCCGAAAATGATCGCTTCGTCGTAGCGGTGCTTGTCGAACAGCTGGATCAGGCGGTTGACGCCTTCGGCCAGTCGCTCGATGGGGAAGGTGACGTCTTCGATGATGACGGTGGTGCCGGTCTGGCGCACGGCGCCGACGGCGGGGAAGGTGTCCTTGCGGATTTTCCACAGCTGGTTGTACACGGCCGGGTCTTCGCTGAAGTCCACCTGCTGTTCCAGCGGGAAGTCGGCGATCGAGGCCATCACCTGTTGCAGCTGTTCATGCAGCAGGCTCTGGCTGGCGGCGCGGGACTCGATCAGAAGGGCGCAGGCATTGTCCGACAGGCCTTTTACCCACAGCGGCATGCCGGGCATGTTCTGCACCGAGCGCAGGCTGCGGCGGTCGAGCAGCTCCACGGCCGAGACCGGCTGGCGCTTGAGTACGGTCACCGCGCGGCAGCAGCTTTCCACGCTGGGGAACACCAGCAGCGCGCTGGCCTTGTGCGGGTGGTCGGGCACGGTGTCGTAGGTGACGGCACTGATGAAGCCCAGGGTGCCTTCGGAACCGACCAGCAGGTGCTGCAGGATATCCAGCGGTTGGTCGTAGTCCACCAGTGCGTTCAGCGACAGGCCGGTGGTGTTCTTCAGCCGGTATTTGTGCCGGATGCGCTCGGCGAGTGCAGTGTTGGCGCGGGTCTCGCGGCCCAGGCGGGCCAGTGCTTCCAGCAGGTCGGCGTGGCTGGCCTCGAACGCGGCGACGCTGGCCGGGTCTTCGCTGTCCAGGCGCGTGCCGTCGGCCAGCACCAGGCGCAGGCCGGCCAGGGTGTGGTAGGTATTCTGCGCGGTGCCGCAGCACATGCCGCTGGCGTTGTTGGCGACGATGCCGCCGATCTTGCAGGCGTTGATCGAGGCCGGGTCGGGGCCGATCTTGCGCCCGAAGGGGGCCAGCCAGGCATTGGCCTGGGCGCCGATGACGCCGGGCTGCAGGCGGATCTGCTCGCCTTGGCCGCGGATTTCACGGCCGTTCCAGTTATCGCCCAGCACGATCAGCACCGAGTCGCTGATGGCCTGGCCGGACAGGCTGGTGCCGGCGGCGCGGAAGGTGACCGGCACCCGCTCGCGCTGGGCCAGTTTGATCAGGCCGACCACTTCGTCTTCGGACTCGACGCGCACCACCAGCTTGGGGATCAGTCGGTAAAAGCTGGCGTCGGTGCCGAAGGCCAGGGTGGAGGTGGGGTCGTCGAAGCGGCGTTCGGCGGGGATCAGGCGCTCGGCATCACGCAGGAACGCGGCGGGCAGGCTCATGCAGTCTCCTCGCGGGGCCGTGGCGTCTGTGCGCCACATGCCCCGGGTCAATCAGGCGGTCGTTCTTGCGGGCGTTCAGGCGCCCAGTTCGCGTACCAGCGAGTCGCGGGTGATTTCGCTGATCGACTTGGCGCCGGTCAGCACCATCGCTACGCGCATTTCCTTCTCGAACAGCTCCAGCAGGTTCTTTACCCCGGCCTGGCCGTGCACGGCAAGGGCGTAGAGGAAGGCGCGGCCGATCAGTACGGTATCGGCGCCCAGGGCGATCATGCGCACCACGTCGAGGCCGCTGCGGATGCCGGAGTCGGCGAGGATCTTAAGGTCACCTTTGACCGCATCGGCAATTGCCGGCAGGGCGCGGGCGCTGGACAGCACGCCGTCGAGCTGGCGGCCGCCGTGGTTGGACACGACGATGCCGTCGGCACCGAACCTGACCGCATCGCGGGCGTCATCGGCATCGAGGATGCCCTTGATGATCATCGGGCCGTCCCAGAACTCGCGGATCCACTCCAGGTCTTTCCAGGAGATCGAAGGGTCGAAGTTGTTGGCCAGCCAGCCGATGTAGTCGGCAAGGCCGGTGGGGTTGCCACGGTAGGTGGAAATGTTGCCCAGGTCGTGCGGGCGCCCCATCACGCCGACATCCCATGCCCACTCGGGGTGGGTCATGGCTTGCAGCACACGGCGCAGCGGGCCGTTCTTGCCGCTCATGCCAGAGTGGGCGTCGCGGTAGCGGGCGCCGGGTGTCGGCATGTCGACGGTGAACACCAGGGTCTTTACCCCGGCGGCCTTGGCCCGCTCCAGGGCGTTGCGCATGAAGCCGCGGTCCTTGAGCACGTACAGCTGGAACCACATCGGCCGGTCGATGGCGGGGGCCACTTCTTCGATCGGGCACACCGACACCGTGGACATGGTGAACGGAATACCGTGGGCAGCCGCTGCGCGCGCCGCCTGCACTTCACCACGGCGGGCGTACATGCCGGTGAGGCCGACCGGGGCCAGGGCCACCGGCATGCTCAGGGTTTCGTCGAACAGTCTGGTCTGAAGGCTGAGCTCGGACATGTTCTTCAGCACGCGCTGACGCAGGGCAATGCTGGCCAGGTCCGATACGTTGTGGCGCAGGGTGTGCTCGGCGTAGGCGCCGCCGTCGGCATAGTGAAACAGGAAGGGAGGCAGCTTGCGTTGGGCCGCGGCGCGATAGTCGGTAGAGGCGGAAATGATCATGGATTCTCGCAGCGTTGCGTGTGGGGATTGCCGGGCGCGCGATGGCGCCCGGCCCCTTTCACTTTAGTGATGAACCAGCATGCCGGTCAGCCAGTAGGCCTGGATCAGGGTGATCAGGCCGACGATGGTGGCGAAGAACAGGCTGTGCTTGACGGTGAAGCGGAACAGGTCGGACTCCTTGCCAACCAGGCCGGTGGCGGCGCAGGCCACGGCGATCGACTGCGGCGAGATCATCTTGCCGGTCACGCCGCCGCTGGTGTTGGCCGCTACCAGCAGAGTGTCGTTGACCCCGATCTGGTGCGCGGTGGTGGCCTGCAGCGAGCTGAACAGGGCGTTGGACGAGGTGTCGGAACCGGTCAGGAACACACCCAGCCAGCCGAGGAACGGCGAGAAGAACGGGAACGCGGCACCGGTACCGGCCAGCACCAGGGCCATGGTCGAGGACATGCCCGAGTAGTTGGTGACGAAGGCGAAGGCCAGCACCATGCCGATCGACAGGATTGGCCAGCGCAGCTCCCAGAAAGTTTCCTTGAAAGTGGTCAGACCAGTTTTGAAGTTGATCTTCAGCACTGCCATGGAGATCAGCGCCGAGAGGAAGATCGCGGTGCCGGTGGCAGAGATCGGGTCGAGCTTGAACACCGCTGGCATGGCGGTTGGCGCGGCGACGATCGGGGCGGTCTTGATCACCAGTTGGTCGAGGTGCGGGATGGCGAAGTTGAACACGAAGTTGTACATCGCGCCGCCCGGGGCGAAGGCCGCCTTGAACGGTTTCAGGGTCCAGATGGTGACCAGCACGGTGAGGATCAGGAACGGCGACCAGGCTTTGAAGATCTCGCCAAAGCTGTAGGGGCTTGGCTGGCTGCCGCTTGGCTGAACCACGGCGGCGCCGACGCTGCCTTTGGCTTCGGCGAACGAACGCTTGGGCTGCCAGACTTTCAGGAACAGGGTCAGGGCGATCAGGCTGGCAAGGGCCGAGGTGATGTCCGGCAGCTCCGGGCCGATGAAGTTCGAGGTGAAGTACTGGGTGACGGCGAAGCTCAGGCCGGCGACCAGGGCAGCAGGCCAGGTTTCCTTCACGCCACGCAGGCCGTCCATCATGAATACCAGCCAGAACGGCACGAACAGCGACAGCAGCGGCAGCTGGCGACCGGTCATGGCGCCGATGTGGAAGGCGTCGATGCCGGTGACCTGGCCGGCCACGATGATCGGGATGCCTAGGGCGCCGAAGGCCACTGGCGCGGTGTTGGCGATCAGGCACAGGCCGGCGGCGTACAGCGGGTTGAAGCCCAGGCCCACCAGCAGCGCGGCAGTGATTGCCACCGGTGCGCCAAAGCCTGCCGCACCTTCCAGGAAGGCACCGAAGCAGAAGCCGATCAGCAGCACTTGCAGGCGCTGGTCATCGGTAATCGACAGCACCGAGCTGCGGATCACTTCGAATTGGCCGCTCTTGACCGTGAGTTTGTACAGGAACACCGCGGCAACGATGATCCAGGCAATCGGCCAGAGGCCGTAGAGGAAGCCATAACCCGCAGCGGCGAATGCCATGTCGACAGGCATCTGGAAGGCGAAGATCGCCACCAGGATCGACAATGCGAGGGTGATGCTGCCGGCCACGTGGCCTTTGAGGCGGAATACGGCGAGGGCTAGGAAGAAGAAGACGATGGGAATGACCGCCGCCAGTGCGGACAGGCCAAGACTACCAAGCGGACTATAGATTTGTTGCCAGGTTTGCATATGGGGTGGCCCCTAATTGTTGTTGGTCAGGCACTGGCATTGGATAATTGGTAAGACCAATTTACAATGGCTGGGCGCTAGGTTAAAAGCGTCTTCGTGGGTGTGTCAATTTGTCCCGTGCAAAACTTTGGTCGCGTGCCGATGAGCGGGCGCCTGGTGGGCAGGGAAAATCGTCGCCTGGTGGGTGTTTGCACGATCTGGATCGGCGAGAATAGGCGCCCCCTGAAATCTGCCGGGGGTTTGTGGAGAGCATGTGATGGTTTTTGATCAGGTCCGCCAACGGCGCCTGTCCGACGACATTGTCGATCGGTTGGAAGGGATGATTCTGGAAGGCACGCTGACCTCGGGGCAGCGGCTGCCGGCCGAGCGCGTCCTTGCCGAGCAGTTCGGCGTGTCCCGCCCGTCACTGCGTGAGGCGATCCAGAAGCTGGTGGCCAAGGGGCTGCTGGTCAGTCGCCAGGGTGGGGGCAATTTTGTCGCCGAGTCCCTGGGGTCCACTTTCAGCGACCCGTTGCTGCAGCTGCTCGAGCACAGTGCCGAGGCGCAGCGTGACCTGCTCGAATTCCGCCATACCCTGGAGGCTTCCTGCGCCTACTACGCGGCCCAGCGCGCGACCCAGCCGGACCGGGCGCGGCTGAAGGCGGCGTTCGATGCGCTGCAGGACTGCTATGCCAGGGCCGACGAAGTGACCCGGGCGGAGGAAGGTGCGGCCGATGCGCGCTTCCACCTGGCGATTGCCGAGGCCAGCCATAATGCCGTGCTGCTGCACACCATTCGGGGCTTGTTCGACCTGCTCAAGCGCAACGTGGTGACCAACATCGGCGGCATGTACCAGCAACGGACCGAGACCCGGGACATGCTGATCAGCCAGCACCGGGAACTGTACCTGGCGATAGTCGAGGGCAGGGCGGAGGATGCGCGGGAAGTGTCCAGCCGGCACATTCTGTATGTGCAGGAGGTGCTGGAAGAGGCGCACGAAGAAGCGCAGCGAGTGGCGCGTGCGGAGCGGCGCAGCGGGCGTTGAGATCGGTGTTGGATTCTTCGCGGGCTTGCCCGCTCCCACAGGATATGCGCCGGACCTGAAGGCGGCGCGATACCTGTGGGAGCGGGCGAGCCCGCGAAGAGGCCGGAACAGGCTAAAGAAGAGGTATTACTCTTCCTTGCCCTTGTTCCGCACAGCCCGCTGCAGCTCGCGGTTGGAATCGCGCTCGCGCATGGTGTCGCGCTTGTCGAATTCCTTCTTGCCCTTGCCCAGTGCGATTTCGCACTTGATCAGGTGCTTGCTCCAGTACAGCGCCAGGGCCACGCAGGTGTAGCCCTTTTGCGCCACGGCCGCTTCCAGGCGCTCGAGCTCGCGCTTGTTCAGCAGCAGCTTGCGAGTGCGGATGGGGTCGGCTATGACGTGGGTGCTGGCCGTGGTCAGCGGGGTGATGTGGCTGCCGAACAGCCAGGCCTCACCGTCCTTCAGCAGCACGTAGCTGTCAGTCAGGTGCGCCTTGCCGGCTCGCAGGCTTTTTACTTCCCAGCCGGACAGGACCAGCCCGGCCTCGAACTTGTGTTCGATGAAGTAATCGTGTCGCGCCTTCTTGTTCTGCGCGATGGTCCCGGTCGGATGTTTCTTTTGTTTAGCCATAGGGGCGGCATTATAGGCAGTCGCCGCGTCGTCGGCTATGGGATTTCGGTGTGCTTGAGCCACTGCAATGAATACCGGACAATACAGCCCCTGTCTTTGCGACAGAACCTGTTTTCGGCACGCTGCGAAGCGCCGCCACCCAGCCTTGGAAGTGATGCCTGGATGACTACCCATATTCAACGCTCCGCCCTGCTGCCATACCCCGCCCAGGCGCTTTACGATCTGGTCAACGATGTGGCCAGCTATCCGCAGTTCCTGCCTTGGTGCTCGGCCTCGACGGTGATCGAAGCCAGCGACACGCACATGCGCGCCAAGCTCGATGTTGCCAAGGGCGGCATGAGCCAGCACTTCGTCACGCGCAACGTACTGGTGCCGGGGCAGTCCATCGAGATGAACCTGGAAGAGGGGCCGTTCACTCAGCTGCATGGCCTGTGGGTGTTCAAGCCATTAGGTGACAAGGCCTGCAAGATCAGCCTGGACCTGTCGTTCGATTATGCCGGCCCGCTGGTGCGCGCGACCCTGGGCCCGCTGTTCAACCAGGCGGCCAATACGCTGGTGGATGCGTTCTGCCAGCGTGCCAAGCAGCTGAATGCCTGACTGAAAGGGTGGCAACAAAAAGCCCGGACCAGGTCCGGGCTTTTTTGTATCTGCTCGCCGCTTATTGAGGCGAGGTTTCCAGCGGAGCCGGAGTCGGGACCGGGGTGGTCTCGATGGTGTCGATCTCGCGCTGGATGGATTCTTCCACCGAGCCTGGCTTGGCCGGTTTTTCTTCAGGCTGCACGGTTGGCTGCTCTGGCTGGTTGGCCGGGCTGACCGTGGTATCGCTGCTGCCACCGAGGATTTCCTGGTCGCGGCTGACGCCTGGCATGAAGTCGCCAGAAAGACTGACCAACTGGTCGCTTTCGTTGAAGAACACGCTCATGCGTTCTTGCTGGCGTTTGCCGCCGCCTGGCTGCAGGCTGTACAGGTAATCCCAACGGTTGGTGTTGAAGGTGTCCTGGATCAGCGGGTTACCCATGATAAACCTTACTTGCCGGCGGGTCATTCCGGGGCGCAATTGGTCTATCATGTCTTGCGTAACGACATTGCCCTGCTGGATGTCGATTTTGTAAACCCCGGGAAACGAGCAACCGGCGAGTGCGAGCAGTCCCACTAGGGTGAGGCTGGTTAGCAAGAGCTTGGTGTTTTGCATCGGTGGGCGACTTCCACTATCTTGGCTGGACAACGTAAACCCCGATCATACCCGTATTAAGAGAAGCTGCGAAGCAGCATCGGCGAGAAAGCTGACCATGGTTGAAAATAGCGAATTGCGCAAAGCCGGTCTCAAGGTGACCCTGCCTCGAGTCAAGATCCTTCAGATGCTCGACTCCACCGAGCAGCGTCACATGAGCGCCGAGGATGTCTACAAGGCGCTGATGGAGGCTGGCGAGGACGTGGGCCTGGCCACCGTCTACCGCGTACTGACCCAGTTCGAAGCGGCGGGTCTGGTGGTTCGCCACAACTTCGACGGCGGTCATGCGGTGTTCGAACTGGCCGATGGCGGTCACCACGACCATATGGTCAACGTGGACACCAGTGAAGTCATCGAGTTCATGGATGCCGAGATCGAGAAACGCCAGCGCGAAATCGTGGCCGAGCATGGCTACGAGCTGGTGGACCACAATCTGGTCCTGTATGTGCGTAAAAAGAAGTAACGATTTTTTATCGTTATGAATGGCAAAGGCGACCTTCGGGTCGCCTTTGTGCTTTCTGGGGCTGGAAGATGTGTTGTCGGTGCTGGCCTCTTCGCGGGCACGCCCGCTCCCACAGGATGATCACAGGATCTGAAATCTGTGGCGTACCTGTGGGAGCGGGCGTGCCCGCGAATGGGCCTGAAAAAGAAGGGTTCAGGCCTTGCCGCTTACCACCATCTTGCGCGCATGCGCCAGGGATTCCTTGGTCAGGTCTATGCCGCCCAGCATCCGCGCCACTTCCTCCACTCGCTCACGTTTGCCCAGGTTGGCCACGGCGGTGTGGGTGGTGTCGCTGTTGCGCACCTTGTGCACGAACAGGTGGTGATGCCCTTGTGCCGCCACCTGCGGCAGGTGGGTTACGGTCAGAACTTGGCCGCGTTCGCCCAGGCGGCGCAGCAGTTGGCCGACGATTTCGGCAGTAGGCCCGCCGATACCGACGTCGACTTCGTCGAACACCAGGGTTGGAATGCGTGAGGTCTGCGCGGTAATCACCTGGATCGCCAGGCTGATGCGGGACAGTTCGCCACCTGAAGCCACCTTGGCCAGGCCCTTGAGCGGTTGGCCAGGGTTGGCGCTGACCAGTAGCTCGATCTGCTCCAGGCCATGAGGCGAAAGGTCTGCTCCCTCATTGGGGGTAAGTGCGATGCAGAAGCGCCCGCCGGGCATGCCCAGGCGTTGGATCTCCTGCTCGACGGCCACTGCCAGCTGCTGGGCAGCTTGTTGGCGTAGTGCGCTGAGCTCGCGAGCCTTCTCTTTATAGTGCTGGGCGAAGGCGGCAAGCTCTTCACCCAACCGCTCGATCGACTCGTCACTGGCGTTCAGGCCCTCCAGCTCTTCCATCAGCTGCTGTTGCAGGTGGGGCAGTTCGGTGGGGTGCACGCGGTGTTTGCGCGCCAGCGTATAGATAGTGTCGAGGCGTTCTTCCAGTGCCTGCAGGCGCATGGGGTCGGCGTCGAAGTTGTCGAGAAAACGGTTGAGCTCGCCCACGGCTTCCTCGACCTGGATCTGCGCACTGGCGATCAGGTTGGCTGCTTCCCCCAGTGCCTTTGGCGAATTGGTGGCGGCACCCAGGCGGTTGAGGCTGGAGGTGAGGGCGCTGAGCACATTGCCCGAATCGCTCTCGCTGCACTGGTCGATGACTTGGCGGCAGATGCCGAACAGGGCTTCGGCGCTGGTCAGGTTCTTGTGTTCCTGTTCCAACTGCTCCAGCTCGTGTTCGCCCAGGCCGAGGTTGTCGAGTTCCTCCAGCTGATAGCTCAGCAGCTGATGGCGGGCGCGCTGCTCGTCGCCGGAGTTGGACAGGCGCTCCAGTTCCAGGCGGGTCTGGTTCCAGCGCTTGGCCGCCAGCTGTACCTGGCGGGCCAGGTCGACGGCGCCGGCGTACTCGTCGAGCAGGCGGCGGTGGGTGTCGGTCTTGAGTAGTGACTGGTGCTCGTGCTGGCTGTGGATATCGATCAGCAACTCGCCCAGCGCCTTGAGGTCGCCGAGCGGGCAGGGCGTGCCATTGATGTAGCCGCGGCTGCGGCCTTCGGCGGTGATCACCCGGCGCAGGATGCACAGGCCGTCGTTGTCCAGGTCGCGCTCGGCCAGCCAGGCATGCGCCTCGGGAATGTCCACCAGATCGAAGGTGGCGAGGATGTCTGCCTTGTCCGTGCCAGGGCGCACCACGCCGCTGTCGGCCCGGTCGCCCAGTGCCAGGCCGAGGGCGTCGAGCATGATCGACTTGCCGGCACCGGTCTCGCCGGTGATGACGGACATGCCGCGGGCGATTTCGAGGTCGAGGTGCTCGACGATGGCGTAGTTGTGAATGGACAGGTGCACCAGCATGGGGCGGCTCCCGGAAGTCAGGTCTGGTTATTTATACAGTACTTTTTTCAGGCCTGCCAATGCCCCTTGGCAGAATCTGTTGCAGCGGGGAAAACCACCTTGCCCCTTGAAGCTGGTTTTTCCGGCCCCATATAGCCGACATCCAAGGCGAGCCTGGCTCGCAGTCCACAAAATTGCGCAGGAGAGACCCCATGGCTGACGAACAGCTGAACGAGAAAGACCTTAACGTCGAAGAGACCGGTGCAGGTAATGCTGCCGACGCCCGCGTCCTGGAACTCGAGGAGCAGCTGGCCGCCGCCAAGGACCAGGCGCTGCGCGCCGTTGCCGACGTGCAGAACGCTCGCCGTCGTGCCGAACAGGACGTCGAGAAAGCCCACAAGTTTGCCCTCGAGAAGTTCGCGGGCGACCTGCTGCCTGTGATCGACAGCCTGGAACTGGCCCTGGCGCACTCCAGTGCCGACGATGAGCACGTCAAGCAGATCCGCGAAGGCGTCGAGCTGACCCTGAAGATGTTCCAGGACACCCTCAAGCGTTACAACCTCGAAGCAGTCGACCCGCACGGCCAGCCGTTCAATCCAGAGCATCATCAGGCCATGGCCATGCAGGAAAACGCCGAAGTCGAGCCGAACAGCGTGCTGAACGTCTTCCAGAAGGGCTATCTGCTCAATGGCCGCCTGCTGCGCCCTGCCATGGTGGTGGTCAGCAAGGCGCCGAGCGCGGCGCAGCCCTCGATTGATGAAAAGGCTTGAAATCCTTCCGGGCATCCCCATCTAGGTGTCAAGCCTTCAAGTATTACTGCAGTTGGCCAAAGTAGTCGCTGCTACCAAATTCAAGTTTCGGGAGAGTTAACATGGGTAAAATCATCGGTATCGACCTGGGGACCACCAACTCGTGCGTCTCTGTTCTGGAAAACGGTAACGTCAAGGTCATCGAAAACGCCGAAGGTGCGCGTACCACCCCTTCGATCGTGGCCTACGCCAATGATGGCGAAATCCTGGTTGGTCAGTCGGCCAAGCGTCAGGCGGTCACCAATCCGCACAACACTCTGTTCGCAGTGAAGCGCCTGATTGGCCGTCGCTTCGAAGAAGACGTGGTGCAGAAAGACATCAAGCTGGTGCCTTACAAGATCGTCAAGGCCAGCAACGGCGACGCCTGGGTACAAGCCAGCGGCAAGGACATGGCTCCGCCGCAGATCAGCGCCGAAGTCCTGAAGAAAATGAAGAAAACCGCCGAAGACTACCTCGGCGAGCCAGTTACCGAAGCGGTCATCACCGTTCCGGCCTACTTCAACGACAGCCAGCGTCAGGCCACCAAGGATGCCGGTCGCATCGCTGGCCTGGACGTAAAACGCATCATCAACGAGCCGACTGCCGCTGCGCTGGCTTACGGCATGGACAAGGCCAAGGGCGACCACACTGTCATCGTTTATGACCTGGGTGGCGGTACCTTCGACGTTTCGGTCATCGAAATCGCCGAAGTCGATGGTGAGCACCAGTTCGAAGTACTGGCTACCAACGGCGACACCTTCCTGGGTGGCGAAGACTTCGACATGCGCCTGATCGACTACCTCGTCGACGAGTTCAAGAAAGAGTCCGGCATGGACCTGAAGAACGATCCGCTCGCGCTGCAGCGTCTGAAAGAAGCCGCTGAAAAGGCCAAGATCGAACTGTCCTCCGCTCAGTCGACCGACGTGAACCTGCCGTACATCACTGCAGACGCTACCGGTCCGAAGCACCTGAACGTGAAGATTTCCCGTGCCAAGCTGGAATCTCTGGTCGAAGACCTGGTTGCCCGTACCATCGAGCCTTGCCGCATCGCTCTGAAAGACGCTGGCATCGATGCCAGCAAGATCGACGACGTGATCCTGGTCGGCGGTCAGACCCGCATGCCACTGGTGCAGAAGGCCGTTGCCGACTTCTTCGGCAAGGAAGCGCGCAAGGACGTCAACCCGGACGAAGCCGTGGCCATGGGTGCTGCCATCCAGGGCGCCGTGCTGGCCGGTGACGTGAAAGACGTACTGCTGCTGGACGTCAGCCCGCTGACCCTGGGTATCGAAACCATGGGTGGCGTGATGACTTCGCTGATCGAGAAGAACACCACCATCCCGACCAAGAAGTCGCAGGTGTTCTCGACTGCCGATGACAACCAGGGTGCCGTGACCATTCACGTGCTGCAGGGTGAGCGCAAGCAGGCTGCCCAGAACAAGTCGCTGGGCAAGTTCGACCTGGCTGACATTCCGCCGGCTCCACGTGGCGTGCCGCAGATCGAAGTAACCTTCGACATCGACGCCAACGGCATCCTGCACGTCAGCGCCAAGGACAAGGCCACCGGCAAGTCGCAGTCGATCGTGATCAAGGCCAACTCCGGCCTGTCGGACGAAGAGATCGAGCGCATGGTGCGTGACGCCGAGGCCAACGCCGAGGAAGACCGCAAGTTCGAAGAGTTGGCCGCTGCCCGTAACCAGGGTGATGCGCTGGTTCACTCGACCCGCAAGATGGTCGCTGACGCTGGTGACAAGGTTACCGCTGAAGAAAAAACCGCCATCGAGGCTGCCGTTGTTGCCCTGGAAGCCGCTGTCAAAGGCGACGACAAGGCTGCCATCGACGCCAAGGTCGAAGAGCTGTCCAAGGTATCGGCACCGGTTGCCCAGAAGATGTACGCCGAGCAGTCGGCTGAACAGCCACAGGGCGGCGCACAGCAGGCCGAGCCGGAAGCCAAGCACGATGACGTGGTTGACGCTGAGTTCGAGGAAGTGAAAGACAACAACAAGCAGTAATCCCTGCATGTTGTCGGCCGGTTCACCGCCGTTTGGCGGTGAGCTGGTAGGATGTCGCCGCGCGGGGGCTTGCTCCCGCGTTGGCGTATCTGGAATTCGAGAATTTTTACAGCATCTGTCAGTGGCCCTGGTGGGCAAAAGGCAGGTGCTGATGGCGCGGCGCAGATGCCAGACGCCCAACAAGGTGCAAATGACCTATGTCCAAGCGTGATTATTATGAGGTACTGGGTGTCGAGCGCGGCGCCAGCGAAGCTGACCTCAAGAAGGCTTACCGCCGCCTGGCGATGAAGTACCACCCGGACCGAAACCCCGGCGACAAAGAGTCGGAAGACAAGTTCAAGGAGGCCAACGAGGCCTATGAAGTGCTGTCTGACGCCAGCAAGCGTGCGGCCTTCGACCAGTACGGCCATGCGGGTGTAGACCCGAGCATGGGTGGCGGTGGCGCCGGTTTCGGCGGTGCCAACTTCTCCGACATCTTCGGCGATGTGTTCAGCGACTTCTTCGGTGGCGGCCGCGGCGGCTCGCGTGGCGGCGCCCAGCGCGGCAGCGACCTGCGCTACACCCTGGAGCTGAACCTGGAAGAGGCGGTGCGTGGCACCACGGTCAGCATCCGCGTGCCCACCCTGGTCAATTGCCAGCCTTGCGACGGCTCCGGTGCCAAGAAGGGCTCGACCCCGTCCACCTGCCCGACTTGTGGCGGTATCGGCCAGGTGCGCATGCAGCAGGGCTTCTTCTCGGTACAGCAGACCTGCCCGCGCTGCCATGGCCAGGGCAAGATCATTACCGACCCCTGCACCTCGTGCCACGGCGAAGGTCGTGTCGAGGAATACAAGACGCTGTCGGTCAAGGTGCCGGCAGGTGTCGATACCGGCGACCGCATCCGCCTGTCGGGCGAGGGCGAGGCTGGTACCCATGGTGGCCCGACTGGCGACCTGTATGTGGTGATCAACGTGCGTGAGCACGAGATCTTCCAGCGTGATGGCAAGCACCTGTACTGCGAAGTACCGATCAGCTACACCGATGCTGCCCTGGGTGGCGAGCTGGAAGTGCCGACCCTGGATGGTCGGGTGAAGCTGAAGATCCCGGAAGGTACCCAGACCGGCAAGCAGTTCCGCCTGCGCGGCAAGGGTGTTGCCCCGGTGCGTGGTGGTGGTGCGGGTGACCTGCTGTGCCGCGTGGCGGTGGAAACCCCGGTCAACCTCAGCCGCCGCCAGCGCGAGTTGCTCGAAGAGCTGCGTGATTCGCTGGAAGGCGATAGCTCCCACTCGCCCAAGGCCAGTGGCTGGTTCGATGGCGTGAAGCGCTTCTTCGGCGATCTCTGACAAGGAAATGGCTATGCGACGTATTGCAGTGATGGGCGCGGCAGGGCGGATGGGCAAGACCCTCGTCGAAGCCGTGCAGCAGCAGGCTCCCCAGGCGGGCCTGACGGCGGCGATCGACCGCCCGGACAGCTCGCTGGTAGGGGCTGATGCTGGTGAGTTGGCGGCCCTGGGTCGTATTGGTGTGCCGATTTCCGACGACCTGGCCAAGGTGGTTGACGAATTCGACGTGCTGATCGATTTCACTCACCCTTCGGTGACCTTGAAGAACCTGGCGTTCTGCCGCAAGGCGGGCAAGGCCATGGTCATCGGCACCACTGGCTTCACTCCTGAAGAGAAGCAACAGTTGGCCGAAGCCGGCAAGGAAATTCCGATCGTCTTCGCCGCCAACTTCAGCGTCGGCGTCAACCTGTGCCTGAAGCTGCTGGATACCGCGGCGCGCGTGCTGGGTGACGATGTGGATATCGAAATCCTCGAAGCGCACCACCGGCACAAGGTCGATGCGCCGTCGGGCACCGCGCTGCGCATGGGTGAAGTGGTTGCCCAGGCGCTGGGTCGCAACCTGCAGGAAGTGGCCGTGTATGGCCGTGAAGGGCAGACCGGTGCGCGTGAGCGTCAGACCATCGGCTTCGCCACCGTGCGTGCCGGTGATGTGGTGGGTGACCATACCGTGCTGTTCGCCGCCGAAGGCGAGCGCGTCGAGATTACCCACAAGGCTTCCAGCCGCATGACCTTCGCCAAGGGCGCCGTGCGTGCGGCGCTGTGGCTGGACGGGCGTGAGCCTGGCCTGTACGACATGCAGGATGTGCTCGAGCTGCGTTAAGCAGTTGGAGTTGTGTTGGCTTCTTCGCGGGCAAGCCCGCGAAGAAGCCAGCACAGATGTCAGCCTGTCGCATTGATGTGTTTTAGAGGCACATCCGCGGTAGACCGAAAACGCACTTTTCTGTAAGCTACAGCTTTAGTGTGTCCACTAAAAGCGCGCAGCGAATTGAATTCAGCACATGAAAGCGGGGTGACGTGTCCATACGTCACTCCGCTTTTTTGCAACCTGCGATCGCCCTTTCATGCTTGATTTACGGGAGGTCTTCTTGACAAAGCCAGCCATACTCGCCCTTGCCGACGGCAGTATTTTCCGCGGTGAAGCTATCGGTGCCGACGGTCAGACCGTTGGTGAGGTGGTATTCAACACCGCTATGACCGGCTACCAGGAAATCCTTACAGACCCTTCCTACGCGCAGCAAATCGTTACCCTGACCTACCCGCACATCGGCAACACCGGTACTACCCCGGAAGACGCCGAGTCGAACCGCGTCTGGTCCGCTGGCCTGGTCATCCGTGACCTGCCGCTGCTGGCCAGCAACTGGCGTAACACCCAGTCGCTGCCTGAGTACCTCAAGGCCAACAACGTCGTCGCCATCGCTGGCATCGACACCCGTCGCCTGACCCGAATCCTGCGTGAAAAGGGCGCTCAGAACGGTTGCATCCTCGCCGGTGACAACATCAGCGAAGAAGCCGCCATCGCCGCTGCCCGCGCCTTCCCGGGCCTGAAGGGCATGGACCTGGCCAAGGTCGTTTCCACCAAGGAACGCTACGAGTGGCGCTCCAGCGTGTGGGAACTGAAGACCGACAGCCACCCGACCATCGAAGCCGCTGACCTGCCTTACCACGTGGTCGCCTTCGACTACGGCGTCAAGCTGAACATCCTGCGCATGCTGGTTGCCCGTGGCTGCCGCGTGACCGTGGTGCCGGCCCAGACCCCGGCCAGCGAAGTGCTGGCACTCAACCCGGACGGCGTGTTCCTGTCCAACGGCCCTGGCGACCCCGAGCCGTGCGACTACGCCATCCAGGCGATCAAGGACATCCTCGAGACCGAGATCCCGGTATTCGGCATCTGCCTGGGCCACCAGCTGCTGGCCCTGGCTTCTGGTGCCAAGACCGTGAAAATGGGCCACGGCCACCACGGTGCCAACCACCCGGTCCAGGACCTGGACACCGGTGTGGTCATGATCACCAGCCAGAACCACGGCTTTGCCGTTGACGAGGCCACCCTGCCGGGCAACGTCCGCGCCATCCACAAGTCGCTGTTCGACGGCACCCTGCAGGGTATCGAGCGTACTGACAAGAGCGCGTTCAGCTTCCAGGGCCACCCTGAAGCGAGCCCAGGCCCGACCGACGTCGCGCCACTGTTCGATCGTTTCATCGATGCCATGGCCAAGCGCCGCTGAGCATCCTGCTTCAAGGCCCCGGGCCGGCTTGCGCCGCGCCCGGAAGCGCCTGACCCAGATTGTTCAAAGCGGCTTGCCGACTGACCCCGGATTTGAGTGACAACCATGCCAAAACGTACAGACATCAAAAGCATCCTGATTCTCGGCGCTGGCCCGATCGTGATCGGCCAGGCCTGCGAATTCGACTACTCCGGCGCCCAGGCTTGTAAGGCCCTGCGCGAGGAAGGTTTCCGCGTCATCCTGGTGAACTCCAACCCGGCCACCATCATGACCGACCCGGCCATGGCCGACGCCACCTACATCGAGCCGATCAAGTGGCAGTCGGTGGCCAAGATCATCGAGAAAGAGCGCCCGGACGCACTGCTGCCGACCATGGGTGGCCAGACTGCACTGAACTGCGCCCTGGACCTGGAGCGCCACGGCGTTCTGGAAAAGTTCGGCGTGGAAATGATCGGTGCCAACGCCGACACCATCGACAAGGCCGAAGACCGCTCGCGCTTCGACAAGGCGATGAAGGACATCGGCCTGGAGTGCCCGCGCTCCGGTATCGCCCACAGCATGGAAGAAGCCAACGCCGTCCTCGAGCGCCTGGGCTTCCCGTGCATCATCCGTCCGTCGTTCACCATGGGCGGCACCGGTGGTGGTATCGCCTATAACCGTGAAGAATTCGAAGAAATCTGCGCCCGTGGCCTGGACCTGTCGCCGACCAAGGAACTGCTGATCGACGAATCGCTGATCGGTTGGAAGGAATACGAGATGGAGGTGGTCCGCGACAAGAAGGACAACTGCATCATCGTCTGCTCGATCGAGAACTTCGACCCGATGGGCGTGCACACCGGTGACTCGATCACCGTTGCCCCGGCACAGACCCTGACCGACAAGGAATACCAGATCATGCGCAACGCCTCGCTGGCGGTGCTGCGTGAAATCGGTGTGGAAACCGGCGGTTCCAACGTGCAGTTCGGTATCTGCCCGAACACTGGCCGCATGGTCGTGATCGAGATGAACCCGCGCGTTTCGCGTTCCTCGGCGCTGGCCTCCAAGGCCACCGGCTTCCCGATCGCCAAGATCGCTGCCAAGCTGGCTGTCGGCTATACCCTCGACGAACTGCAGAACGACATCACCGGCGGCCGCACCCCGGCGTCCTTCGAGCCGTCGATCGACTACGTCGTCACCAAGCTGCCGCGTTTCGCCTTCGAGAAATTCCCGAAAGCCGACGCCCGCCTGACCACCCAGATGAAGTCCGTGGGTGAAGTCATGGCCATCGGCCGTACCTTCCAGGAGTCCCTGCAGAAAGCCCTGCGCGGCCTGGAAGTCGGCGCCTGCGGCCTCGACCCGAAAGTCGACCTGGCCAACCCTGAAGCCAGCAGCATCCTCAAGCGCGAGCTGACCGTACCGGGCGCCGAGCGAATCTGGTACGTGGCCGACGCCATGCGTGCCGGCATGACCTGCGAGCAGATCTTCGACCTGACCGGCATCGATATGTGGTTCCTGGTGCAGATGGAAGACCTGATCAAGGAAGAAGAGAAGGTCAAGACCCTGGCCCTGTCGTCGATCGACAAGGACTACATGCTGCGCCTCAAGCGCAAGGGCTTCTCCGACCAGCGCCTGGCCAAGCTGCTGGGTATCACCGACAAGAACCTGCGCCGTCACCGCCACAAGCTGGAAGTGTTCCCGGTGTACAAGCGCGTCGACACCTGCGCTGCCGAGTTCGCCACCGACACCGCCTACCTGTACTCCACCTACGAGGAAGAGTGCGAGGCCAACCCGTCGACCCGCGACAAGATCATGATCCTGGGTGGCGGCCCTAACCGTATCGGCCAGGGTATCGAGTTCGACTACTGCTGCGTACACGCCGCACTGGCGCTGCGTGAAGACGGTTACGAGACCATCATGGTCAACTGCAACCCGGAAACCGTCTCCACCGACTACGACACCTCCGACCGCCTGTACTTCGAGCCGCTGACCCTGGAAGACGTGCTGGAAGTGTGCCGCGTCGAGAAGCCGAAAGGCGTGATCGTCCACTACGGCGGCCAGACCCCGCTGAAACTGGCCCGCGCCCTGGAAGAAGCCGGCGTACCGATCATCGGTACCAGCCCTGACGCCATCGACCGCGCCGAAGACCGCGAGCGCTTCCAGCAGATGGTTCAGCGCCTGAACCTGCTGCAGCCGCCAAACGCCACCGTGCGCAGCGAAGAAGAAGCCATCAGCGCCGCTGGCGGCATCGGCTACCCGCTGGTAGTGCGCCCGTCGTACGTGCTGGGCGGCCGTGCCATGGAAATCGTATACGAACTGGACGAGCTCAAGCGCTACCTGCGTGAAGCCGTACAGGTGTCCAACGACAGCCCGGTACTGCTCGACCACTTCCTCAACTGCGCCATCGAGATGGATGTGGATGCGGTGTGCGACGGCACCGACGTGGTGATCGGCGCGATCATGCAGCACATCGAACAGGCCGGCGTTCACTCCGGTGACTCGGCGTGCTCGCTGCCACCTTACTCGCTGAGCAAGGAAGTGCAGGACGAAGTCCGCGTACAGGTCAAGAAAATGGCCCTGGAGCTGGGCGTGGTCGGCCTGATGAACGTGCAGCTTGCCCTGCAGGGCGACAAGATCTACGTGATCGAAGTCAACCCGCGTGCTTCGCGTACCGTGCCGTTCGTCTCCAAGTGCATCGGCACCTCCCTGGCGATGATCGCAGCCCGCGTCATGGCCGGCAAAACCCTCAAAGAGCTGGGCTTCACCCAGGAAATCATCCCGAACTTCTACAGCGTCAAGGAAGCCGTCTTCCCGTTCGCCAAGTTCCCGGGGGTTGACCCGATCCTCGGCCCTGAGATGAAATCGACCGGTGAAGTCATGGGTGTCGGTGACAGCTTCGGTGAAGCCTTCGCCAAGGCCCAGATGGGTGCCAGCGAAGTGCTGCCGACCGGCGGTACCGCCTTCATCAGCGTGCGTGACGACGACAAGCCGCAAGTGGCTGGCGTTGCCCGCGACCTGATCGCCCTGGGCTTCGAAGTGGTTGCAACTGCCGGCACTGCCAAGGTTATCGAGGCGGCTGGCCTGAAAGTGCGCCGTGTGAACAAGGTGACCGAAGGTCGCCCGCACGTGGTCGACATGATCAAGAACGACGAAGTGTCGCTGATCATCAACACCACCGAAGGCCGCCAGTCGATCGCCGATTCCTACTCGATTCGTCGCAATGCGCTGCAGCACAAGATTTACTGCACCACTACCATTGCGGCCGGTGAAGCCATCTGCGAGGCGCTGAAATTCGGTCCGGAAAAGACCGTTCGTCGCCTGCAGGATCTGCATGCAGGACTGAAAGCATGAGCATTACCAAGTACCCGATGACCGTCCAGGGCGCTCGCGCCCTGGAAGAGGAGCACCTGTTCCTGAGCAAGACCGAGCGCCCGCGCCTGAGCCAGGCCATCGGCGAAGCGCGCGAACTGGGCGACCTCAAGGAAAACGCCGAATACCATGCCGCCCGTGAAGAGCAGGGCATGGTCGAGGCGCGTATCCGCGATATCGAAGGCCGCCTGCAGAACTCGGTGGTGATCGACGTGACCACCATCCCTCACACCGGCAAGGTGATTTTCGGTACCACCGTGGTACTGGCCAACACCGAAACCGATGAGGAGGTGTCCTACCAGATCGTCGGCGAGGATGAAGCCGACGTGAAACAGGGCAAGCTCTCGAGCGGAGCGCCGATTGCCCGTGCCATCATCGGCAAGGAAGAAGGTGATACTGTCGTCGTCAAGACGCCTAGCGGCACGGTCGAGTACGAGATTGTCGAAGTCAAGCACATCTGACCGGCGCCTGCGGGCGCCATCCCTCGAGGGGATCCTCTGGCAGCTGGCCCAGGTTTTCTGGGTCGGTGGCTTGTGGGTGTTTCACGTGGGGCTGGTGCCCGCGCTCAAGGTCAGTGGCCTGGCGCCGCTGCTTGTGCAGGATATCGCCGGGCAGATCGACCGCTGGTTGATCGGTGTGGCGCTGCTTGGCTTGTTGACCCAGCTGGCGGTGCTGGCAAGGGTGGACGGCCTGTCGGCCTGGTGGCAGCAGTTCCGTGGCCAGATGCTGTTGCTCGGCTTCGGTGCCTGCGTGGGGTATTACACCTTGCGCTACGGTATTTCCGTTGGCGAGCGCTGGCAGCTGCTCTGTTTCCTGGTGCTGGGCTTTTCCGGCATCGTGCTGGTGGCCCAGCCGGTTCCGGTCAAGGTGCGCCGCTAAGCAGCTCGAGATCGCTGGGGCCGCTTTGCGGCCCATCGCCGGCAAGCCGGCTCCCACACCGACCGCATCGAATTCAGGCCATGCGCCGTACCTGTGGGAGCTGGCTTGCCGGCGATGGGCTGCGCAGCAGCCCCCGTGCTGTTACTTGTAACGGTGGATATTGGACAGCTGCTTGTTCGGCTGTGGGTTCTTGCGGTAGATCAGGGCTTTCTTGCCAATGGTCTGCACCAGCTCGGCACGGCCGGCCTTGCACAGTTCGGCAATGGTCTCGGCCCGCTCTTCGCGGTCTTCCGAGCGAATTTCGACCTTGATCAGCTCATGGTCGACCAGGGCGCGCTCCAGTTCGGCGATGACGCCTTCATTCAAACCGTTGCCAGCAACGATCAGGACCGGCTTCAGGTCATGACCAATGGACTTGTATTGCTTCTTCTGCTCGTTATTGAGCGGCATAATCTGACCCTTTCCGTCTGATTCTGTAAAATTGACCGGCATTTTACCCGAGGGCCACCGGCTCCGCCCAGTCAATCACGACGCATATCATCGAGGTGCCCCGTGGTACAACGTTCCAAAAGCAGCGCAAACTGGCTGCGAGAGCATTTCAACGATCCTTTTGTGAAACAGGCACAAAAGGATGGCTACCGTTCGCGTGCGAGCTACAAATTGCTGGAGATCCAGGAAAAGGACCGGCTGATCCGCCCAGGCATGAGCGTGATCGACCTCGGCGCGGCTCCTGGTGGCTGGTCGCAGGTGACCAGTCGTCTGATTGGTGGCCAGGGCCGCCTGATCGCTTCCGACATCCTGGAGATGGACTCGATCCCCGATGTGACCTTCATCCAGGGCGATTTCACCCATGATGAAGTGCTGCAGCGCATTCTCGAGGCCGTCGGCGATTCGCACGTGGACCTTGTGATTTCCGACATGGCCCCCAATATGAGTGGTACGCCTGCGGTGGACATGCCGCGTGCCATGTTCCTCTGCGAGCTGGCCCTCGATCTGGCAACCCGCGTGCTGAAGCCCGGCGGCGATTTCCTGATCAAGATTTTCCAGGGCGAAGGTTTTGACGTGTACCTCAAGGACGTGCGCAGCAAGTTCGACAAGGTACAGATGCGCAAGCCGTCGTCGTCGCGTGACCGTTCCCGCGAGCAGTACCTGCTGGGCAGGGGTTTCAAAGGGGCATGAAAGGCGTGAAGCGTGGTGGCCGATAGTTATTTCCAATCGGCCGCTGCGTCAGGATCGTCCGAACTTCGTGTAGTCTAGCTTTCACAAAGGGTTACAGACGGTGCCTGCGGCTGCGTAGGTAATGTAGTAAGTTAGGGCGATGAATATCATGCGAGGAACGGCTGCGTCGTGCGCCGACCTCAGAGGGTAGCGAATTGAACGACATGGCAAAGAATCTGATCCTGTGGTTGATCATCGCAGCTGTCCTGGTGACAGTGATGAACAACTTCTCCAGCCCTAACGAGCCGCAGACCCTCAACTATTCCGACTTCATCCAGCAGGTCAAGGATGGCAAGGTCGAGCGTGTGACCGTCGACGGCTACATCATTACCGGCAAGCGCGCCGACGGCGACAATTTCAAGACCGTTCGCCCGGCCATTACCGACAACGGCCTGATCGGCGACCTGGTCGACAACCACGTCATCGTCGAAGGCAAGCAGCCTGAGCAGCAGAGCATCTGGACCCAGCTGCTGGTGGCGAGCTTCCCGATCCTGGTGATCATCGCCGTGTTCATGTTCTTCATGCGCCAGATGCAGGGCGGCGCGGGCGGCAAGGGCGGGCCGATGAGCTTCGGCAAGAGCAAGGCGCGCCTGCTGTCCGAAGACCAGGTCAAGACCACCCTGGCCGACGTTGCAGGTTGCGACGAAGCCAAGGAAGAGGTTGGCGAGCTGGTCGAGTTCCTGCGCGACCCGGGCAAGTTCCAGCGCCTGGGCGGCCGTATCCCGCGTGGCGTGCTGATGGTCGGCCCGCCCGGTACCGGTAAGACCTTGCTTGCCAAGGCCATCGCCGGCGAGGCGAAGGTGCCGTTCTTCACCATCTCCGGTTCGGACTTCGTGGAAATGTTCGTCGGTGTCGGTGCCAGCCGTGTGCGCGACATGTTCGAGCAGGCCAAGAAGCACGCCCCGTGCATCATCTTCATCGACGAGATCGACGCCGTTGGTCGTCACCGTGGCGCCGGCATGGGTGGCGGTCACGACGAGCGTGAGCAAACCCTCAACCAGTTGCTGGTGGAGATGGACGGCTTCGAAATGAACGATGGCATCATCGTCATCGCTGCTACCAACCGTCCGGACGTGCTCGACCCGGCTCTGCTGCGCCCCGGCCGCTTCGACCGCCAGGTGGTGGTTGGCCTGCCGGACATTCGTGGTCGCGAGCAGATCCTCAAGGTGCACATGCGCAAGGTGCCGGTCGGCGAGAACGTCAACCCGGCGGTCATTGCCCGTGGTACCCCTGGCTTCTCCGGTGCAGACCTGGCCAACCTGGTCAACGAGGCCTCGCTGTTTGCCGCGCGCGCCAACAAGCGCCTGGTCGAAATGAAAGAGTTCGAGCTGGCCAAGGACAAGATCATGATGGGCGCCGAGCGCAAGACCATGGTCATGTCCGAGAAAGAAAAGCAGAACACCGCCTACCACGAGGCTGGCCACGCCATTGTCGGTCGCCTGGTGCCTGAGCACGATCCGGTCTACAAGGTTTCGATCATTCCGCGCGGTCGTGCCTTGGGCGTGACCATGTTCCTGCCGGAAGAAGACCGCTACAGCCTGTCCAAGCGCGCACTGATCAGCCAGATCTGTTCGCTGTACGGCGGCCGTATTGCCGAAGAAATGACCCTGGGCTTCGACGGTGTCACTACCGGCGCGTCCAACGACATCATGCGTGCCAGCCAGATCGCCCGAAACATGGTGACCAAGTGGGGCCTTTCCGAAAAACTCGGCCCGCTGATGTACGCCGAGGAAGAAGGCGAGGTGTTCCTGGGTCGCAGTGCTGCCAGCCAGCACGCCAGCGTTTCTGGCGAAACCGCCAAGCTGATCGACTCGGAAGTGCGCAGCATCATCGACCAGTGCTACGCCACGGCCAAGCAGTTGCTCACCGACAACCGTGACAAGCTCGATGCCATGGCCGAAGCGCTGATGAAGTACGAGACCATCGACGCCGAGCAGATTGACGATATCATGGCCGGCCGTACCCCCCGCGAACCGCGCGACTGGGATGATGACTCGGCTTCGGGCAAGCCTGCAGCCCAGGGTGATCGCCCGGAATCGCCGATCGGCGGTCCAGCGGCTCAACACTAAGGGCATCTATGAGCTCAGCGCAGTACCCGACCCGGTTGCCTTGCGGCAACCGGGTTCTTGATTTGTCGCGTACCCATGTCATGGGTATTCTCAATATCACCCCTGATTCCTTCTCCGATGGCGGGCGCTTCAACCAGCGCGACGAGGCGTTGCGTCATGCCGAAGCGATGGTTGCCGCAGGCGCCACGCTGATCGATATCGGCGGCGAGTCCACGCGTCCGGGCGCGCGCGCGGTATCGGTGACCGAGGAGCTGGAGCGGGTAGCCCCCATGGTCGAGGCGATCAACAGCCGCCTCGATGTGGTCATCTCGGTCGATACCTCCACCCCGGCGGTCATGCGTGAATCGGCGCGCCTCGGTGCCGGGCTGATCAACGACGTGAGAGCCCTGGAGCGCGATGGCGCCCTGGACGCTGCCGCGGATACCGGCCTGCCGGTATGCCTCATGCACATGCGCGGCGAGCCGGGTAACATGCAGGACGACCCACATTACGAAGATGTGACCGCCGACGTTACGCGTTACCTTGAGCAGCGAATGGCCGCCTGCGCTGCGGCGGGCATCGACGCAAACAGAATCATCCTTGATCCGGGCTTCGGTTTCGCCAAGACACTGGCGCACAACCTGAGCCTGTTCAAGCATATGGAAGCGCTCTATCGCCTTGGGCGCCCGCTGCTGGTGGGTGTTTCACGCAAGAGCATGATCGGCCTGACGCTGGAACGTCCGGTCGGCGAGCGGTTGTACGGCAGCCTCGCGCTGGCGGCGTTGGCCATGACCAAGGGGGCGAGCATCCTTCGTGTCCATGACGTGGCCGAAACCGTTGATGTGGTGCGCATGATCGCTGCGGTGCAAAACGCCGAATAAGAACATTGGAGTCCCTATGAGCAGAAAATACTTTGGTACCGACGGCATTCGTGGCCGTGTCGGCGAATACCCGATCACGCCTGACTTCATGCTGAAGCTTGGTTGGGCGGCCGGCATGGCCTTCCGCAAGCAAGGCCACTGCCGGGTGCTGGTTGGCAAGGACACGCGTATTTCCGGCTACATGTTCGAGTCCGCACTCGAAGCCGGCCTGTCCGCGGCAGGTGCCGACGTGATGCTGCTCGGGCCGATGCCTACGCCGGCCATCGCCTACCTGACGCGTACCTTCCACGCCGAAGCCGGCATCGTCATCAGCGCCTCGCACAACCCGCACGATGACAACGGCATCAAGTTCTTCTCGGGCCAGGGGACCAAGCTGCCGGACGAAGTCGAGCTGATGATCGAGGAATTGCTCGACCAGCCGATGACCGTTGTCGAGTCGGGCAAGCTGGGCAAGGTTTCGCGCATCAACGATGCCGCCGGCCGCTACATCGAGTTCTGCAAGAGCAGCGTGCCGAGTAGCACCAGCTTCGACGGCCTCAAGCTGGTGGTCGATTGCGCCCATGGCGCCACCTACAAGGTCGCGCCAAGCGTGTTCCGCGAGCTGGGTGCCGACGTGACCGTGCTGCATGCCCAGCCCGACGGCCTGAACATCAACGAAGGCTGTGGCTCGACTCACATCGAATCGCTGCAGGCTGCCGTGCTGGTCGGTCATGCCGACCTGGGCATCGCCTTCGACGGTGATGGCGACCGCGTGCTGATGGTCGACCACACCGGCGCCATCGTCGATGGTGACGAACTGCTGTTCATTATCGCCCGCGATATGCAGGAGCGGGGCAAGCTGCAGGGCGGGGTAGTGGGCACGCTGATGAGTAACCTGGGCCTGGAGCTTGCGCTGAAGGAGCTGGATATCCCGTTCGTGCGGGCCAAGGTCGGTGACCGTTATGTCATGGCCGAGCTGCTGGAGCGTGAGTGGCTGGTCGGTGGTGAAAACTCCGGTCACGTCGTGTGCTGCAATCACACCACCACTGGTGACGCGATCATCGCTGCGCTGCAGGTGCTGATGGCACTCAAACGTCGTGGCGAAACCCTGGCCCAGGCTCGTCAGGCCCTGCGCAAGTGCCCGCAGGTGCTGATCAATGTGCGCTATGGCGCCAGCAAGGTCGACCCGCTGGAGCACCCGGCGGTCAAGGAAGCCAGTGCCAAGGTGACCGAGGCCTTGGCCGGCCGCGGCCGCGTGCTGCTGCGCAAATCCGGTACCGAGCCGTTGGTGCGGGTGATGGTCGAGGGCGAGGACGAAAGCCAGGTGCGTGCGCACGCAGAAGCGTTGGCCAAACTGGTCGGCGAAGTTTGTGTCTGAAGGCGCTTGCCAGCGCAGATAGGGTTGGGTACTATCTGCGCCCACTTTGACCGACGAGGTAAAGCATGCGTCGCCCTATGGTAGCTGGTAACTGGAAGATGCACGGTACCCGCGCTAGCGTCGCTGAGCTGACCGAAGGCTTGAGAAATCTGGCCTTGCCGAGCGGAGTGGAAGTCGCGGTGTTTCCACCGGCCTTGTTCATCAATCAAGTGATCGATGGCCTGGCAGGCAAGGAAATTACTGTCGGCGCACAGAATTCTGCAGTACAACCCGAACAGGGTGCGCTGACCGGAGAAGTTGCTCCGGAACAGCTGGTTGAAGCAGGCTGCAAGTTGGTGTTGATTGGTCATTCGGAGCGTCGCCAGATCATTGGTGAAACCGACGAAGTGCTCAATCGCAAGTTTGCAGCGGCCCAAGCCAAAGGTTTGAAGCCAGTGCTTTGCATCGGGGAAACCCTTGAAGAGCGCGAGGCCGGCAAAACGCTCGAAGTTGTCGGGCGTCAACTAAGCAGTATCATCGAGGCATTCGGTGTTAAGGCTTTTGCCAATGCAGTAATTGCCTATGAGCCTGTATGGGCCATTGGCACTGGCCTTACGGCCACGCCACAGCAGGCCCAGGATGTGCATGCAGCCATCCGCGGCCAGCTGGCGGCAGAAGATGCTGAAGTGGCTGCGAAGGTGCAGTTGCTCTACGGCGGCAGCGTGAAGGCGGCCAATGCGGCCGAACTGTTCGGCATGCCGGATATCGATGGGGGGCTCATTGGTGGAGCTTCCCTGAACGCAGACGAATTCGGTGCAATTTGTCGCGCCGCAGGAAACTGAACAAATGCTGGAAACAGTCATCGTTGTTTTTCATCTGTTGGCAGCGCTGTCGCTTGTAGTGCTGGTTCTGTTGCAACAGGGTAAAGGTGCGGAAGCAGGTGCATCTTTCGGCGCGGGTGCTTCAAATACCGTGTTCGGGAGCCAGGGCTCTGCAACGTTCCTGAGTAAATTAACTGCTATACTCGCTGCCACTTTCTTTTTGACAGCACTTGGGTTAGGATACTTCGCGAAGCAACAAGCTCACCAGCTTAGCCAAGCAGGTCTTCCAGATCCAGCAGTGCTAGAAGTGAAAGAGCCGCAGAAACCGGCAGTTAATGATGATGTACCGGTGCTCCAGCAGCAGAAGAGCGAAACCACTCCTAATACGGGTGATGTACCTCCTCCAGCACAAGAGCAGAAGTAACGGGTTTCAAGTAGTAGTATTGCCGAGGTGGTGGAATTGGTAGACACGCAACCTTGAGGTGGTTGTGCCCATAGGGTGTAGGGGTTCGAGTCCCCTTCTCGGTACCAATTAAAGCTTGAGAGCCCGCTTTAGCGGGCTTTCTTGCAGGTGAAGGTTCGGATTTGACCCTCAGGAGGGTTCGGTCTTATACTTTTGCCCCAGCTTTGTCGCGGGGTGGAGCAGCTTGGTAGCTCGTCGGGCTCATAACCCGAAGGTCGTTGGTTCAAATCCAGCCCCCGCAACCAGCTTCAGCGGAGCCCCTTTTCAGGGGCTTTTTGCTAACCGAACAGTTTTCGGCGTCGTTGTCCAACGGCGCTTTCAGGGATGGGCGCTTCGCCCATTTTTTATTTGCACAGCATGCACGAGGGGGTTCAGGTGTCGAGCAAGCTAGAACAGTTGCAGGCCTTGTTGGCCCCGGTTGTCGAGGGTCTGGGCTATCAATGCTGGGGGATCGAATACGTTTCCCAGGGTAAGCATTCGGTACTGCGCATCTACATCGACAAGGAAGGCGGCATCCTGGTGGACGACTGCGAAGCGGTCAGCCGTCAGGCCAGCGCAATTCTCGATGTGGAAGATCCAATCAGCAGTGAATACACCCTCGAGGTGTCTTCTCCAGGCATGGATCGCCCACTGTTCACTCTGGAACAGTTTGCCTCGCATGCCGGCGAACAAGTGAAGATCAAGCTGCGCTCACCCTTCGAGGGTCGTCGTAACTTCCAGGGCCTTCTCCGCGGTGTGGAGGAGCAGGATGTGGTGGTCCAGGTGGACAATCAAGAGTTCCTGTTGCCGATCGACTCGATCGACAAGGCCAATATTATTCCCAGTTTTGACTGAGACGTGCCGGGCCCGGCGGACTATCCGGGCCCAATGGCTTGCGCAAGGCGAGGCGTACGATGAGCAAAGAAGTACTGCTGGTTGTTGAATCGGTATCCAACGAAAAAGGTGTACCGCCCGGCGTCATTTTCGAAGCGCTGGAAGTGGCACTGGCCACTGCAACCAAAAAACGTTTTGAGGACGAAGTCGACCTGCGTGTGGAAATCAACCGCCACACCGGTAGCTACGAGACCTTCCGTCGCTGGACCGTGGTCGACGAAGCCGATCTTGATGATCCGGCGATCGAGACCTGGTTGAGCAAGATTCACGAAACCCACCCTGAAGCCAAGGTCGGTGACGTGATCGAAGAGAAGATCGAGTCCATCGAGTTCGGTCGTATCGCCGCCCAGACCGCCAAGCAGGTCATCGTGCAGAAGGTCCGTGAGGCCGAGCGTGCCCAGGTGGTCGATGCCTACCGCGAGCGCGTTGGCGAGATCATCTCCGGTACCGTCAAAAAGGTTACCCGCGACAACGTCATCGTTGACCTGGGCAACAACGCAGAGGCCCTGCTGGCCCGCGAAGACATCATTCCGCGTGAGACCTTCCGTGTTGGCGTGCGCCTGCGTGCGCTGCTCAAGGAAATTCGCACCGAGAACCGTGGCCCTCAGCTGATCCTGTCGCGCACCGCGCCACAGATGCTGATTGAGCTTTTCCGCATCGAAGTGCCGGAAATTGCCGAAGGCCTCATCGAAGTCATGGCTGCCTCCCGTGATCCGGGTTCGCGAGCCAAGATCGCCGTCCGCTCCAAGGACAAGCGCATCGACCCGCAAGGCGCCTGCATCGGCATGCGTGGTTCGCGCGTCCAGGCCGTATCCGGGGAGCTGGGTGGTGAGCGTGTGGATATCGTCCTGTGGGACGATAACCCGGCGCAGTTTGTCATCAACGCCATGTCGCCGGCTGAAGTCGCGGCGATCATCGTTGATGAAGATGCCCATGCCATGGACATCGCCGTTGCCGAGGACAACCTGGCCCAGGCCATTGGTCGTGGCGGTCAGAACGTTCGCCTGGCCAGTCAGCTGACCGGCTGGACCCTGAACGTGATGACCGAGAAGGACATCCAGGCCAAGCAGCAGGCCGAAACCGGTGACATCCTGCGCAATTTCATCGATGAACTGGAAGTCGACGAGGAGCTGGCCCAAGTGCTGGTCGACGAAGGCTTCACCAGCCTCGAAGAAATTGCCTACGTACCGTTGGAAGAAATGCTCAACATCGATGGCTTTGACGAAGATATCGTCAACGAGCTCCGCGCTCGAGCCAAGGACCGTTTGTTGACCAAGGCCATCGCTACCGAAGAAAAACTGGCAGACGCCCATCCGGCTGACGACCTGCTCTCCCTCGAGGGCATGGACAAGGACCTGGCGGCGGAACTGGCGGTGCGCGGCGTGGTTAACCGCGAAGACCTGGCCGAGCAGTCGATCGACGATCTGCTCGACATCGACGGCATCGACGAAGAGCGTGCCGGCAAGTTGATCATGGCCGCCCGAGCCCACTGGTTCGAGTAATTAGGCGCGGCCTGAGGAGAGAAGTGCATGACGCAAGTCACGGTGAAAGAACTGGCCCAAGAGGTCGAGGCACCGGTAGAGCGCCTGCTGCAGCAGATGCGTGAGGCAGGTCTGCCGCACACCGACGCCGGTCAGGTAGTGACCGACAATGAGAAGCAGACCTTGCTGACTCATTTGAAGAGCAGCCACAAGAGCAAGGCGGAAGAACCGCGCAAGATTACCTTGCAGCGCAAAACCACCAGCACCCTGCGTGTCGCCGGTAGCAAGAGCATCAGCGTAGAAGTACGCAAGAAGAAAGTATTCGTGCAGCGCAGCCCGGAAGAAATCCAGGCTGAGCAGAAGCGTGAACTGGAAGAGCGCCGCGCGGCTGAAAACGCCGCTCGCGAGAAGGTCGAGGCCGAAGTTCGCCAGCGCAACGAAGAGCAGGCTCGCCGTCAGGCCGCCGATACCGCTGCTGCAGCCCCTGCGCCTGCCGCCAAGCCAGAGGCGGCGCCTGCCGCTGCCCCGGCCCCGGTAGTTGCCGATGCCCCGGCGTCCGAAGACGCCGCAGCCCGTGCTGCCGAGCGCAAGAAGGACGAAGCCCGTCGCAACGAAGGCCGCACCCGTGACGAAGACCGTCGTGGTGGCGAGCGTCGTGGCGAGGCCCCGCGCGTGTCGATCAAGGTCAAGGTCAAGGAGAAGGAAAAGGCTCCGACTCCTCGTGCCGCACCGCGCACCACCGATGAAGAGAGCGATGGCGTACGCCGTGGCCGCGGTGGCAAGAGCAAGCTGAAGAAGCGCAACCAGCACGGCTTCCAGAACCCGACCGGTCCAGTCATCCGTGACGTGACCATCGGCGAGACCATCACCGTCTCGGAACTGGCCCAACAGATGTCGGTCAAGGCCGCTGAAGTGGTCAAGTTCATGTTCAAGCTGGGTACCCCGGTCACCATCAACCAGGTGCTCGACCAGGAAACCGCTCAGCTGGTCGCCGAAGAACTGGGCCACAAAGTGACCCTGGTCAGCGATACCGCCCTGGAAGACTCCCTGGCCGAATCGCTGAAGTTCGAAGGTGAAGTCGAATCGCGTGCGCCGGTCGTTACCGTCATGGGTCACGTTGACCACGGCAAGACCTCGCTGCTCGACTACATCCGTCGTGCCAAGGTTGCCGCTGGCGAAGCCGGTGGTATTACCCAGCACATCGGTGCCTACCACGTGGAAACCGACCGCGGCATGGTCACCTTCCTCGATACCCCAGGCCACGCTGCGTTCACCGCAATGCGTGCCCGTGGTGCCAAGGCTACCGACATCGTCATCCTGGTGGTGGCGGCGGACGACGGCGTGATGCCGCAAACCCGCGAAGCCGTTCAGCATGCCAAGGCAGCTGGCGTTCCGCTGGTGGTTGCGGTGAACAAGATCGACAAGCCGGGTGCCGACATCGATCGCATCCGCAACGAGCTGGCCGTCGAAGGCGTGACCTCCGAGGACTGGGGTGGTGACACGCCGTTCGTCAAGGTTTCGGCGAAGATGGGTACCGGCGTCGACGAGCTGCTCGAAGCTGTCCTGCTGCAGGCCGAGATCCTCGAGCTGACCGCTACCCCGACCGCTCCAGGTCGTGGCGTGGTTGTCGAATCGCGTCTGGACAAGGGCCGTGGCCCGGTGGCTACCATCCTGGTTCAGGACGGTACCCTGCGTCAGGGCGACATGGTCCTGTGCGGTTCCAACTATGGCCGCGTGCGCGCCATGCTCGACGAGAACGGCAAGCCTGTGAAGGAAGCCGGCCCGTCGATCCCGGTCGAGATCCTCGGCCTGGACGGTACCCCGGAAGCCGGTGACGAGCTGTCCGTGGTTGCCGACGAGAAGAAGGCCCGTGAAGTTGCCCTGTTCCGTCAAGGCAAGTACCGCGAGGTCAAGCTGGCCCGTGCTCACGCCGGCAAGCTGGAAAACATCTTCGAGACCATGGGTCAGGAAGAGAAGAAGACCCTCAACATCGTCCTCAAGACCGACGTGCGTGGTTCCCTGGAAGCACTGCAGGGTTCGTTGTCGGGCCTGGGCAACGACGAAGTTCAGGTACGCGTGATCGGTGGCGGCGTCGGTGGTATCACCGAAAGCGACGCCAACCTGGCGCTGGCTTCGAATGCAGTACTGTTCGGCTTCAACGTGCGTGCCGATGCCGGCGCGCGCAAGATCGTCGAGCAGGAAGGTCTGGATATGCGTTACTACAACGTGATCTACGACATCATCGAAGACGTCAAGAAGGCCCTGACCGGCATGCTCGGCAGCGATGTTCGCGAGAACATCCTGGGTGTCGCCGAAGTACGTGACGTGTTCCGTTCGCCGAAGTTCGGCGCCATCGCTGGCTGTATGGTCATCGAGGGTACCGTGTACCGCAACCGTCCGATCCGCGTACTGCGCGAAGACGTTGTGATCTTCGAAGGCGAACTGGAGTCGCTGCGTCGCTTCAAGGACGACGCCTCCGAAGTGCGTAACGGCATGGAGTGCGGTATTGGCGTGAAGAGCTACAACGACGTCAAGGTCGGCGACAAGATCGAAGTCTTCGAGAAAGTCCAGGTTGCTCGTACCCTTTAAGGGTGAGCAGGGCGCCAGCCCCCGCCGCAGGGCGGTGGGCAGTGCCTCAGTAGGTAGCGCCCGGTCAGGCATCAGCCTGACCGGGCGTTTGCCGCTTTAAGTTACAGGTAGCAAGAATGGCCAAAGAATACAGCCGTACCCAACGTATCGGTGATCAGATGCAGCGCGAGCTGGCCGAGCTGATCCGCCGTGAAGTCAAGGACCCCCGCGTCGGTCTGGTCACCATCACCGCTGTGGATGTCAGCCGCGACCTAGGCCATGCCAAGGTCTTCATCACCGTCATGGGCGAAGAAACGCCAGACGCAGTGCAGCAGTCGCTCAAGGCCCTGAACAGCGCCGCCAGCTTCCTGCGCCTGCACCTGGGCCGCTCGATGCAGCTGCGCAGCGTGCCGCAACTGCATTTCCACTTCGACGAAAGCGTCAGCCGCGGTGTCCACCTGTCGGCACTGATCGAGCGCGCGGTCGCCGAAGACCGTCTGCACAAGGATGCCGACAAGCCGGACGCCGAGGAGTAAGCGGTGGCCCAGGTCAAACGTATCCGCCGCAACGTCAGCGGCATCATCCTGCTCGACAAGCCGCTGGGCTTCACCTCCAACGCTGCCCTGCAAAAGGTGCGCTGGCTGCTCAACGCGGAAAAGGCCGGCCACACCGGCAGCCTCGACCCGCTGGCAACCGGCGTGCTGCCGCTGTGCTTCGGCGAAGCGACCAAGTTTTCGCAGTACCTGCTCGATTCCGACAAGGGCTACGAAACGGTCATGCAGATGGGGCAGACTACCAACACCGGTGATGCCGAAGGTGAGGTGCTGCAGACCCGCGAGGTGACCGTTGGTCGCGCCGACATCGAGGCCCTGCTGCCGCGTTTTCGTGGCCAGATCAGCCAGATACCGCCGATGTACTCGGCGCTCAAGCGTGACGGCCAGCCGCTGTACAAGCTGGCACGTGCAGGAGAGGTAGTGGAGCGCGAGGCGCGTTCTGTTACTATTGGCCGCTTGGAGTTGCTCGAGTGCGAAGGCACCCGTGCACGGTTGAGCGTAGGATGCAGCAAAGGCACTTATATCCGCACTCTGGTGGAGGATATCGGCGAGGCCCTTGGCTGCGGCGCCTATGTCGCCGAGCTGCGCAGGACCCAGGCCGGGCCTTTCGCGCTGGCACAGACGGTCACCCTCGAGGAACTCGAACAGGCCCACGCCGAAGGCGGCAACGAAGCGCTCGACCGCTTCCTCATGCCCTCGGACAGCGGCCTGCAGGACTGGCCGCTGGTGTGCCTGTCCGAACACAGTGCGTTCTACTGGCTGCATGGGCAGGCGGTACGCGCGCCGGACGCGCCACAATTTGGCATGGTCCGGGTACAGGATCACAATGCACGCTTCATCGGTATCGGTGAAGTGAGCGAAGACGGGCGCATTGCGCCGCGTCGGCTGATTCGGTCGGAATGACCGAAACCGCGGGGCCAGGCAGTTGCCAGGCCCCACGGCACCAAGGGTGGCTGTCAGTAGGCACGGTCACACCTTTTTTATTAATACAGGGATTTGTCCCTGGCCTATTGGACCCCGCATGCGGGATCCGTTATCAGGAGAAGCCAAATGGCCCTCAGCGTTGAAGAAAAAGCTCAGATCGTTGCCGAATACCAGCAAGCCGCCGGCGATACCGGTAGCCCGGAAGTGCAGGTTGCTCTGCTGACCGCCAACATCAACAAGCTGCAAGGCCACTTCAAGGCCAACGACAAAGACCACCACTCCCGTCGTGGTCTGATTCGTATGGTCAACCAGCGTCGTAAGCTGCTGGACTACCTGAAGGGCAAAGACACCACTCGTTACAGCGCCCTGATCGGTCGCCTGGGTCTGCGTCGCTAATAGCGGCCTGGCCAGTGGTGTGCATGGCGTGTCGCAGGCTTCGGCAGGGCTGTTTTGCAGTGCTGCCGTTGGACACGCCACGCGTATCTCCGAGGTTGGCAGCCTGGCAATGCTGAGCGGATTTTCCGCTTGGTGCCAGGCTCCCAGCCTCGTGTTGTATCTGGACGGTCAATGGGGCCGATTCCCCGTTCTGCCCAAGAATTCGCAAGAAACCAGTTCCCCCAAGAGCCACTGAAAAAGGTAGGAAACCGTGAACCCGGTAATCAAGACTTTCCAGTTCGGTCAATCGACCGTTACTCTCGAAACGGGCCGTATTGCCCGTCAGGCAACCGGCGCCGTGCTGGTGACCGTCGACAACGACGTCACCGTGCTGGTGACTGTGGTAGGCGCCAAACAGGCCGATCCGGGCAAGGGCTTCTTCCCGCTGTCGGTCCACTACCAGGAAAAGACCTACGCCGCCGGCAAGATCCCGGGTGGCTTCTTCAAGCGTGAAGGCCGTCCTTCCGAGAAAGAGACCCTGACCTCGCGCCTGATCGACCGTCCGATCCGTCCGCTGTTCCCGGAAGGCTTCATGAACGAAGTGCAGGTCGTCTGCACCGTGGTTTCCACCAGCAAGAAGACCGACCCGGACATCGCTGCGATGATCGGTACCTCGGCTGCCCTGGCCATTTCCGGCATTCCGTTCGAAGGCCCGATCGGCGCCGCTCGCGTTGCCTTCCACGAAAGCACCGGCTACCTGCTGAACCCGACCTACGAGCAACTGGCTGCCTCGAGCCTGGACATGGTCGTAGCCGGTACCTCCGACGCTGTACTGATGGTTGAATCGGAAGCCAAAGAGCTGACCGAAGACCAGATGCTGGGCGCCGTACTGTTCGCCCACGACGAATTCCAGGCCGTGATCCAGGCCGTCAAGGAACTGGCCGCCGAAGCCGGCAAGCCGACCTGGGACTGGAAACCAGCCCCAGCCAACGTCGAGCTGATGAACCTGGTGCGTGGCGAGTTCGGCGAAGCCGTTTCGCAGGCCTACACCATCACCCAGAAGGCTGACCGTTACAACCGCCTGGGCCAGCTGCGCGACGAGGCTGTTGCCCGTCTGAGCAACGAAGAGACCGGCCCTTCCGCCGGCGCCATCAAGGACATCTTCGGCGAGCTGGAATACCGCACCGTCCGCGAGAACATCGTCAACGGCAAACCGCGTATCGACGGCCGTGACACCCGCACTGTCCGCCCGCTGAACATCGAAGTCGGCGTATTGCCGAAGACCCACGGTTCGGCACTGTTCACCCGTGGCGAAACCCAGGCCCTGGTCGTCGCGACCCTGGGTACTGCCCGTGACGCCCAGCTGCTGGACACCCTGGAAGGCGAGAAGAAAGACCCGTTCATGCTGCACTACAACTTCCCGCCATTCTCGGTGGGTGAGTGCGGCCGCATGGGCGGCGCCGGCCGTCGTGAAATCGGCCACGGCCGCCTGGCCCGTCGTGGCGTGCAGGCCATGCTGCCGAGCGACAGCGACTTCCCGTACACCATCCGCGTGGTATCGGAAATCACCGAATCCAACGGTTCCAGCTCCATGGCTTCGGTCTGTGGTGCTTCCCTGGCCCTGATGGACGCCGGTGTACCGATGAAGGCTCCGGTTGCCGGTATCGCCATGGGCCTGGTCAAGGAAGGTGACAAGTTCGCCGTCCTGACCGACATCCTGGGTGACGAAGACCACCTGGGCGATATGGACTTCAAGGTAGCCGGTACCGCCAAGGGTGTTACTGCGCTGCAGATGGACATCAAGATCAACGGCATCACCGAAGAGATCATGGAAATCGCCCTGGGCCAAGCCCTGGAAGCGCGCCTGAACATCCTCGGCCAGATGAACCAGATCATCGCCCAGTCGCGTAGCGAGCTGTCGGCCAACGCCCCGACCATGATCGCGATGAAGATCGACACCGACAAGATCCGTGACGTCATCGGTAAAGGTGGCGCCACCATTCGCGCCATCTGCGAAGAGACCAAGGCTTCGATCGACATCGAAGACGACGGCTCGATCAAGATCTTCGGCGAAACCAAGGAAGCGGCAGAGGCTGCCAAGCAGCGCATCCTGGGCATCACCGCCGAGGCCGAGATCGGCAAGATCTACGTCGGCAAGGTCGAGCGCATCGTCGACTTCGGTGCCTTCGTCAACATCCTGCCTGGCAAGGACGGCCTGGTGCACATCTCCATGCTGAGCGATGCTCGCGTCGAGAAAGTCACCGACATCCTGAAAGAAGGCCAGGAAGTCGAAGTACTGGTACTGGACGTGGACAACCGCGGCCGTATCAAGCTGTCGATCAAGGACGTTGCCGCGGCCAAGGCCTCGGGCGTCTAAGCGACTGCCACGCAACAGGAAAAGGGCCCTTCGGGGCCCTTTTTTCATGGGCGAAAGGGAACCTTTTGCGGACTTGCATCTTGCATGCAGGTTTACCGTGCAGATTGCAAAATGCACGACGACCGGAATGCTGGTTTTTCGCTAACTTATTGATTTTAAAGGAAACAAGCGAAGCGGAAAATCTGGCACAGCGCGTGCAACTACCTTCATATCTGACGCCAGGACATACGGCGCAGACCTTTCGAAAAACAGGAGTGACTCACATGAAGAAGTTCGCCATTGCTGCCGCTACTGCTACCGCCCTGACCCTGACCATGGCTAACGGCGCGTTCGCTGCAGAGCCAACCCAGGCTCCAGTCATGTTGGCCGCCAATACCGTGGACAACGCCAAGCAGGAAGGTTCTGACACCTGGATCACCACCAAAGTGAAAGCGGACCTGCTGACTGAAAAAGGTATTCCAGGCAGCGACATCAAAGTCGAGACCAGCCAAGGTGTCGTCTCGCTGTCGTCTGACGTGGCGGTGACTCAGTCCCAGAAAGAAGAAGCTGTACGTATTACCAAGAACATCAAAGGCGTCAAGAGTGTGATGTCGGACGGCCTGAAAGCCGAATAAGGAATGTCCCGTCGGCCAAAAGGATTTGGCCACCTTCGCTCCGAGCCCCGGCTATTTGCCGGGGCTTTTCATTGGTGGCTAGTACACCGGATTACGCGCAATCACATCACTCTCGAAGCATTCCTGCTCGACGATCAGCGGCTCGACCAACGGCCGGCTATCGCGAAAGTGCGCAGTCTGCGTATGCGCGTCATACGCCGCATCATCGCGGTAGATCTCGTACAGGTAGATGACCTCCGGCTCGACCCGGTCCTGCGACACATCGAACACCAGACAGCCAGGTTCGTTGGCAACGGAAGCCGCGGCATTGACCTTGATCGCAGTCAGAAATTCATCGGCGTAACCGGGCTTCACTCGGGTCTTGATGAACAGGCTATACACAAGGCTCTCCTTTTGTTTTAAATTCTATTGTGAATTGTATACAAAAATGGAGCCTCGCCAATGTCCGAATTGCCTGCACGCCCTGGCCGCCTGAACGGCCTGCGTCATATTGCCTTGTTGGTACCCAACCTGGAGGAGTGTGAACGCTTCTACGTCGATGTGCTGGGCATGGAAGTGCTGAACCGCGCCAACGAAGACCTGGTGTATCTCACTTGTGGTAACGACAACCTGTCGCTGGGGCGTGGGGCAGGGGCGGCCAATGGGTTGCAGACCCTGGACCACTATGGGTTCATCGTCGATAGCGTGGAGGAGCTGGAAGCCTGGTACCAGTACTTCAAGGCGCACGGCGTGACCTTGCTGGACCGGCCGTTCAACCATGGTGACGGGGCGCGCAGCTTCCACCTGTTGGACCCGGCAGGGAACAAGGTGCAGCCGTTGTACCATCCGGCGGTGTCGGGGCAGCGTTTGGTGTGAAGCCTGTACCGGCCTCTTCGCGGGCTTGCCCGCTCCCACAGGTACTGCACAGGCCTTGAACTGTGTGCGGTCCCTGTGGGAGCGGGCAAGCCCGCGAAGAGGCCAGACCTGCTAGTAGAAGTTACTCGGCATCCAGATGCATCGGCGTCACCACCCGCCCATCGCTCTCGGCCTGGCCCAGGTTGGTATCGATGAAGTACACCCGGTCATCTTCCAGCTGGCCTTTGTCCACCAGGTAATCCTTGATGCTGCTGGCCCGCTCCTGGCCCAGCGTGCGCAGTAGCGCAGTACTCTCGGCCCAGGACTTGATCACCGCCTCGCGCAGCTTGGCGGTGCGCTCGTCGCGGCCCAGTTGCTCCCATTCGGCAGGCGGCTGCTGCTTCAGGCGGTTACGGTAGATGCCTTCGAGCATCGCCGGTTTGTCACTGTCGTCGACCACCAGCATCGAGGCATTGGCCGGCACCTTGTCACCGCGACGCTGCAGGATCTTGTACCAGGTGGCCTGGTACTCGCGCTCCAGGCGCTGCTGGGCGATCAGCGGGCCATCGCTGGCCTGGGCGCTGGTGCCTTCGATTTCCAGGCGCAGTTCCGGGCGTTCCTTCAGGGCCGACGCCAGCTTGTCCAGCGATGCCTGGGCGTCGCTACCGAGCTCGCTGGAGCCCGGGGCGAAGGCCACGTTGCCCAGGTCTTCCGAACCACCGCCGGCAACCAGCCCGCCAATGAACTTGAACGGTGCCTGCGCCGCACGCAACACCAGGTTGCGCAGGGTTTGCCAGACGATCGGCATCACGCTGAACTGCGGGTTGTTGAGGTCGCCCGACACCGGCAGCTCGATCGAGATCTTGCCTTCGGTGTCCTTCAGCAACGCAACCGCCAGGCGGATCGGCAGGTCCACGGCGTCCGGGCTGTCGACCTTCTCGCCCAACTGCAGCTGCTCTACCACCACCTTGTTTTCGGCCTTCAGCTGGCCATTGGTGATCAGGTAGTGCAGGTCGAGGTTGAGCCGGCCCTTGCGGATGCGGAAGCCGGCGAACTTGCCGGAGTAGGGGGTGAGTGTGGTCAGCTCGACCCGCTTGAAGCTGGTGGCGATGTCCAGGCTGGCCAGCGGGTTGAACGGGTTGAGGGCGCCTTTGATGGTGACCGGCGCGTAGCGGTCGACCTTGCCCTTGACGTCGACCTTGGCCGGCACCGGCTTGCGGTTGTCGATGGTGCCGATCCGGCCGTTGAGCTGCTGGATGGCCGTGGCGAAGTTGGGGGTGAGGGACAGGTCGGCGAAGTTGGCCGAGCCGTCGTTGATGTCGATCTGGCCGATGTGGATGCCCAGCGGCTTGTCGTTGCTGGCAGCGGCCGGCTTGGCCTGGCTGGTCGCCGGGGCGCCGGCCGGCTGCGGAATCAGCAGGTCGTTGATGTTGGTGGTGCGGTCCTCGTTGATGATGAAGCGCGCATAGGGTTGCAGCAGAGTCACCTTGTCGATCGACAGCGCATCGCCGTGCACGTAGGACAGGCCGTCGACGTTCACCTGCTGCCATTTGACGAAGTCACGGCTTTTGATGGTGTCGAGGGTGTGCAGCTGGCTGACCTGTGCCTTGCCGGTAACGCTGAAGGCCAGCGGTGCGGTGTTCTTCAGGTCGACCTTGAGGTCGCTGGCGAGCATGCCGCTGCGCAGCTCCAGCAGGATGAACGGGCTGATATAGGCCTGGGCCACTCGCAGGTCGATGTCGCGGGTGCTCACGTCCAGCTTGGCCCAGATGGGCGCCAGGTTGACCTGGCCGGCCGCCTGCAGTTTGCCTTGCTTGCCCACGCCGGTATCGAGCTTGAGGGTGAAGGGCGACTTGTTGAGGCTGTCGAAACCTTGCAGGTCGGCGTTGAGCGGGCCGACGTCAAGGGCTACCGGTTCCTTCTGGGTACGGTCTGCCAAGTGCACCAGGTAATTACGCAGTTGCACATCCTTGAGCAGCACCTGCCAGGGTTTGCTCGGCTCCTTGGCGGCTTGCTGTTCGGGCGTGGGTTCGGCGGCTGCCGGCTCGGCCTTTTCCTTCGGCGTGGCCTTGGCCGGCTGGCTGGCGAACAGCTTCTGCCAGTCGAGTTGGCCGTCCTTTTCCAGCGCAGCCCAGGTTTCCAGTTTTTCGCTGCGGATCTTGCCCACGGTGACCAGCTGCTTGACCAGGTCGACCGAGGTTTCGCTTACCTCCAGGCTGGCCAGGCGTGCCAGCGGCCGGCCATCCGGGGCCTTGATGGCAAACGGGGCGATGCGCACCGACGCGTTGTCCAGCAACAGTTCGGTCTGTTTGGCGAGGTTGAGCTTGTAGTGGGTGTCGAGGCTGACCACGCCCTCTTCCAGCACCAGTGGCACGGCATCGCGCACATAGGGCCAGAATGCCTTCATCTTGCCTTCGGTGATCTTCAGTGTGCCTTCAGAGGCGATCGGGGCCAGGCTCAGGGTACCTTTCCAGTCGATACGCCCGCCGTTGGGGCCGATGGCCACCAGGGTCATGTCGGCATTGTCGTTGGGCAGGGTGCTGAGGTTTTTCAGCTCCAGGTTCATGTTGTCGTAGAGGAACTCGATCGGCTCGCTCGGGCGCAGGTCCTCGAAGTGCAGGTAGCCGTCGCTGAGCTTGATGCTGCCGATGCGTAGCGGGAACGGGTCGCTGGGCGGCTCGTCAGGCTTGGCTTCGCTGGCTGGCAGTTTGAACAGGCGGGTCAGGTTGAGGGTACCGTCCTTGGCGAACAGTACTTCGTTGCGTGGTTTGACCAGTTCCACGGCGTCCAGGTGCAGGGCACCGCTCCACAGGCTGTCGAGCGAGAGGTTGGCGTACAGCCGGTCGAAGCCGACCTGCTCCTTGCCCGGCTCGCCGATCTGCAGGCCCCACAGCGTCAGCTCGAGGCTGAAGGGGTTGAGCTCGATCCGTTCGAGGTGGGCAGGCACGGTCGCGTACTGGGCCAACTGCTGGTTGGCGATGCGCAGCACGACACCGGGGAGAACGAGAAAGCCGAGAAGGCTGTAGAGGGCTACGAGGGCCAGCAGTGCGCCAGCGGCGCGAGTCAATCCTTTGTACATGTGTCGCTTCGTCTGTCTAAGCAGGAGAGCTTGGAGTATGGCACGTTAAATCAGTTCCGCTGAGGCGACCATTTGACCTCATTCGATACCCATGCGCCGTTTGGCCCGATGCGCCGAGCCGTCGCGCATCGCCCAGCGCAGTACTGGCGCGGTGCGTTGCAGCCCCAGGCGGATCATGCGCCGCTGCAACGGGCCGTGCTGCAGGCCGAGCATGGCCTGGGCCCAGCCCGGCAGCAGGTCGATGCCGGCGTGCAGCATCAGCTTGCCCACTGGCTGTGCCAGGCGGCTGGGGGCGGGGGCATCGAGCAGGATGCTGACCACCTCATGGCTGCGGGCGTCGCAGTGCAACTGCGGCCGCATGCGCTGCAGGTAGTCCTCGACTTGCTGGCACGAGCGCGGCACGTCGCGGGCGCCAAGGCGCTCGGCAATCAGCGCGATCTCTGCGTAGTAGGCATCCTGCTCGGCGCGCGCAAGGTGCGGGTTGCGGTAACGCAGGTGGGCGGCGAGGAAGCTGCTGACTTCCGCCACATGCACCCAGGTCAGCAGGTCCGGGTCGCTGGCCGCATATGGGCGGCCATCCGGCGCAGTGCCGGTCACCTGCAGGTGGATGGTGCGCACCTTGTCGATCAGCCACTCGGCATCGCGGGTGGCGCCGAAGGTGGTGCCGGAGATGAATTGGCTGGTGCGGCGCAGGCGGCCGAGCAGGTCTTCACGGAAGTTGGAATGGTCCCACACCCCGGCCAGGGCCAGCGGGTGCAGCAATTGCAGCATGAGGGCGCTGATGCCACCGACCAGCATGCTCGGGAAGTCGCCATGTACCCGCCAGCTGATACTGTGCGGGCCGAACAGGCCGGGGTCGCCCTTGGGCGATTCCAGATCGAGCTGGCCGAGGGCCAGCCCGGTAAGGCTCATGACCTGGGTTTCGATGCGGCGGCGAAGGGCTTCCATGGCGACCTGTGGTTCAGGGCGGCCATGAACAGCGGCCGCCGGTTACTGGTTGAGGCGTTTGTCGATCAGGCCCTGCACCACGCTTGGGTCGGCCAGGGTCGAGGTATCGCCCAGGTTGTCGAGTTCGTTGCAGGCGATCTTGCGCAGTATACGCCGCATGATCTTGCCTGAGCGCGTCTTGGGCAGCGCCGGGGCCCACTGGATCAGCTCGGGCTTGGCGAAACTGCCGATTTCCTTGCTGACCAGGGCCAGCAACTCGGCCTTGAGCGCGTCGTCCGGCGTTACGCCATTCATGGGCGTGACGAAGGCATAAACACCTTGGCCCTTCAGGTCGTGGGGGTAACCGACCACCGCCGCTTCGGCGACGCTGTCATGCAGCACCAGCGCGCTTTCCACTTCGGCGGTACCGATACGGTGGCCGGAAACGTTGATCACGTCATCGATACGCCCGGTGATCCAGTAGTCACCATCGGCATCGCGGCGGGCACCGTCGCCGGTGAAGTAATAGCCGGGCATCGGCTTGAAGTAGGTGTCGACCATGCGCTGATGGTCGCCATAGACGCTACGGATCTGCCCGGGCCAGCTGGCCTTGATCACCAGCAGGCCGGCACCGGGGCCTTCGATGAGCTTGCCCTTTTCGTCCAGCAGCACTGGTTGTACGCCGAACATGGGCTGGGTGGCACAGCCGGGCTTGAGCGACTGCGAGCCGGGCAACGGGGTGAGCATGATGCCGCCGGTTTCGGTCTGCCACCAGGTATCGACGATGGGGCAGCGCTTTTGCCCGACTTCCTCGAAATACCACTCCCAGGCTTCGGGGTTGATCGGCTCGCCGACGCTGCCCAGCAGGCGCAGGCTCTGGCGTGAAGTGTTTTGCAGCGGCGCGGAGCCTTCGCGCATCAGCGCGCGCAGGGCAGTCGGGGCGGTGTAGAAGATGTTCACCTGGTGCTTGTCCACCACTTGCCAGAAGCGCGAGGTGTCCGGGTAGTTGGGTACGCCTTCGAACATCAGCGAGATCGCGCCATTGGCCAGCGGGCCATAGACGATGTAGCTGTGGCCGGTGACCCAGCCGACATCGGCGGTGCACCAGAACACCTCGCCGTCACGGTAGTCGAACACCATCTTGAAGGTGAGGGTGGCCTGTAGCAGGTAGCCGCCGGTAGTGTGCAGCACGCCCTTGGGTTTGCCGGTGCTGCCGGAGGTGTAGAGGATGAACAGCGGATCTTCGGCGCCCATCGGCTCGGGAGCGCAGTCGTCGCCGGCCTTTTCCGTTGCCTCGTGGTACCAGAGGTCACGGCCTTCGGCCCAGGCGACATCGCCGCCGGTGCGGCGCACCACGAATACACTGCTGACCGCGGGGCAGCTGGCCAGGGCCTTGTCGACGTTCTGTTTCAGCGGGATGCGTTTGCCGCCGCGCACGCCTTCATCGGCGGTGATCACCGTACGGCAGTCGGCATCGAGGATACGGTCGCGCAGGGCATCGGGCGAGAAGCCGCCGAACACCACCGAGTGGATGGCACCGATGCGGGTGCAGGCAAGCATGGCGAAGGCGGCCTCGGGGATCATCGGCATGTAGATGCACACCCGGTCGCCTTTCTTCACCCCGCGTGCTTTCAGCGCATTGGCCAGGCGGCAGACCTGGCGGTGCAGTTCGCGGTAGGTGATGGCCTTGGAATCCTTGGGGTCGTCGCCTTCCCACAGCAGGGCGGTCTGTTCGCCGCGTCGGGCCAGGTGGCGGTCGATGCAGTTGTAGCTGACGTTGAGCTGGGCGCCGTCGAACCAGCGGGCGCTGCCGGTCCTCAGGTCGCATTGCTGCACGCTCGACCAGGGTTTTATCCAGTCCAGGCGTTTGGCCTGTTCGGCCCAGAAGGTGTCGGGGTCATCCACCGACTGGCGGTAGAGGCGGCGGTACTCGTCGGGGGTGAGGGCGGCGGACTGGCTGACGGCCAGGGCCTGGGGGTAGTTGCGGATATCGAACATGGCGGGTGGTCCTGCTCTTGTAAGGGGCGATGGACTGCAACGGCTATTCGATAGGACAGTGTAGCCAGAGGTGATGTTCCTTGAGGGTAGACTCGGTCCCTGTAGGAGCGGCCTTGTGTCGCGATGGGCCGCAGAGCGGCCCCGGGATCTCAGCGCTGGCGCATCAATTGTTGGGGCCGCTCTGCGGCCCATCGCGGCACAAGGCCGCTCCTACACGGAGCGACCGTGTGACGGCTTTGGGATCAACCGCGGTGACGGCCGCGGAAGTAGTTGATCAGGCCTTGGGTAGAGCCATCTTCGGCGCTGTCTTCCAGGCTGCCGACCAGGCGTTGGTAAACGCCCTTGCCCAGCTCCTTGCCCAGCTCCACGCCCCACTGGTCGAAGGCGTTGATGCCCCAGATCACGCTCTGTACGAAGACCTTGTGCTCGTACATCGCCACCAGCGCGCCCAGGCGGCGCGGGCTGATGCGCTCCACCACCAGGGTATTGCTCGGGCGGTTGCCCGGGATCACCTTGTGCGGGGCCAGCTTTTCGATGTCCGCTTCGTTCAGGCCCTTGCCACGCAGCTCGGCTTCGGCTTCCTCGCGGGTCTTGCCCAGCATCAGCGCCTGGCTCTGCGACAGGCAGTTGGCGTACAGCCACTGGTGATGGTCGGCCACCGGGTTGAAGCTCACCACCGGCACGATGAAGTCGGCCGGAATCAGCTGGGTGCCCTGGTGCAGCAACTGGTGGTAGGCATGCTGGCCGTTGCAGCCGACGCCGCCCCAGATCACCGGGCCGGTGTCGGTTTTCACCGGGGTGCCGTCCTGCAGCACGCTCTTGCCGTTGGACTCCATGTCCAGCTGTTGCAGGTGCTTGGTGATGTTGCGCAGGTAGTGGTCGTACGGCAGGATCGCGTGGCTCTGGGCGCCCCAGAAGTTGCCGTACCACACGCCCAGCAGGGCCAGCAGTACCGGCATGTTCTTTTCGAACGGTGCGGTCTGGAAGTGCTGGTCCATGGTGTAGGCGCCGGACAGCAGTTCCTTGAAGTTGGCGGTACCGATGGCCAGGGCGATCGGCAGGCCGATGGCCGACCACAGCGAGTAGCGCCCGCCCACCCAGTCCCACATCGGGAAGATGTTTTCTTCGCGGATGCCGAAGGCCACGGCGGCGGCCTTGTTGCTGGAAACGGCGATGAAGTGGCGGTACAGCTCGGCTTCCGAGCCGCCCTGGGCCAGATACCAGGTACGCGCGGCCATGGCGTTCTTCAGGGTCTCGAGGGTGTTGAACGACTTCGACGAGACGATGAACAGGGTGGTTTCGGCGCGCAGGTTGGCCGACAGCTCGTGGAACTCACTGCCATCGATGTTCGCCAGGTAGTGGCAGCGCACACCGCGCTGGGCGTAGGGCAGCAGCGCCTCGGAGACCAGCTCGGGGCCGAGGAACGAGCCACCGATGCCGATGTTGACCACGTCGGTGATCGGTTTTTCGCTGTAGCCGCGCCACAGGCCGTCGTGGATGCGGCCGACCAGTTCGGTGATCTGGTTGAGCACCTTGTGCACTTCCGGCATGACGTTCACGCCGTTGACGCTGAGCTTGTCGCCCACCGGCCGGCGCAGGGCGGTGTGCAGCACCGGGCGGCCTTCGGAGGCGTTGATGATTTCGCCACTGAACATCGACTTGATGGCGTCCTGCAGGCCCACTTCGTTGGCCAGGTTCACCAGCAGGTCGCGGCTTTGTTCGGTGATCAGGTTTTTCGAGTAGTCGAGGAACAGGCCGCAGGAGCTCAGGGAGAACTGGTCGAAGCGCTTGGCATCGGCGGCGAAGGCTTCGCGCATGCTGAAACCTTGCATGGCGTCGCGGTGTTGCTGGAGCGCCTGCCAGGCGGGCAGGGCCGTGACATCGTGGGGTGTACGGTAATACGCCATTGCGCGGGGTTCCCTTGGTGCGTGGTGAGACCTTGGACACGGCACTCATTGCCGGGTTCAGGCTGGCACCATTATAGGCAAAGGCCACTTGCAGGGAATGGGTATGGCGGGGGAATTTGGGGGAGGCAACTGTCTTGTATTGCCTGTACTGGCCTCATCGCCGGCAAGCCAGCTCCCACAGGAATAGCGCATGGCTCGAGGCCGATGCGGTCGGGGTGTGATTTGGGGGCGCTACCGGTACTGGCCTCACCGCTGGCAAGCCAGCTCCCGCAGGGATAGCGCATGGCTCGAGGCCGATGCGGTCGAGGTGGGAGCTGGCTTGCCGGCGAATGGGCTGCAAGGCAGCCCAAGGCCGTTACGCGGTCTTCTCTTCCAGATGCAGATACAGGTTGTCGATCAACCGTGTGTTACCCAGGTAAGCCGCCGCAATTACCACCAGGTCTCGATCATCGATCACTGCCGGGCGCAGGCTCACGGCATGACGCACTTCCAGGTAATCCGGCCGGAAACCAGCGGCGGTCAACTGCGCCTGGCCTTCGGCAACCAGCGCGGCAAAGTCCCGTTGGCCACGGCCGATGCCAGTAGCGATGTGCTGCAGCGTGCGGTACAACGCTGGCGCCGCAGCACGCTGCTCAGGCGTGAGGTAACCGTTGCGCGACGACAGCGCCAGGCCGTCCTCGGCCCGCACGGTGGGCTCGCCGATGATCTGGATCGGCATGTTCAGGTCGCGCACCATGGCACGGATCACCGCCAGCTGCTGGAAGTCCTTTTCACCGAACACGGCAAGGTCGGGCTGGACCATGTTGAACAGCTTGCTGACCACGGTGGCCACGCCTTCGAAATGCCCGGGCCGGCTGGCGCCGCACAGGCCTTCGGAAAGGTGGGGCACGCTGACGCGGGTTTGCACGCTCATGCCGTCGGGGTACATCTCTTCGACACTGGGCGCGAACAGCAGATTGCAGCCAGCCTGGAGCAGGCGCTCCTGGTCGGCGGCCAGGGTGCGAGGGTACTTGTCGAGGTCTTCGTTGGCGCCGAACTGCAGCGGGTTGACGAAGATGCTGGCGACCACGAAATCGGCGCGCTGCGCAGCCTTGGTCACCAGGGCTGCATGGCCGCTGTGCAGGTTGCCCATGGTCGGCACGAAGCCGATGCGCTTGCCTTCACCGCGGGCGCGGGCGACTGCGGCGCGCAGTTCGCGGACGGTCTTGACTGTATTCATGCACTGAACCCGTGTTCGCTGCCTGGGAAGCTGACTTGCTTGACCGCCTCGACGTAAGCGACGAGGGCGCTGTGGATATCCGGCTGGCCTTGCATGAAGTTCTTCACGAACTTCGGTACCCGGCCGCTCAGCGACAGCCCGAGCATGTCGTGCAGGACCAGTACCTGGCCATCGGTGCCGCTGCCGGCGCCAATGCCGATCACCGGGATGGATACGGCACTGGTGATTTCCGCCGCCAGTTCGCTGGGCACGCATTCGAGCAGCAGCATGGCTGCACCGGCCTGTTCCAGGGCGATGGCGTCGGCGCGCATCTGCCGGGCCTGGGCTTCATGGCGGCCCTGCACCTTGTAGCCGCCCAGCACGTTGACAGTCTGCGGGGTCAGGCCCATGTGCGCGCACACCGGCACGCCACGCTCGGCCAGCAGGCGGATGGTCTCGGCCAGCCAGGCAGCGCCTTCGATCTTGATCATGTGGGCGCCGGCCTGCATCAGCGTGGCGCTGTTGGCGAAGGCCTGCTCCGGGGTGGCGTGCGCCATGAACGGCAGGTCGGCGAGGATCAGCGCGCCGTCGTTGCCACGTTTGACGCTGGCGGTATGGTAGGCCATGTCCGCGGTGGTCACCGGCAGTGTGCTGTCGTGGCCTTGCAGGACCATGCCCAGCGAGTCGCCCACCAGCAACACTTCGACACCGGCCTGGCTGGCGGCCTTGGCGAAGGTCGCGTCGTAGCAGGTCAGCATGGTGATTTTTTCACCCTTGGCCTTGAGGCCATTGAGGGTGGTCAGGGTTACTTCAGGCATGTAGGAAATTCCTCGTTCAGGCGCTGTAAGAAACGACTGCATTCAACGCGTGTAGTCATCTTCCGGAGCGGCACATCATCGCGCGTGATGTTCGGGCACAGGTCCGTCCGGGCCTAAATACGGGTATGCGGCACTTTGGTGCCACACGGGACGCCTATAGTCGTGAGCGAGGTTGGGGAAGTCAATCACCCTGTTACCGCATTGTTACGATCAGGGTGTTACTGGCGTTACCGCGCCAGTGTGCAAGGCTGGAACGCCCGGTTTACAGGCGTTCCAGGCCGACGAACGGGCAGTCGTCGAGCAGTTGCGCGAGGGCGCGGCCGTCGGCCAGGCGGAAATCGCCCGGTACCAGTTCCGCCAGCGGGTACAGCACGAAAGGCCGAGCATGCATGTGGTAATGCGGCACTTTCAGGCGCGGCTCATCGAGTACCTGGTCGCCGAACAGCAGGATGTCCAAGTCCAGTGTGCGCGGGCCCCAACGTTCCTTGCGCACGCGGCCCTGATCGTTCTCGATGGCCTGCAGTGCATCGAGCAGGGCCAGCGGTGGCAGGGCAGTGTCCAGGGCGGCGACGGCGTTGGTATAGCGCGGCTGGCCGGGCAGCAGCGAATCGCTGGTGTACAGGGCCGAGGCCGCCACCAGGCGCGTGGCTTCGACCTGGTCGAGGGCCTGCAAGGCGCTGCGCAGCTGCTCGGCAGGTGCGTCCAGGTTGCTGCCCAGGCCGATATAGGCGCGGGTACTCACTCGAACGCCTCGTCGCCACTGCGCTTGCGCTTGCCACCGCTACGCTTGCGTTTGCGCGGGCCGGCGCCGGTGCCTTCGTCACGGCTGCCCAGCTCGCGGATCATCTCGCGGCGCTCGCTGTCGTTGGCATCCTGGTAGTCGGTCCACCACTGGCCGAGGTCGTCGGTTTCTTCCCCGGCGCTTTCGCGCAGCAGCAGGAAGTCGTAGCCGGCACGGAAGCGCGGGTTGTCCAGCAGCATGTCGGCGCGCTTGCCGCTGCGGCGTGGCAGGCGCTCCTGCATGTCCCAGATCTCGCGGATCGGCAGGGTGAAGCGCTTGGGGATGGCGATGCGTGCGCATTGCTCGGCGATCAGGTCGTGGGCCGCACCGTTCATGGCCGGGATCGGTGGCACGCCCTGGTTCTGCAGGTGCAGCACGCGGGCCGGCAGGGCTGGCCACAGCAGCGCGGCGAAGAGGAAGGCCGGGGTTACCGGTTTGCCTTGCTTCACGCGCAGGTCGGTGTTGTTCAGCGCCTGGCTGATCAGCGTGTGGGTGTAGGTCGGGCGCTCGTCCAGGGCATGCGAACTGGCCGGGAACAGCGGCTCGAACAACTGCAGGTCGACCAGCATCTCGAAGACGATGGCGCCCTGGCCGGAGAGGAACAGCTTGAGGCTCTCTTCGAACAGGCGCGCTGGCGGAATCTCGCGCAGCAGTGGGGCCAGCTCGCGGATCGGCTGGACCGTGTGCTTTTCGATGCCGAAGTCGAGCTTGGCGGCGAAACGCACCGCGCGCAGCATGCGCACCGGGTCTTCCTGGTAGCGGTGGGTAGGGTCACCGATCAGGCGCAGCAGGCGGTTGCGAATATCGTGCACGCCGTTGGCGTAGTCGAGGATGCGCTCGCTGACCGGGTCGTAGTACAGGGCGTTGATGGTGAAGTCGCGACGTTGCGCGTCCTCTTCCAGGGTGCCGTACACGTTGTCACGCAGGATGCGGCCACTGGCATTGTGCGACGAACGGTGGCTGTCGCCCTGGTCGTCTTCCGAGTGGTGGGCGCGGAAGGTGGCGACTTCGATGATCTCACGGCCGAAATGCACGTGGACCAGCTTGAAGCGGCGGCCAATGATGCGCGCGTTGCGGAACTCGGCACGGACCTGTTCGGGGGTGGCACTGGTGGCGACGTCGAAGTCTTTCGGCGTGATGCCCAGCATCAGGTCGCGGACACAGCCACCGACCAGGTAAGCCTGGTAACCGGCGCTCTGCAGGCGTTCCACGATGTTCACCGCATGGCGGCTGAACTGGTGGCGTTGCAGCGAGTGCTGGCTCTTGTTGATCACCTCAGGCGTGGTGCGCCTGTGGTGCGGGCCCGGTACGGGCGGGCGGAACGACTGGAACAGCTTCTTCAGCATGGGATGCACTGTTTGAAGGAATGTTCGGCCAAGAATAGGAGAATGGCCGCATGATGGGCGGGGATTCTAGCATTTACTCAAGGAATGGTGTAGGCGGGTAGCAGGATGCCTGCCGGAAGGGTAGAAACGACAAGGGGAGCCTAAGCTCCCCAAGAAGTCGTTGCGTGCTCTTATTGTTTTTTTGCTGGGCTTCTTGTTTTTGTTGAGTGCCCTGTCCACAAATCTCGAAGCTTGTGGACGACCCCCAATCCAGGGGTTAAGAGCAAACGGATTGCTTTGGTCGCTGATGTCACGTTGATCTGTCGATCCAACCAGTTCAGGCGCTGCTTTTTAGTGCAGTTTTTATTGTTCTCTGCCTGGTTGTGGGGCAAGCCCCAAACACGCATCCTCTCCAAAAGAATCAGTTAGCTGCGCCTCCGCCGTCTTGTTTTTATTGTGCGTGAGCCGTTTCGTCTTGTTCTTATTCTGAGTTGCAGTGCTTGTTATTGTTCTTGTACCAGACATATAGCAGGTGTCGTGCCAACTTTTGCAAACCCAGTAAAATCAAGGGGTTGGAGGTGGCGAGCAGTTTTTCAGCGGTCGAAAATGTCGAAATTTCGTTACCGTACGCCTCGGGAACTGTTACGGCGGAAAGCTCGGGTAACAGATTTTTGCGGGGGCTGATGTGTTACCTGGGATGTGTGCGCTGGCTTTGCTGGCCCTTTCGCGGGCACGCCCGCTCCCACAGGGGTTGCACCACCCTTTCGGGCAGTGAAATTCCTGTGGGAGCGGGCGTGCCCACGAAGAGGACGGAGAGGTTGTAGATAGGGGCAGGAGGAGCCTCCCGCCCAGGCAGCGCGCTTACTCGCTGGTAGCGTTACTCTTGCGCCGCGGGATACCCAGGCGCTGGCGGCGTTCCCACAGGCACTTGCGGCTGACCCCGAGCTTGCGGGCCAGTTCGGTCTCGGTCATGTGGTCCTGGTGCTCGAGCACGAAGTGCTGGAAATAGTCTTCCAGCGACAGGTCCTCGGTCGGCTCATGGCTGGCATTCGCCGAACTGGCCACGACCAGGGCGTTGTCGAGGATTTCGTCCTCCTCCAGGTCACCTAGCTCGATGTCGATGCCCAGCAGGTCGGCGGAAATTTCTGCGCTCTCGCTGAGGATCACCGCACGCTCAACGGCGTTTTCCAGCTCTCGCACGTTACCCGGCCAGCTGTAGTGACGAATGGCCTGCTCGGCTTCGGCCGAGAAGTGCAGGTCGTCGCGGCCGATGCGCGCGCTCTGGCGGGCGAGGAAGGCGCTGGCGATCTCGTTGACGTCGCTGCCGCGCTCGCGCAGGGCAGGCAGTTTCAGGGCGATCACGTGCAGGCGGTAATACAGGTCTTCACGGAACTGGCCGGCCTTGGCCAGGTTCTTCAGGTCGCGGTGGGTCGCGGCGATCAGGCGTACATCGACCTTTTGCGACTGTACCGAACCCACCCGGCGAATCTCGCCTTCCTGCAGCACGCGCAGCAGGCGGGCCTGGGCTTCCAGCGGCAGTTCGCCGATTTCGTCGAGGAACAGGGTACCGCCATCGGCAGCTTCCACCAGGCCAGCGCGCCCGGCGCTGGCGCCGGTGAACGCGCCTTTCTCGTGGCCGAACAGCTCGGACTCGATCAGTGTCTCGGGGATGGCTGCGCAGTTCACCGAAATCATTGGTGCCTTGGCCCGACGCGACAGATTGTGCAGGGCGCGTGCGACCAGCTCTTTACCGGTGCCCGACTCGCCCTGGATCAGCACGTTGGAGTCGGTGGGCGCGACCTTGCGGATCTTGCTGTACATGTCCTGCATTGGCGGGCACGAGCCGATGATGCCGATTTCGCCATTGGCGGCTGCCGCGCTGCCTTTGTCGGCCGGGGCGGCCTTGCCATTGGTGGCGCGTGGCTCGGCCGCCGGTGCGGCAGCCGGGGCGTTCTGCCGGTCGCGCAGGATACGCGCCACCGCTTGCAGCATCTCGTCGTGGTCGAAGGGCTTGGCGATGTAGTCCACCGCGCCCATTTTCATCGAGTCTACTGCCGAGCGCAGGCTGGCGTAGCTGGTCATGATCAGCACCGGAGTGCCCTGGCCGAGCTTGATCAGTTCGGTGCCGGGCGCGCCTGGCAGGCGCAGGTCGCTGACGATCAGGTCGAAGGTGGCAATGCTGAAGCGTTCCTGGGCTTCCTGCACCGAGCCGGCTTCGCTGACCTGGTACTGGTTCCGTTCGAGCAGGCGACGCAAGGCCGAGCGGATGATGGTTTCGTCTTCGACGATCAGAATGTGCGGCATTGATTCAATTCTCTCGACGGTCTCGAATTTCAGGGGACGTCGCTACGACATGCCGGGGCAGGGTCACGCGGATCCGGGTGCCACGTTGCCGTTCGATATCGGCCGGGCTGTCGATGGTGATTTGCCCATAATGCTCTTCCACGATGGAATAGACCAGAGCGAGCCCCAGTCCGGTTCCTTCGCCCGGGTCCTTGGTGGTGAAGAAGGGTTCGAACAGGCGGTCCATGATGTTCTTCGGGATCCCGCTGCCTTCATCCTCGACGATCAGGTCGACGGTGTGCTCGCTGACTTCGCTGCGCACGCGCACGGCGCTGCCGGGCTTTGATGCGTCGCGGGCGTTGGAGAGCAGGTTGATCAGCACCTGGGCCAGGCGCTGCGGGTCCCCTTCGGCCCAGTGCTCCGGGTCGCAGAGGTTGAAGAACTGTACTTCGAAATTGCGCCGGTTCAACGCCAGCAGACCGATGGCGTCCTGCGCCACTTCGGCCAGGCATACCGGCTCTTCGCTGTTCTGGTGGCTGCCGCCGGCATGGGCGAAGCTCATCAGCGACTGGACGATGCGCGATACCCGCTTGGTCTGTTCGAGAATCTGGCTGGACAGCTCGATGATTTCGCCATCGCCCTCACGCTCCTCGCGCAGGTTCTGCGCCAGGCAGGCGATGCCGGTTATCGGGTTGCCGATCTCGTGCGCAACGCCGGCGGCCAGACGGCCGATGCTGGCCAGGCGTTCGGAGTGCACCAGCTTGTCTTCCAGCGCCTGGGTTTCGGTAAGGTCCTCTACCAGCAGCACCAGGCCGCTGTTGCCCGGGGCCAGTGGCTCGTCGATGGCCGCCTTGTGCAGGTTCAGCCAGCGCGGCTGGCCGTCCAGCGCCAGGCGCTGCTTGTGCAGGTGCTCGTCGGGCACGTTGATGAAGCCTTGCAGCAGGCCGCGCCAGGGTTCGCTGATGGTGACCAGGCGCGAGCCGACCACGTGCTTGGCAGCGATGCCGGTGAGCTCTTCCATGGCCTTGTTCCACATCAGGATTTCCTGGTCCTTGGCCAGCGAGCAGACGCCCATGGGCAGTTCCTGCAGTGTCTGGCGGTGGTAGCGGCGCAGGGCGTCGAGCTCGGCGGCCAGGCCGGTCAGGCGCGAGTGGTAGTCTTCCAGGCGGCTTTCGATGAAGTGGATGTCCTCGGTCACGTAGTTTTCGTTACCGGACTTGTACGGCAGGAAGGTCTCGACCATGTCCTGGGCCACGCTCGGCCCCATCAGGCCGGACAGGTTGGCCTCGATACGGTCGCGCAGGCGGCGCAAGGCATAGGGGCGGCGCTCGTCGAATGGCAGGTAGAGGTCGCGCAGGGCCTGCTCCACTTCCTTCTGCGCGGCCTTGGCACCCAGCGGCTTGGCCAGTTGGGTGGCGAACTCCTGTGGCGAGGCAGCGTGCAGTTCGCGGCGTTGCGGGCGGCGCACGTTGTCCACCGCGCAGGCTTCGGCGGCGCTGACCTCTTCGTTGCTGGCGTTGGTGAACAGCGAGATCAGGGTGAACAACAGCACGTTGGCCGCCAGCGAGGCGATGGCCGCCATGTGCCAGCTGGTGTCGTCCAGCACGTAGATCATGTCCAGCAGCGGGATGTAGAAGCCCTGCAGGTTGCCCAGCAGTGGCAGCAGCATGGTCACCATCCACACCAGGGTGCCGGCCAGCAGGCCGGCGATGAAGCCACGGCGGTTGGCAGTCGGCCAGTACAGTACCGACAGCACGCCCGGCAGGAACTGCAACGTGGCCACGAAGGCGACGATGCCCAGGTTGGCCAGGCTCTGATGGTTGTTCTGAGTCAGGTAGAACATGAACCCGGCGGTGATGATGGCGACGATCAGCGCGCGGCGGGTCCATTTCAGCCAGCGGTAGATGTTGCCTTCGGCCGGCGGCTGGTACAGCGGCAGCACCAGGTGGTTGAGGGCCATGCCCGACAGCGCCAGGGTGGTGACGATGATCAACCCGCTGGCGGCCGACAAGCCGCCGACGTAGGCCAGCAGCGCCAGTGCCTGGTTGTTGGCGGCAAGCCCCAGGCCCAGGGTGAAGTACTCGGGGTTGGTGGTGGCGCCCAGGCGCAGGCCGGCCCACAGCACCAGCGGCACGGCCAGGCTCATCAGCAGCAGGAACAGCGGCAGGCCCCAGCTGGCGCTGACCAGCGAGCGCGGGTTGAGGTTTTCGGTGAAGGCCATGTGGTACATGTGCGGCATGACGATGGCCGAGGCGAAGAACACCAGCAGCAGGGTGCGCCATGGGCCTTCCTGCAGCGGCGTATGCAGAGCCGCCAGGGCGGTCTGGTTCTGCAGCAGCCACACTTCCAGTTCGTGCGGGCCGCCGAACACGCCATACAGGGCGTACAGGCCGATACCGCCCAGGGCCAGCAGCTTGATCACCGACTCGAAGGCGATGGCGAACACCAGCCCTTCGTGCTTTTCGCGTGTGGCGATGTGCCGCGAGCCGAAGAAGATGGTGAACAGGATGATCAGCGCACAGAAGGCGAAGGCCACCCGTGCCTTGACCGGTTCACCGGTGAGGATGCTGATCGAGTCGGCCACCGCCTGGATCTGCAGGGCCAGCAAGGGCAGCACGCCGATCAGCATGATGATGGTGGTCAGCGCCCCGGCCCAGGTGCTGCGGAAACGGAACGCCAGCAGGTCGGCCAGCGAGGATAGCTGGTAGGTACGGGTGATCTTGAGGATCGGGTAGAGCAGCACCGGCGCCAGCAGGAACGCACCGGACACCCCCAGGTAACAGGCAAGGAAGCCGTAGCCGTACTGGTAGGCCAGGCCCACCGAGCCATAGAAAGCCCAGGCACTGGCGTACACGCCCAGCGACAGGGTGTAGGTCAGCGGGTGGCGAATGATCGAGCGCGGGATCAACCCCCGCTCGCTGATCCAGGCCACGCCGAACAGCACCATGAGGTACGCGGCGCTGATCAGGATCATCTGGGTCAGGCTAAAGCTCATCGGCATCTCGTTGGCTCTGCAGGATGAAGGTGACGACGATCAGGATCAGCCAGAGCAGGTAAGGGCGATACCAGGCTCCGGTCGGTTCGATCCACCAGTCCATGATGGCCGGGGAGAACAGGTAGATCCCCACGACCAGAAGCAGGACCAAACGATAGATGTACATGCTGGCCTCGATGGTTGGGCGCTGCGGGCTTGGACTTATTATTGGCGCAAATGGCTGGGCGGATGCTAGCGGGAATCCATAGTGTTCGCCAAGAGGTTGAATTTATTGGGCTTTTGTTTTTGAGGGGTGGGTTGCCTGTTCTCGCCCTATCGCCGGCAAGCCAGCTCCCACAGGATCACCACAGGATCTGAGTGCTGCGCTGTACCTGTGGGAGCTGGCTTGCCGGCGATAGGGCCGGTAATGCCTCAGCGCAAATCAGCCTCTGGCACCGTGGTCCGCTGTGCAATCGCCTCGGGCCGCCACTGCTTGCGAGCTACCGCCAATACCTCCGCCGGCGTTGCCAGCAACAACTCGGGGTCTGCTTCCTGCCCCAGCGCCCGCAACGCCCGCAGCAATAGCGGTGTCGCCTGGTCCGCCTGCAGCGGCGGCGAGCGGTACGACTTGCCCAGCTTGTGCCCGTCCGGCTGCACGATCAGCGGAATATGCAGGTAACGCGGCTGCGAAAAGCCCAGCAACTCTTGCAGGTACAGCTGGCGCGGGGTGTTGTCGAGCAGGTCGGCGCCACGCACGATGTCGGTAACACCTTGCCAGGCATCGTCCAGTACCACCGCCAGCTGGTAGGCATACAGCCCGTCGCGGCGCTGGATGACGAAATCGCCCACTTCACGCCCCAGGTGCTGCTGGAACTCGCCCTGCACGCGGTCGGTAAAGCGGTAGATCAGCTCTGGCACGCGCAGGCGGATCGCCGCGCCTTCCCGAGCATGCCCGGCGTTGCGGCAAAGGCCCGGGTAGATGCCGTTGTAACCCTCAAGCTGCTTGCGCGAGCAGGTGCAGGCGTAGGCCAGGCCCATGTTGAACAGGCGGTCGACCACCGCGGCATAGGCATCGTGCCGCTGGCTCTGGAACACCACTTCGCCGTCCCACTCCAGGCCGTAGCGCTCCAGGGTCTGCAGGATGGCATCGCGAGCACCGGGCATTTCCCGAGGCGGGTCGGTGTCTTCCATGCGCAGCAGCCAGCGGCCGTTCACGGCGCGGGCATCGAGCCAGGAGGCGAGCGCGGCGACCAGCGAGCCGAAGTGCAGGAAGCCGCTGGGGGTGGGGGCGAAACGCCCGATATAGCTTGAATCGGTCATGGTCAGGCTGGGCATATAAATGAAACGGGGCGCATGATGCGCCCCGTTCAGGTGGAAAGAAAGATCAGCCTTTGCCGACCGTCTTTTCCTTTTTCTCGGCGATTTCCTTGCAGTCGAAGCACAGGTCGGCGGTAGGGCGGGCCTCCAGGCGACGCAGGCCGATCTCGATGCCGCACGATTCGCACCAGCCGTACTCGTCGGCCTTGATCTTGTCGAGGGTCTTGTCGATTTTCTTGATCAGCTTGCGCTCGCGATCGCGGTTGCGCAGCTCCAGGGCGAATTCTTCTTCCTGGCTGGCACGGTCGGCCGGGTCGGGGAAGTTGGCTGCCTCGTCCTTCATGTGGTCCACAGTGCGGTCGACACTGTTCATCAGCTCTTGCTTCCAGGCGCCGAGAAGCTTGGTGAAGTGCTTTTTCATGGGCTCGCCCATGTACTCTTCACCCTTGGTTTCTACGTAGGGCTCGACACCGTACATGGTCTGGGCTTTTTGCTTTTCTACGGTGGACATGAATAGACCGCCTCTCACTCATCTGATCCAATGCGCAGGCTGCTCCATCTCCGGCACCCGCCGGCCCTGCGACTGCGAGCCGCCGAACTTACCAGATAGATCGGGGGTGCGCTACCCCGCCCGATCCTGGTAATTGACAGCGGCGCGAGCCGCACGTTCGGTGGCGTGCAGAGGTAGAATCTCCAGTTTAGACCCAATTGAGAGAAGGTCATGGCCCACCCCTACAGTGCGCGCAGCCGCGCCATCGAACCCTTCCACGTCATGGCGCTGCTGGCCCGGGCCAACGAGCTGCAGGCGGCCGGGCACGACGTGATCCACCTGGAAATCGGCGAGCCGGACTTCACCACGGCCGCGCCCATCGTTGCCGCCGGCCAGGCAGCATTGGCCGCCGGGCACACCCGCTACACCGCCGCACGCGGCCTGCCGGCACTGCGCGAAGCCATTGCCGGGTTCTATGGCCAGCGTTACGGCCTGAGTGTCGACCCTGAACGCATCCTCATCACCCCGGGTGGCTCCGGTGCGCTGCTGCTGGCCAGCAGCTTGCTGGTAGACCCAGGCAAGCACTGGCTGCTGGCCGACCCAGGCTACCCGTGCAACCGCCACTTCCTGCGCCTGGTCGAGGGCGGGGCGCAGCTGGTGCCGGTGGGCCCGGATGTGAATTACCAGCTGACCGCCGACCTTGTCGACCGCTACTGGGACAAGGACACGGTCGGGGCCCTGGTCGCCTCGCCGGCCAACCCGACCGGCACCGTGCTGGGGCGTGACGAGCTGGCCGGCCTGTCCCGCGCCACCCGCGAACGGCATGGCCACCTGGTGGTGGACGAGATCTACCACGGGCTGACCTATGGCATGGACGCGCCCAGCGTGCTGGAAGTGGACGACTCGGCATTCGTCCTGAATAGTTTTTCCAAGTATTTCGGCATGACCGGTTGGCGCCTCGGCTGGCTGGTGGCGCCTCCTGGCGCGGTGGCCGACCTGGAGAAGCTGGCACAAAACCTGTACATCAGTGCGCCAAGCATGGCCCAACATGCCGCGCTGGCGTGTTTCCAGCCCGAGACCCTGGCCATTTTCGAGGAGCGCCGGGCCGAGTTCGCCCGCCGCCGCGACTACCTGTTGCCTGCCCTGCGCGAACTGGGCTTCCGCATTGCCGTCGAGCCGCAGGGGGCGTTCTACCTGTATGCCGACATCAGTGCCTTTGGCGGTGACGCGTTCGCCTTCTGCCGGCACTTCCTGGAGACCGAGCACCTGGCCTTCACCCCGGGCCTGGACTTCGGCCGTCACCTAGCCGGCCACCATGTGCGCTTTGCCTACACCCAGAGCCTGCCGCGCCTGGAAGAGGCGGTGCAGCGGATTGCTCGCGGCCTGCGGAGCTGGCAAGGCTGATGCAGTTCCATCCCCCACTCGAACAGGGCCGCCTGCTGCGCCGCTACAAACGCTTTCTGGCGGATATCGAACTGCCCGGCGGCGAACAGCTGACCATCCACTGCCCGAACACCGGTTCCATGCTCAACTGCATGCGAGAAGGCGGGCAGGTGTGGTTCAGCCGCTCCAACGACCCCAAGCGCAAGCTCCCGGGCACCTGGGAAATCAGCGAAACCCCGCAGGGTCGGCTGGCCTGTGTGAATACCGGGCGGGCCAATACGCTGGTCGAAGAGGCCCTGCGTGCCGGCATCATCGCCGAACTGGCCGGCTTCAGTGCTCTAAGGCGTGAAGTGGCCTACGGCGAGGAAGGCAGCCGCATCGACTTTCGCCTGGAATTCGACGGTGCCCCGGCCTATGTCGAGGTCAAGAGCGTGACCCTGGGCTACCCAGACAGCACGGTCGCGGCCTTCCCTGATGCGGTGACCCAGCGCGGTGCCAAACACCTGCGCGAGCTGGCGAAGCTGGCCAGGCAGGGCGTGCGGGCGGTGCAGCTGTATTGCGTGAACCTGACCGGTATCGATGCGGTGCGCCCGGCCGAGGAAATCGATGCGGCCTATGCCCAGGCCCTGCGCGCGGCGGTGGCGAACGGGGTGGAGGTGCTGGCCTACGGCACGCGCCTGGACGCCGAAGGCATCGTCATCGACCGCCGCCTGCCGGTGCTGCTTACCCCTTGAACCAGATGCCCTGGCTGTCCTCGTGGCAGCCCAGGGCCTGCAGTTGCTCGCCCTCGCACGGCCCGGCCACGCATTCGCCGCTTTCGATCAGGAACAGCGCGCCATGATGGGCGCAGTGAATCAGGCTGGCGCTGTCATCGAGAAACGCATCTTCCGCCCAGTTCAGCGGGATGCTGCGGTGCGGGCAACGGTTGCGGTAGAGGTACACCTGGCCTTGGCGGCGTACGCCGAACAGTTCGATGCCGTCTACGCTGAAGGCGCGGCTTTGGCCTTCGGCCAGGCCGTGGGAGGTACAAAGGAAGTGCATGGCAAGGATGACTCGTGAAACAAGTGGTAGCTTGACGCGTCAATGCGAATAATTATCAAATTGCCCGCATTCGCTGCGCCCGGCTGCTTATGGTGCGCAGTTCCGTCGCCCGCCACAAGGCGCGCGGCCCGCCTGCAGAAGGAACCCGATGATGCGCCGTCCCGTCGCCTTGCTCGCCCTGTGCGCGAGCCTTGTGCTCTCCACCCAGGCCCCGGCGGCCGAGCTGCCGCAGCGTTGGGTCAGCGCTGGTGGTGCACTGAGCGAATGGATCAGCGCGCTGGGTGGTGAAGCGCGGTTGGTGGGTGTGGACACCACCAGCCAGCATCCGCCATCGCTGAAGTCACTGCCTAGTGTCGGCTACCAGCGGCAACTGTCTGCGGAAGGCATTCTCAGCCTGCGCCCGGATGTGCTGGTGGGCACCGAGGAAATGGGGCCGCCACCGGTACTGGCGCAAATCCGCAAGGCTGGCGTGCGGGTCGAACTGTTCTCCAGCAAGGCCGAACTGGCGGCGGTGGATGAAAACCTCAAGCACCTGGGGCAGTTGCTGGGCGCAGAACAGCAGGCCGCGGTCCTGGCGTCGGGCTACCACCAGCAGCTCGATGCCTTGCAGGCCAAGGTCAGGCAGGCCCGGGCGGAGCAGAAGGCGCCAGGGGTGTTGCTGCTGGTCGGGCATGCCGGGGCCAAGCCGCTGATCGCCGGGCAGGGTACTGCCGGTGACTGGCTGCTGAGCCAGGCAGGCGGGCGCAACCTGGCAGAACATCAGGGCTACAAGAATTTCTCCAGCGAAGCACTGGCGGCGCTGGACCCGGATGTGATCGTGTTTTCCGACCGGGCGCTGGCCGATGAGCAGGCCTTGCAGGCGTTGCTGAAAGAAAACCCCGCGCTGGCGGCCTCGCGCGCCGTGCGCGAGAAACGCCTGGTATCGCTTGACCCGACGCTGTTGGTCGGCGGGCTCGGGCCACGCCTGCCGGCAACACTGCAGTTGCTTGCGGCCACCTTCTATCCGGCTGCCAAGGCCAGCCTCGCCCTATGAAGCAACGTGTCCAGCCACGCACGCTGTTCGTTTGCCTGAGTCTGTTGTGCCTGCTGGCGGTGTGGTTGTCTTTGGCCCTGGGGCCGGTCAGCCTGCCGCTGTTCGATACCCTGCGTGCCGGCCTGCGCCTGCTGGGGCTGCCCATTGCCGCTGATGGCCTGCAGCAGGCCGAGATGATCCTCGGCCAGATCCGCCTGCCACGCACCTTGCTGGGGTTGGCGGTGGGCGCGGTGCTGGCGTTGTCCGGTGTGGCCATGCAGGGGCTGTTCCGTAACCCACTGGCCGACCCCGGGCTGGTAGGGGTTGCCGCCGGTGCGGCGGTGGGCGCGGCGGTGGCCATCGTTGGCGGCAGTTGGCTGGGCGGCATGCCGGATGTGCTTGCCCCTTACCTGTTGTCGCTGTGTGCTTTCATCGGTGGGCTGGGCGTGACTGCGCTGGTCTATCGTCTGGGGCGGCGCGATGGCCAGACCAACGTCGCCACGATGCTGCTGGCCGGTGTGGCCATGACCGCGCTGGGAGGTGCTGCCGTGGGGTTGTTCTCCTACCTGGCCGACGACGCCACGCTGCGCACGCTGACGTTCTGGAACCTGGGCAGCCTCAATGGTGCCAGTTACCAGCGGCTGTGGCCGTTGCTGCTGGTGGCTGCTGGCGTGGCAGTGTGGCTGCCACGCCGGGCCAAGGCGTTGAATGCCATGCTGCTGGGTGAGTCGGAGGCGCGCCACCTGGGTATCGATGTGGAGCGGCTCAAGCGCGAGCTGGTGTTCTGCACGGCGCTGGGCGTGGGTGCGGCGGTGGCGGCTGCCGGGTTGATCGGGTTCATCGGCCTGGTGGTACCGCACCTGGTGCGCCTGCTGGCCGGGCCTGATCACCGTGTGGTGCTGCCAGCTTCCTTGTTGGCGGGCGGTGTGCTGATGCTGTTCGCCGATTTGGCGGCGCGGCTGCTGCTGGCGCCTGCCGAGCTGCCGATCGGTATCGTCACGGCCTTTATCGGTGCACCGTTTTTCCTGTTCCTGCTGATACGAGGACGCAGCTGATGTTGCAAGCCGAGGGCCTGTACTTGCGGCGGGGCAGCAACGAAGTGCTGCATGACATTCATTTGCAGCTGAGCCCGGGGCAGGTGGTGGGCGTGCTCGGCCCCAACGGTGCCGGCAAGAGCAGCCTGCTGGGTGTACTGTGTGGTGAGCTGGCGCCTGATCGCGGATGGGTGACGCTACAGGGCAGGCCGCTGGCCAACTGGGCCGGGCAGGAACGGGCCAGGCGCCTAGCGGTGTTGCCGCAGGTGTCCAGCCTGGGTTTCTCGTTCCGGGTCGAGGAAGTGGTGGGCATGGGGCGCATGCCCCATGGCACCGGGCAGCGGCGCGATGCGGAAATCGTCGAAGCGGCCTTGCGGGCGGCGGATGCCTGGCACCTGGTGGAGCGCAGTTACCTGGCGTTGTCTGGCGGCGAGCGGCAACGGGTGCACCTGGCTCGGGTACTGGCGCAGCTGTGGCCGGGCGAGGCAGGTAGCACGCTGCTGCTCGACGAGCCAACCTCGATGCTCGACCCGTTGCACCAGCACACCACCCTGGAAGCCGTGCGCCGCTTTGCCGACCGTGGCGCCGCGGTGCTGGTGATCCTGCATGACCTGAACCTGGCGGCGCGCTACTGTGACCGTATCCTGCTGCTGGAGCAGGGGCGCTGCCATGCCTTTGCCGCACCCGAAGCCGTGCTGACGCCGGCGGCGTTGAAGGCGGTATACGGGATCGATGTACTGGTACAGGCGCACCCGGAGCGTGGGCATCCGCTGATCATCACTCGCTAACGCCGGCGCGATCTTTGTAGGAGCGGCCTTGTGTCGCGAAAGGGCTGCAGGGCAGCCCCGGCAATTTGTGCATCACTGCTGAAAATCTGGGGCCGCTTTGCGGCCCTTTCGCGACACAAGGCCGCTCCTGCAAGGGCTCGTGCAGGCCATGAATGGAGGTACTGCCCATGCGACATCCGCTGCTGTCCGCTTTCTCGCTGTGCCTGGTGCTGGTACTGGGTGGCTGCCAGGCCAGCCTGCCACCGCTGCCCGCCTGGCAGAGCAGTGAGGGGCGCAGCCATGCCGAGCTGGGGCATATCGTCGATCTCGCCGATGGCCAGCTGATCAGCCCTGAGCAACTGGTGCAGCGCCTGTCTACCGCCCCCCGGGTGCTGGTCGGCGAGAAACACGACAACCCCGACCATCACGCACTGCAGCTGTGGCTGCTGCGCGCCCTGCAAGGCCAACGTGCGCAGGGCAGCCTGCTGCTGGAAATGCTGCAACCCGAGCAGCAACCGCTGATGGACAAGCTCGCGGGGCAACCTTTGCCGGCAGACCTGCCCAAGGCCCTGGCTTGGCAGGACGGCTGGGATTGGCAGCTGTACGGGCCAATCGTGACTGAGGCTTTGCAGCAGCGGGTGCCTGTGCTGGCCGCCAACCTCTCGCCCGGCGAGATGCGCCAGGCCTATCGACAGCCAGCTCCGTTGCCGGGCGATAGGTCCAATGCGCCGACGGTCAAGGCCGCCTTGCTGGAGCATGTGCGTGCCGGGCATTGCGGGATGCTGCCAGAAAGCCAGTTGCCGGCGATGCTGGCCGTGCAGCAGCAGCGCGACCGGCGCATGGCCGAGCGCTTGCTGGCGGCGCCGCAGCCGGCACTGCTGCTGACCGGGGCTTATCACGTGCGCAAGGACCTGGGTGTGCCGTTGCACCTGGCTGACCTGCAAGCGCAGGGGGAGAGCAAGGTACTGCTGTTGGCAGAGGTCGGTGAGCAGGTCGAGGCAGGCGAGGCTGATTTTGTGTGGTACACGGCAGCGATGCCGGAGCAGGACTATTGCGCGCAACTGCGGTGACAGGGCTGCAAAGAGGCAAAAAAAGACCCGGCAAATTGCCGGGTCAATAACCGTGATTAGCCTGATGAGGAGATAATCTGAGAGTCCGAACCAGGGGCTCTTAGCTTATCCAACCAGTCTCGCGACCAGTTGTGATAATCATAACGATTCTCATTTCGACGTCAATCCCCTTCCTGAAATTATTTCTGATTTTTTTGCGCAGGGCTTTTCGCATCCAGTTGTTGGTTGAGCGCTTCTTTGCGCTCCAGCGGCAAATCGTTCCAGTGCATGTCCAGCAGGGCGCCTTCAATGGCATACAACAGCACCTTCGATGCGCGGAACCCTCGTGTCTTCACGGCCTGGTACGCACCCACCGCGCCCAGGCGGCGCAGATCCGATGCACTGTGGATGCCGGCTGCATGCAGCCACTGCGCAGAGGTCTTGCCAAGGTTCTTCAGATGCTGCAATTCATCGTTCATCGAGCCTCCTTGCGATGGCTGAACGGGGATTGGGGGATAAATCGCGAGCAGGTCAGAGAGGAGTGTAGCGGGGGATGGGAAATGCGCGGCCTTTTGCCATAGGGGGCGACGAGATGTCCTGTGCCGGCCTCTTCGCGGGTAAACCCGCTCCCACTAGGTTATCTGCAAGCCTCACGACTGACGCAGTACCTGTGGGAGCGGGTTCACCCGCGAATAGGCCGGCCCAGGAAAACGCTGACCTTACAGCCCAGGCAAGCGCTGGCGAATCTGCTCGATCACTTGGTCCATGCTCCCGGCACTCTGGGTATCGACGCGGGTGCTCTGCACCAGCTCTTGTGCACTCAGCGGCTCACGGCTGGCCTGCTGGGCCTTGACCACTTCCAGGGTGGCATCTGACGGGTCGGTGTTTTCTGCCCGGCGCTGCTCCAGCCAGCTGGCGATGACCGCATCTGGCGCATGGCAGTCGAGGATCAGGAATGGCACGCCGGTCTGGCTGGCGATGTCCGCCGCGGCCTGGCGCTGATCACGCTTGAGGTAGGTGGCATCCAGCACCACCGGGAAGCCGGCTCGCAGCACGGTCGCCGCCACCTCGTGCAGGCGCTGGTAGGTCGCGACACTGGCGTCCTGGTCATAGATGCCGGTACTCAGCTGGCCAGCGTCAGCCTGCTGCTGTTCGCCGAACAGGCGTTTGCGTTCCACATCCGAACGCACGCGGACGGCACCCAGGGCCTCGACCATGCGCATGGCGACGTGGCTTTTGCCCACTGCCGAAACACCGTGGGTAATGGCCAGCAGGCGCGACGGGATGGCGCTGTAGCTTTCTGCCAGGTTGGCATAGTTGCGGTAGGTGCGCAGGGTGGTGGCGCGCTGCACGCCATCGGCATCGGCTGGCATGCTGAACAGTGCAACCTTGGCCCGCACCAGCGCGCGGTAGGCTTTGTAGAAGTTGAGCAGTTCCAGGCCTTCGTAGTCGCCGGTCAGTTCCAGGTACTGGCTGATGAAGCGGCGGGCCAGGCATTTCAGGCCGCGGTCTTCCAGGTCCATGGCCAGGAAGCCGGTGTCGGCATACACGTCGGTCAGGCGGAACGGTTCGTTGAACTCGATGCAGTCGAAGATCACCACCTTGCCGTCGATCAGGGTGGCGTTGCCCAGGTGGATGTCACCGTGGCATTCACGGATGAAACCATTGGCCTTGCGCTTTTCCAGCAGGCCATGCAGGCGCTCGAAGCTGCTGCGTGCCCAGGCCTGCAGGGCGTCGAGTTGCTGCAGGTCGGCCTTGTCGCTGAGGAACGGGCGAATCTGCTCGAAGTTCTGTTCCACCGGCGCCATCACGCTGTCCGGCGTGCCGAGCGGGTGCTCCACCGGAACGCGTGGGGCCTGCAGGTGGAACTCGGCGATCTGCCGGGCCATCTGGTCGATGTGCGCGGCGTTCAGTTCGCCATTGGCCTGCAGGGTGTTGAGCATCTGCCCCTGGGGGAACTGGCGCATCTTCAGCACGTACTCGATGGCTTCGCCTTCACCACCGATCTGCGGCGCGTCGACGCTACCGGTGATCGGCAACACTTCCAGGTACAGGCCGTCGGTCAGGCGCTGGTTGAGGCGCAATTCTTCGTTACAGAAATGCTGGCGCTGGTCCAGGCCGGTGAAGTCGAGGAAGCCGAAGTTCATCGGCTTCTTGATCTTGTAGGCATACTCGCCAGTGAGCAGGACCCAGGAGATATGCGTCTCGATGAGCTGGAACCCATCCACGGGGTGAGGGTACAGGGCGGGGTTCTGCAACGCAGTGATAAGGGCTTGGCTCACGGGAAATCCTTCCGGGGGCAGGGAATTCGAATGCGCCATTATGGTCAATGGTGCCGTCCCTGCCTACCGCCGGGGGCGTCTGCCCAGCCTTTATAAAGTGCGTATAATCCGCCGCCATGACCCGAACCCGAAATCCCCGTACCCCTCAGAAACGCCCGACCGGCCGCTCCCGCGCCTGGCTGGGCTGGGCTTTGAAGCTCAGCCTGGTCGGCCTGGTGATCGTTGCCGGCTTCGCGGTTTACCTCGATGCTGTCGTCCAGGAAAAGTTTTCCGGCAAGCGCTGGACCATCCCGGCCAAGGTGTATGCCCGGCCGCTGGAGCTGTTCTCCGGCCAGAAGCTGAGCAAGAACGACTTCCTCACCGAGCTGGACGCGCTCGGCTACCGGCGTGAAAGCGCGGCCAACGGCCCGGGCGCGGCGGCAGTCAACGGCAACACCGTCGAGCTCAATACCCGTGGCTTCCAGTTCTACGAGGGCATGGAGCCGGCGCAGTTCGTGCGTGTGCGCTTCTCCGGCGATTACGTGGCGGGCCTTTCCGGCGCCAACGGCAAGACGCTCGACGTAGTGCGCCTGGAGCCGCTGATGATCGGCGGCATCTACCCGAAAAACCTCGAAGACCGCATCCTGATCAAGATCGACCAGGTACCGCCGTACCTGCTCGAAACCCTGGTGGCGACGGAAGACCGCGATTTCTACAGCCACTTCGGGGTGTCGCCCAAGTCCATCGCCCGGGCCATGTGGGTCAACACCTCGGCAGGTTCCATGCGCCAGGGTGGCAGTACCCTGACCCAGCAGCTGGTGAAGAATTTCTACCTCACCAGCGAGCGCAGCCTCAGCCGCAAGCTGACCGAGGCGATGATGGCCGTACTGCTGGAGCTGCACTACGACAAGCGCGAGATCCTCGAGGCCTACCTCAACGAGGTGTTCGTCGGCCAGGATGGCCAGCGTGCGGTGCACGGCTTCGGCCTCGCCAGCCAGTTCTTCTTCAGCCAACCGCTGTCGGAGCTGAAACTGCACCAGATCGCCTTGCTGGTGGGCATGGTCAAGGGGCCGTCCTACTACAACCCGCGTCGCTATCCGGACCGCGCCCTGGCCCGCCGCAACCTGGTGCTCGACCTGGTGGCCGAGCAGGGCGTGACCAGCCAGGCCGAAGTCGATGCAGCGAAGAAGATGCCGCTGGGCGTGACCAAGCGCGGCAGCCTGGCCGACAGCTCGTTCCCGGCATTCCTCGACCTGGTCAAGCGCCAGCTGCGCCAGGACTACCGCGATGAAGACTTGACCGAAGAAGGCCTGCGCATCTTCACCAGCTTCGACCCGATCCTGCAGATGAAGGCCGAAACCTCGATGAGCGAGACCTTCAAGCGCCTGGCGGGCCGCAAGGGGGCGGACGAGGTGGAGTCGGCGATGGTCGTGACCAACCCGGAAACCGGTGAAGTGCAGGCGCTGATCGGCAGCCGCCAGGCCGGTTTCGCCGGCTTCAACCGCGCCATCGATGCCGTGCGGCCGATCGGCTCGCTGGTCAAGCCGGCGGTTTACCTGACCGCGCTGGAGCAACCGACCAGGTACACCCTGACCAGCCTGGTGCAGGACGAGCCGTTCTCGGTCAAAGGTGCCGACGGCCAGGTCTGGCGCCCGCAAAACTACGACCGCCGCCCGCATGGCACCATCTACCTGTACCAGGGGCTGGCCAACTCCTACAACCTGTCGACTGCCAAGATCGGCCTGGATGTGGGCGTGCCCAACGTGATCAAGACCATTGGCAGGCTGGGTGTGAATGTCGACTGGCCAGCCTTCCCGGCCATGCTGCTGGGTGCCGGCGGCATGTCGCCGATGCAGGTCGCGACCATGTACCAGACCATCGCCAACGGCGGCTTCAATACCCCGATGCGTGGTATCCGCAGCGTGCTCACCGCCGAGGGCGAGCCGCTCAAGCGCTACCCGTTCCAGATCCAGCAAACCTTCGACCCGGGGGCCATCTACCTGGTGCAGAACGCCATGCAGCGGGTGATGCGCGAAGGCACCGGCCGCTCGGTGTACAACACTTTGCCGCGTAATCTCACCTTGGCGGGCAAGACCGGTACCAGTAACGATTCGCGCGATAGCTGGTTCTCCGGTTTCAGCCAGGACCTGCTGGCCGTGGTATGGATGGGCCGTGACGATAACGGCAAGACGCCATTTACCGGTGCTACCGGTGCCCTGCAGGTGTGGACCAGCTTCATGAAGAAGGCCGACCCGCTGCCGCTGGACATGCCGCAACCGGACAACGTGGTGCAGGCCTGGATCGACCCGTACAGTGGCCACGGGTCTGATGGCAGCTGTCCGGGAGCGGTGCAGATGCCGTATATTCGCGGCAGTGAACCGCCCGCCGGCGCGACCTGTGGCGGCGAGCAGGATCCAGTTGAATCGGTCATGGACTGGGTCAAGGGCTGGATGAATTAAGCACAGGCTGCATTGATGAGGTGTGACGTGAACAAGTGGCTGTTTCCTGCCGTGACGGCGCTGGCTGTGCTCCAGGGGTGCGCCAGCGTCCCGCGCGGCAATATTCCGGTGGTCGACTCGAGCACCCGCGTGTCCAACAGCGAACGCGTGACGGCCAACCGCTCTGCGGGTGGCTATAACGCGGGCACCGCGCAGGCGCAAACGCTGCCTGAAGACTCCGGCGTCACCGTGATGATCCCGCAGGGCGCTGGCGCTTCGGGCATCCAGACGTTCCCGGCGGCCAATGGCGCGGCGCCGATCAGCACCTCGCCGATTACCCCGGGGCCGATCACCCCGGGCCCGATTACCACAGGGCCGGTCACTTCGGCACCGATGACCACCAACCCCAACCCGATCGCCGACGAACCCTTCGACATCGCGGCGATGAACAGTGCCCCGCAAACCACCAGCGCGCCAACCGGTATCCCGCGTAGCAGTGCCGCTGCAGGTGGCCTGTCGGCCGACGAGCAGCTGGACGGCCCGGTGCTGGCGCTGCTGACCACCGCGAAGACCCAGCAGGGCAGTGGCGACTTCAACGGTGCCGCCTCGAGCCTGGAGCGTGCCCAGCGCATTGCCCCGCGCGAGCCGCAGGTGCTGTACCGCCTGGCCCAGGTACGCCTGTCGCAAGGTGATGCGCCGCAGGCCGAGCAACTGGCGCGTCGTGCCCTGACTTACGCCAATGGCCGCCCGAGCCTGCAGGCCGAGCTGTGGAACACCATCGCCCAGGCCCGCGAGAAGCAGGGTGATAACGCCGGCGCCGCACTGGCCCGGCAAAAGGCACGGGTCAATTCGTGATGATCGAACAGCGCATTCTGGATATTGCCGACCACCTGCTGCTGATCGAGCGTGAGCTGCAGGTGCAAGGCTGGTGGGATGACGAGCCGCCAAGCGACGAGGCACTGGCCAGTACGGTGCCTTTCGCTGTCGATACCCTCAGTTTCGAGCAGTGGCTGCAATGGATCTTCCTGCCGCGAATGAAGATCATCATCGAGCTGGGCCACCCGTTGCCCAACGCCTCCGGCATCCTGGTCATGGCCGAAACCGTGTTTACCGACCGGCCAGAGCAAAGTCGTGAGCTACGCCGCCTGTTGGCAGCATTTGACCAATTGATTGCTCCTTCCGCCTGATTTCTTCAGTTTTTCCTTCAAGGGCCGCAGATTGTGGCCCTTTTTTGTGGAAATCTTATTTATTCTGCTGCTGAAGCGATTTTTAGTGGTGGCAGGAATTCATCTTGGGGAAAAATTGGCAATAATTTTTCTTGACTTGTTGGCGCCGAATCAGAAGAATCCAATCTCCGCTGTAGAGGGACTGCCAGAAGCAGACCCGCTAAGCAGATCATGAGGCGCACACCCGCGCCGACCTGTTACACCCCGCAACGCGTTACCTCGCGCTGGGTGGGAAAACCCCGCAACACTCTGGGGCGCTCCCAATACTTGCTCAGTCAGTGCTGACGTTCGCTCATGCTCTGCTTGGCAGTAAACCTATTAAGACCCGTCCAGTGAGGGCGGTATTCTGGCGTTTTAGAGGTGAACAACGTGGAGCTTTTATCTGGCGCTGAGATGGTCGTCCGCTTCTTGCGTGACGAAGGCGTTAAGCACATCTACGGGTACCCTGGTGGTGCTCTCCTGCATGTTTACGACGCGCTGTTCAAGGAACCGGAAGTCGAGCACATCCTGGTTCGTCATGAGCAGGCAGCTACCCATATGGCGGACGGTTATGCCCGCGCCACCGGCAAGGCCGGCGTGGTGCTGGTAACCTCCGGCCCGGGCGCGACCAATGCCATTACCGGTATTGCCACCGCCTACATGGACTCGATTCCGATGGTCATCCTGTCCGGCCAGGTGCCTAGCACCATGGTGGGTACCGATGCCTTCCAGGAAACCGACATGATCGGTATTTCGCGGCCGATCGTGAAGCACAGCTTCATGATCAAACATGCCAGCGAAATCCCCGAAGTTCTGAAAAAAGCATTCTACCTGGCGCAATCCGGTCGCCCAGGTCCGGTCGTGGTCGACATTCCAAAAGATATGACCAACCCGGCCGAGAAGTTCGAATACGTCTACCCGAAAAAGGTCAAGCTGCGCTCCTACAGCCCGGCGGTACGCGGTCACTCCGGCCAGATCCGCAAGGCTGCCGAGATGCTGCTGGCGGCCAAGCGCCCGATCGTCTACTCCGGTGGCGGCGTGATCCTCGGTGGTGGCTCCGAAGCCCTGACCGAAATCGCCAAGTCGCTGAACCTGCCGGTCACCAATACCCTGATGGGTCTGGGTGGCTTCCCGGGTACCGACCGCCAGTTCCTCGGCATGCTCGGCATGCACGGCAGCTTCACTGCCAACATGGCCATGCACCATGCCGACGTCATCTTCGCCGTCGGTGCCCGTTTTGACGACCGCGTGGTCAACGGCCCGGCCAAGTTCTGCCCGAACGCCAAGATCATCCATATCGACATCGACCCGGCGTCGATCTCCAAGATGATCAAGGCCGACGTGCCGATCGTCGGCCCGGTCGACAGCGTGCTCAGCGAAATGCTCGGCATCCTCAAGGAAATCGGCGAGCAGCCTGACAAGGCGGCGCTGGATGCCTGGTGGAAGCAGATCGACGAATGGCGTGGCAATGGCGAGCTGTTCCCTTACGACAAGGGTGACGGCAATGTCATCAAGCCGCAGAAAGTCATCGAGACCCTGTGCGAAGTGACCAATGGCGATGCCTTCGTCACCTCCGACGTGGGCCAGCACCAGATGTTCGCGGCGCAGTACTACCGCTTCAACAAGCCGAACCGCTGGATCAACTCCGGTGGCCTGGGCACCATGGGCTTCGGCTTCCCGGCGGCGATGGGCGTCAAGCTCAACTTCCCGGACCAGGACGTGGCCTGCGTGACCGGCGAAGGCAGCATCCAGATGAACATCCAGGAGCTGTCCACCTGCATGCAGTACGGCCTGCCGGTGAAGATCGTCAACCTGAACAACGGTGTGTTGGGCATGGTCCGCCAGTGGCAGGACATGGCCTACAACGGTCGTCACTCGCACTCGTACGTCGAGTCGCTGCCTGACTTCATCAAGCTGGCCGAGGCCTATGGCCATGTGGGTATCCGCATCACCAGCCTGAAGGACCTCAAGCCGAAGCTGGAAGAAGCGTTTGCGATGAAGGACCGCCTGGTGTTCATCGACATCGCGGTTGACCGCAGTGAGCACGTCTATCCGATGCAGATCAAGGATGGCTCGATGCGTGACATGTGGCTGAGCAAGACGGAGCGTACCTGATATGCGGCACATCATCTCCCTGCTGCTGGAAAACGAACCAGGTGCGCTGTCCCGCGTGGTCGGCCTGTTCTCCCAGCGTAACTACAACATTGAAAGCCTGACCGTGGCGCCGACCGAAGACCCGACCCTGTCGCGTCTGACGCTGACCACCGTTGGCCATGACGAAGTGATCGAACAGATCACCAAGAACCTGAACAAGCTGGTCGAAGTGGTCAAGCTCGTCGACCTGTCGGAAAGCGCTCACATCGAGCGTGAACTGATGCTGGTCAAGGTCAAGGCCACCGGTGCCCAGCGCGCCGAGATCAAGCGCACCACGGATATCTTCCGTGGCCAGATCGTCGATGTGACCGCCAGCGTGTACACCGTGCAGCTGAGCGGCACCAGCGACAAACTGGACAGCTTCATCCAGGCGATCGGCACTGCATCGATTCTCGAAACCGTGCGCAGCGGCGTTACCGGCATTGCCCGTGGCGACAAAGTGCTCAGCATCTAAATTCAAAAATTAGCGATGGCTCCGCAGGGGCCGAGATATAACCAGGGGTATTTTCATGAAAGTTTTCTACGATAAAGACTGCGACCTTTCCATCATCCAGGGTAAGAAAGTCGCCATCATCGGTTACGGTTCCCAGGGCCACGCTCAGGCGTGCAACCTGAAGGACTCCGGTGTAGATGTCACCATCGGTCTGCGTAAAGGTTCGGCCACAGTTGCCAAGGCAGAAGCCCATGGCCTGAAAGTGACCGACGTTGCCTCTGCCGTCGCTGCTGCCGACCTGGTCATGATCCTGACCCCGGACGAGTTCCAGGGCCAACTGTACAAGCAGGAAATCGAGCCGAACATCAAGAAGGGCGCTACCCTGGCCTTCTCCCATGGCTTCTCGATCCACTACAACCAGGTCGTTCCACGTGCCGACCTCGACGTGATCATGATCGCGCCGAAGGCCCCGGGCCACACCGTTCGCTCCGAGTTCGTCAAGGGCGGCGGTATCCCTGACCTGATCGCCATCTACCAGGACGCCTCCGGCAACGCCAAGAATGTTGCCCTGTCGTACGCTTCGGGCGTAGGCGGCGGCCGTACCGGCATCATCGAAACCACCTTCAAGGACGAGACCGAAACCGACCTGTTCGGTGAGCAGGCTGTTCTGTGCGGCGGTACCGTAGAGCTGGTCAAGGCCGGTTTCGAAACCCTGGTCGAAGCTGGCTACGCGCCGGAAATGGCCTACTTCGAGTGCCTGCACGAACTGAAGCTGATCGTTGACCTCATGTACGAAGGCGGCATCGCCAACATGAACTACTCGATCTCCAACAACGCCGAGTACGGTGAGTACGTAACCGGTCCGGAAGTCATCAACGAAGAATCCCGCAAGGCCATGCGCAACGCCCTGAAGCGCATCCAGGACGGCGAGTACGCGAAGATGTTCATCTCCGAAGGTGCTACCAACTACCCATCGATGACCGCCAAGCGCCGCAACAACGCCGCTCACGGCATCGAAATCATCGGCGAGCAACTGCGCTCGATGATGCCGTGGATCTCGGCTAACAAAATCGTCGACAAGACCAAGAACTAAGTCTTATCGAAAGATGAAAAACGCGGCTTCGGCCGCGTTTTTTCGTTCTGACAGTCAGCTTCTGGTATAAAGCAGACCAGTGGCCTGCCGTCAGAACCTGTTTTGCAGGCCCGTGTCGAACATTTTCCATCCTGTTGCAAGGTACCCTCCATGAGCGAACGTCCCGAAGAGCCGAACAAGCCCTCCGACGCCGAAAGCCTGCTACCTGTCGATGAGCACGTTGAAGAAGGGCATGACGCCGAAGGGCGCAAGGTGCGCCATCGTGGCATCTACCTGCTGCCCAACCTGTTTACCACCGCCAACCTGTTTGCCGGTTTCTATTCCATCATCAGCTCGATGAGCGCGCAGAGCGCCCTGAGCGCCGGTGACCCGCGCGAGGCGAGCAAGTACTTTGCCTTCGCTGCCATCGCCATCTTCGTGGCCATGGTGCTCGACGGCCTCGATGGCCGTGTCGCGCGCATGACCAACACCCAGAGCGCCTTTGGTGCCGAGTACGACTCGCTGTCGGACATGGTCGCCTTCGGTGTGGCTCCGGCCTTGCTGGCCTTTGGCTGGGCGCTGGGCGACATGGGCAAGGTCGGCTGGATGGTCGCCTTCATCTATGTGGCCGGTGCAGCACTGCGCCTGGCACGCTTCAATACCCAGGTCGGCACCGCCGACAAGCGCTACTTCATCGGCCTGGCCAGCCCGGCTGCCGCGGGCGTGGTCGCGGGTACCGTGTGGGCGTTCAGCGACTACGGCATCCAGGGCTCCAAGCTGTCGTTCCTGGTGGCGCTGCTGGTAGCTGCTGCCGGCATGCTGATGGTCAGCAACATCAAGTACAACAGCTTCAAGGAGCTGGACCTCAAGGGCCGTGTACCGTTCGTGGCTATCCTGGCCGTGGTACTGGTGTTTGCCGTGGTGTTCAGCGACCCGCCGCGTATCCTGCTGCTGATCTTCCTCGCCTATGCGGCTTCGGGGCCGATCCAGTTCCTGCTCAAGGCACGCCGTCGCAAAGCGTGACAATCATTTAATGCAGGAATAACCCGCCGGCTCCATAGTCTTACTGGTACATCCGTTATCCAGTGCTGTGGAGCCGCTCATGCTCATCAAGCTACCCAGGTCTTCCGAGTGCAAGGCGTCGGAGATCACCCCCGAAGGCATCTACCTCTCCCGTCGTACCCTGCTGGGTGGCTCGTTGGCCGGCCTGGCCTTGGGTGCCTTGCCGAGCATGGCGCGCGCAGCTGAAGCCAGCCGTTACGCCGATGTCGAGGCGGGCAAGGCGCCTGGCTGGTTCAGTGAAAAGCTCGCGGCCACCCGATGGCAGGCAGTAACGGTCAAGGGTGAGTCAATCACGCCTTTCAAGGATGCCACCCACTACAACAACTTCTACGAGTTCGGGCCCGACAAGGGTGACCCGGCGGCCAATGGCGACAGCCTGAAAACCGAACCGTGGAGCGTTGTGGTCGATGGCGAAGTGGGCAAGCCCGGGCGCTATGCACTGGAAGACTTCGTCAAGCCGTACCAGCTTGAGGAGCGCATCTACCGGCTGCGTTGCGTCGAGGCGTGGTCGATGGTCATTCCGTGGCTGGGCTTCCCGTTGGCGCAGTTGCTCAAGCAGGTCGAGCCGACGTCCAAGGCGCGCTATGTGCGCTTCGAAACCCTGAAAGACCCGGAGCACATGCCGGGGCAGCGTTCGGGGTTCGCCTTGATCGACTGGCCTTATAGAGAAGGCTTGCGTCTGGATGAGGCGATGCATCCTTTGGCGATCCTGGCGGTTGGCATGTATGGCCGGGAGCTGCCCAACCAGAATGGCGCGCCGTTGCGGCTGGTGGTGCCGTGGAAGTATGGCTTCAAGAGCATCAAGTCGATCGTGCGTATCAGCCTGGTGGCCGAGCAACCGGGCACCACTTGGGAAGGGTTGGCGCCGGATGAATATGGGTTCTATGCCAATGTGAACCCGACGGTCGACCACCCCCGTTGGAGCCAGGCGCGTGAACGGCGGCTGCCCAGCGGGCTGTTCAGTCCCAATGTGCGGGAAACCCAGATGTTCAATGGCTATGCCGATGAAGTGGCGTCGCTGTATACCGGGCTTGATCTGCGGAAGAACTATTGATGCGTTACCCCTGGTTTCGTCTGGCCATCTTCATCGTGGGGTGCCTGTTCCCGGTCTGGTGGTTGTATGAGGCGGCGATGAATCTGCTAGGGCCTGACCCTGGAAAGATCATGATGGACCGGCTTGGGCTCGGGGCGCTGACCTTCCTGCTGGTTACCTTGGGCATGACGCCGCTGCAGAAGCTGACGGGATGGTCGGGCTGGATCGTGGTGCGCCGGCAGCTGGGGTTATGGGTGTTTGCCTATATCGTGCTGCACATCCTGGCTTACCTGTTCTTTATCCTTGGGCTGGACTGGGGGCAGTTGGCGGTTGAGTTGCGCAAGCGGCCTTACATTATTGTGGGTGCGCTTGGGTTTCTTGGGCTGCTGGCCCTGGCGGTTACCTCGAATCGGTATAGCCAGCGGCGGTTGGGTGCGCGTTGGAAGAAGCTGCACCGGTTGGTGTACGTGATACTTGGGTTGGGGTTGCTGCATTTCTTGTGGATCGTGCGCTCGGATCTGCGGGAGTGGGCGATCTATGCGGTTATTGGGGCTGTGTTGATGGTGTTGCGGGTTCCTGCTGTTGCGCGGGTGCTGCCCAGGATTGGCCGGAGATAGGGTAGGGGGCAAGGGCCTGTCTTGAGATGGCATTGCCTTTGAAATGTGCCTGCCTTGAGTTTTCTGGCGCCTGTGAGATCGAGCGCCGCGCGGGCGGCGCTCGATCTCATAGGCGCAGAAGGTGTTGTGGCGAGCACCTGGTAGCCTTGATAAGGTCTTCGCCTGGAACATTTCAAATAAATGAAATTAAAGGTTGACGCCCTCTCGAATCCCCTTATAATGCGCCCCACTTCCAGCGACGCCGGAACGACAAACTCCTTGAGATTCAATGAGTTAGATAGTTGAGGCGAAGTTGAAAGGGCTACGATCGAATGATCGACAGCGGTTGAGATGATGGTTGACAGCGCTTCCAAACGCTGTATGATTCGCCTCCCGCTACGAGAGATCGCAGCGAGTCAAGTGTTTGAAGCTAAACGAGTTTCTCGCAAAAAAAACTTCAAAATAAACGCTTGACAGCAAATGAGGAAAGCGTAGAATGCGCGCCTCGGTTGAGACGAAAAGCTCTTAACCAAACGCTCTTTAACAAATCGAATCAAGCAATTCGTGTGGGTGCTTGTGA
>NZ_NEIO01000024.1:0-83071 GCF_002113575.1 Pseudomonas sp. B8(2017) | reverse complement strand
GTGAAGGGGTGGGGCGAGTTCTCCCACGGTCTGTACTGCTGTGAACAGTCAGATTCGGCTTTTTCGTCCCACCACCCCTTCGAGTATCACCATACAAGCGGCTTTAGCCGCGAAGAATCCAACGCGGTGCCTGGCACCGGCTGCGCCGGTGTTCGCGGCTAAAGCCGCTCCCACAGGGTCCCTGCTAATTCAATGAGTTATGTGCAGCCTTATGAGAACGGGCACGCCCGCTCCCACAGGGTGCGCAGTGCGAAACCTGAGAAAGCGCAGCCATCACTTCACAAAATCCTGAACTGATTATTTGCCCGCAGCGATTTTTCCCCTCGCCAACCGCCACCAGAATCGCTTCACCACAATCACAAGAACCGTGAGGCCACTCCCGTGGACCAGACACTCCAGGTACGGCAAGCCGCCGCCGACCTCGTTGCGGCGTTCGCCAGCAACGACACCGCTCGCTATTTCGCCTGCTTCAGCGAAGACGCCACCTTCCTTTTCCACACCCTGCCGCAACCGCTGCTGTCGCGCCATGCCTACGAGCAACTCTGGGCCCAGTGGCAGGCCGACGGGTTTGCGGTGCTCGCCTGCGAGTCGGGCAATGCCCAGGTGAGCCTGCAAGGTGACGTGGCGATCTTCATGCATGATGTGGCCACGCACATCCGCATCGCCGGCGAAGAACACCAGTTGAGCGAGCGCGAGACCATCGTCTTCCGCCGCCACGGCGAAAGGTGGCTGGCCTGCCACGAGCACCTGTCGGTCGTATCGCCGGCCTGATCATCCATTTACGCGGCCCTGCCGCCCTGCCATCGCACCCACAATAAGGCCCGCGTACTGCGCCGGCCCACAACAACCGCGCTGGAGCATCACCATGAGCCACTCGACCGGTATCGAGACCAACGGCGTCGAACAGATCCCCGACGATCAACGCGACGCCTCCCCGCTGGACCTGTTCCGCCTGATCTTCGGCGGCGCCAATACCTTCGCCACGGCCGTACTGGGCAGCTTCCCGGTGCTGTTCGGGCTGTCGTTCCAGGCCGGCGTGTGGGCGATCCTGCTCGGCGTCGGCGTAGGCGCGCTGATCCTCGCGCCCATGGGCCTGTTCGGCGCGCTCAACGGCACCAACAACGCGGTGTCGTCGGGTGCGCACTTTGGCGTGCACGGGCGCATCGTCGGTTCGTTCCTGTCGCTGCTCACCGCGGTGGCGTTCTTTTCGCTGTCGGTGTGGAGCTCGGGCGACGCCCTGGTCGGCGGCGCCAAGCGCCTCGCCGGCCTGCCGGAAACCGACCTGACCCTGGGCTTGGCCTATGGCCTGTTCGCGGTGCTGGTGCTGGTGGTGTGCATCTTCGGCTTCCGCTTCATGCTGTGGGTCAACAAGATCGCCGTGTGGGCCTCGAGCCTGCTGTTCCTGCTGGGCATCGTTGCCTTTGCCGGGCCGTTCGATGCCGGTTATGCGGGCAGCGTAAACCTCGGCCAGGCGGGCTTCTGGGCGGCATTCGTCGGTGCGGCGATCCTGGCCATGAGCAACCCGGTGTCGTTCGGTGCGTTCCTCGGCGACTGGTCGCGCTACATCCCGCGTGAAACGCCCAAGGCGCGCATCATGCTGGCGGTGATCGCGGCCCAGGGCGCGACACTGATCCCGTTCCTGTTCGGCCTGTGCACCGCCACCCTGGTGGCCACCCAGGCGCCGGACTACATCGCCGCCAACAACTACGTCGGTGGCCTGCTGGCGGTGGCGCCAAGCTGGTTCTTCCTGCCGGTGTGCCTGATTGCGGTGATCGGCGGCATGTCCACCGGCACCACGGCGCTGTACGGCACCGGCCTGGACATGTCCAGCGTGTTCCCACGCCTGCTCAGCCGTGCCGGCGCCACGCTGCTGATCGGCGTGCTGGCGATCGGCTTCATCTTCGTCGGCCGCTTCACCTTCAACCTGGTGCAGAGCGTGTCGACCTTCGCCGTGCTGATCATCACCTGCACCAGCCCGTGGATGGTGATCATGATCCTCGGCCTGATCACCCGTCGCGGCTTCTACCATGCCGACGACCTGCAGGTGTTCACCCGCGGCCAGCGTGGCGGCCACTACTGGTTCCTGCATGGCTGGAACTGGCGCGGCATGGGGGCGTGGATCCCCAGCGCGGCGGTGGGCCTGTGCTTCGTCAACCTGCCAGGGCAGTTCGTCGGCCCGCTGGGCGACCTGGCCGGCGGCATCGACCTGAGCCTGCCGGTCACCCTGGGGCTGGCCGGCGTGCTGTACCTGCTGCTGCTCAACCTGTTCCCCGAACCTGCCGGCGTGTATGGCCCCCAGGGCCCGCGTTGGGTGCGTTGCAAAAGCACCGCGCACACGCCGGTAACCACCGCCGAAATGGCCTGACTGGAAAACGACCATGACCACTTCCCACTACATTGCCGGCCGCTGGGTCGAAGGCCAGGGCAGCGACTGCATCAGCGTCAATGACCCGGCCCTTGGGCAACCGTTTGCCGAACTGATGGCTGCCAGCGTCGCCCAGGTAGACCAGGCCGTGACCGCTGCCCGTGGCGCCCTGCCCGCCTGGAAAAACACCAGCGCCAGCGAACGCGCCGCCTACCTGCGCGGCTTTGCCGAACAGCTCGGGCAGCGCCGTGAAGCGTTGATCACCTTGCAGATGCGCAACAACGGCAAGCCACGTCATGAGGCGGAAATCGACCTGGACGACGCCATCGCCACCTTCGGCTACTACGCCGAACTGGCCGAGCAACTGCCATCGAAGAACCGTGATGTGCCGTTGGCTGCGCCGGGTTTCAGCGCTCGCACCCGCCTGGAACCGGTGGGCGTGGTCGGCCTGATCGTGCCATGGAACTTTCCGCTGGTGACCAGCGCCTGGAAGCTCGCCCCGGCCCTGGCCGCTGGTTGCACCGTGGTGCTCAAGCCATCGGAAGTCACCCCGCTGATCGAACAGGCCTACGGCCAGATCGCCGATGCCCTGGGGCTGCCGGCCGGGGTGTTGAACATCGTCAACGGCAAGGCCGAGACCGGCGCTGCACTGAGCAACCACAATGGCCTGGACAAGCTGTCGTTCACCGGCAGCAACAGTGTCGGCAGCCAGGTAATGCGCAGCGCTTCGGCGCAGTGCCGGCCGGTGACGCTGGAGCTGGGCGGCAAGTCGGCGATCGTGGTGTTCGATGATTGCGACGTGGGCCAGGCGGTGGAGTGGATCGTCGCCGGCATTACCTGGAACACCGGGCAGATGTGCTCGGCCACTTCGCGGCTGCTGGTGCAGGACGGCATTGCCGATGCATTGCTGCCGCGTTTGCAGGCCGCACTGGAACAGCTACGGGTCGGTAATCCGTTGACCGAAGAAGTCGACATGGGGCCGCTGACCAGCCAGGCGCAGTGGCTGAAGGTGGCCGGCTACTTTGCCACGGCGCGGGAGGAAGGCCTGCAGTGCCTGGCCGGTGGCAAGGCGCTGGACCGGGATGGCTGGTTCGTCAGCCCGACGCTGTATGCCGATGTGCCGAAAGACAGCCGCCTGTGGACCGAGGAAATCTTTGGCCCGGTGCTGTGCGCGCGTCGCTTTGCGACCGAGGAACAGGCGATTGCCGAGGCCAACGATAGCCGCTTCGGGCTGGTGGCTACGGTGTGCTCCGCCGACCTGGAGCGCGCCGAGCGGGTGGCCGATGCGCTGGAGGTTGGCCATGTGTGGATCAACTCGGTGCAGGCGGTGTTCGTCGAGACCTCGTGGGGTGGCACCAAGGGTAGCGGGATCGGGCGTGAGCTGGGGCCTTGGGGATTGTCGGCCTACCAGTCGGTCAAGCATGTGACACGCTGTCTGGGTTGAGATTTCCGGGGCCGCTTTGCGGCCCTTTCGCGACACAAGGCCGCTCCTACAAGGACCGCGTATGACCGTGCATAACGTGCAAATGACCCGGGCGCTCAACTAGTTGCTGAACCGCGAGTAAGGCCTGGAATTGATGCCGGGCTCACCGGCCTCTTCGCGGGTACCGCGCTGCCCTTCAGGCCTGCGCTATCCCTGTGGGAGCGGGTTTACCCGCGAAGAGGCCGGCACAGGCGATACAAAACTCTGCGCCCGCGTGACTTTCCCCTCCCACCGCAAAGTCCCACTTCCTGGTACCCCCACAATCACAACACCAGGCCGGACCACCCATGCACCCTCAACGCAACGCCTTGCACAACGAACTGCACGCCCGCCCGTCGCTGTATTTCGACGGCCCGGCGCATGTCTTCCACCTGGCCTTGCTCGGCGGCGATGCTGCCTGTGCGGCACTGCTGCAACGCTGCTGCCCGGATGCCCTGGACACCGCTGCCGCCCAAGGCATCACCCGCCTGGATGGCCATCCGTTCAAGTGGGAACGGCACACCGAGTTCTTCACCCTGACCCTGGTGGTGCCCTGCACTGCCGCCGACACCGAGTGGCAAACGCTGCCGCCGGTGCTGGCCGAGGCTATCGCTCCGCAAGCGGCGCAAGTAATCAACGCCGTGCAGGTGCTGGTCCGTGACGAACACGAACTGGACCTGCCCCACTACGGTTTCAAGGACCCGTGCGGCTCCTGCGTCGGCGGTGGCGATGCGGTGGTGTGGAGCGATTTTCGCCTGACCGAGGACGGCACCAACCGCTTCCTGTTCATCAACCGTCGCCTCAATGCCTACCGCCAGGGCCGCATGATCCGCCGTCTGCTGGAGATCGAGACCTACCGCATGATGGCCTCGCTGACCCTGACCACGGCCAAGGACCTGAGCCAGGAACTGGATGCCTTCGACAAGACCCTGGTCAGCCTCTCGGAGCGCAGTGCCGGGGTCGATGGCCATGATTCCAAAGGGTTGCTGGAGGCCATTGCCCACCTGTCACGCCAGGTGGTCAGCCGCACGGTGAAAACCCGCCACCGCTTCGGCGCCACGCAAGCCTATGCGCAACTGGTGTTCGAGCGCCTGGGCGAGCTGCGGGAAAGCCATGTGGGCGACTGCCAGCGCCTGGGGGTGTTCATCGAACGACGGTTCAAACCGACCGTGCGCTACTGCGCGGCCACCGAGCAGCGCCTGGAGCAGTTGGCGAAGAATGTGGCCAACCTGGGCGACCTGTTGCAGGCACGGGTACAGGTGGAGATGGAAGAACAGAACGCCGAGATCCTGCGCAGCCTCAACGCCCGGGCCGATGCCCAGGTGAAGATTCAACGGGCGGTGGAGGGGCTGTCGATCATCGCCATCACCTACTACCTGCTGAACTTGTTCAAGCTGCTGTATGGCGGGCTGAATGTGCTGGGGTTGGGGCTGACGGCGCGGGATGGGCTGTTGGCCATGGCGCCGCCTGTGCTGTTGGTGCTGCTGGTGATTTTGCTGAGGATCAGGCAGGCCAAGCAGCATTGAGGCTGGGGGCTGCTTTGCAGCCCAATCGCCGGCAAGCCAGCTCCCACAAGGACCGCGTCGACTTCAAGCCATACGCAGTACCTGTGGGAGCCGGCTTGCCGGCGATTGGCTTCACACCGACTCGTCAGCCGAGCGAGCGCCCTCCTGCACCAACACCATGCTCTGCGGCGACGACAGGGCAATACCTTCATCACGCAGGCGCCCAAGAATGGTGAACAACAGGTCACTGCGCGTACCGGATACCTGCCGCGGCCCCGCCACGTAACCACTCACACCTATCACCATGCCGCTGCTGGTCAGGTCCTTGAAGGTGACCGAGGTGGCCGGCGCATCCAGAATCGCCTCGTGCTCCTGGTAAGCCGCCAGCAGCAGTTCACGCACGCGGTTGGCATCGGTCTCCAGCGGCATGGTCAGGGTAATGCCGACCACGCCAAGGGCATTGCCCATGGTCACGTTGCGCACGTTCTGCGAGATGAACTGTGAGTTGGGCACGATAACCGTCGAGCGGTCGGACATCTGGATCTCGGTGGCGCGCACGTTGATACGGCGAATGTCGCCCTCGACGCCCGCCAGGCTGACCCAGTCGCCCACCTTGACCGGGCGCTCGGTCAGCAGGATCAGGCCGGAAATGAAGTTCTGCACGATCTGCTGCAAGCCGAAACCGATACCCACCGACAGGGCACTGACCACCCAGGTCAGGCTGGTGAGGTTGATGCGCAGGGTCGACATCACCAGCATGGCCAGGAAGATGAAGCCCAGGTAACCCACCAGGGTCACCAGCGAGGCACGCATGCCGGCGTCCATGTCGGTTTCCGGCAGCAGGCGATCGCTCAGCCAGCGCTTGACCACGCGGATGGCGAACAGGCCGCCGAGGAACATCACCACTGCCAGCAGGATGTCCTGGGGGACAATGTTCATGTTGCCCAGCAGCTTGCCGCCGGTCTCGTCCCAATCACCCAGGCTCAGCAACAGCTCGCTGGGGCTGGTGCCCGATGGCATCAGTGCCAGCAACAACGCCAGGAACAGCACCACGGTGCGGCCGATGCCGGCCAGGATGGTGCTGGCCTGCGCCTGGTGACGTGGCGCCAGGCCCAGGGTCGAGGCCAGCGCCAGGCCGCCGGGTTGGCGGGGCGACAGCAGGGTTTCGCAGAGGTCGCCAAAGAACGTGGTCAGCAGGTAGGCACAGGTGATCACCAGGCTGACCCACAGCAGCTTGGCGGTGAGGAAGTAGGCGAGTGTCAGGTAACCGGCGAGCAGGGCCAGCAGGATCAACGTCAGCCAGATCACCATCACGAACGGGATCAGCCCGGCCAGGCCCGTGGGGCGCTCCAGGTCATGCTTGCGCAGGGTGCGGCGGTAACGCAGCAGCGCACCGGCGAAGGTGACCGCCACTACCAGCGCGGTCAGGCCGTTGACCGCCACGGTCAGCGCCAGGCTGGCACCGATCACGCTGTTGATGCGTTCCATGGTCATCATGACCATCAGCGCCAACGCCAGCACCTTGGGGAACCAGCCCAGGGCGCTGGCCACTTCATCGTGAATAGGCGGCAGGCGCCAGGACGGACGCTGCAGCATCAGCATGGCGCGGCCCAGGCCGGTGATGAAGGCGCTGAACACCACCAGGGCAAGTACATGGTTGGCCAGGCTGGCGATATCGGCGCCCAGCTCGGCGCTGCTCTCCAGCCCCCATCGCAGCAGCGAGACCGAACCGGCGATGGTACCCAAGGTTGCCAGGCTCACGCCCAGCGCCAACGCACTGCGGCGCAGGCGGCCTTCGGGTAGCCAGCTGACCATGGCGTCGGCCAGCAGGCGCTCGAGCACGCGGCGCACCAAGGTCCAGACCAGGATTGCCGCCACCAGGCTGGTAATGAACAGCCAGCGATTTTCGGCGCTGAAGGCACTACCGATGGCATCGGCCGTCTCGCCACGCAGGTCACGCAGGCGTGCCACGTCGTCCTGGGTGGGGCGAATGATGCTCTGCCAGAACGCCGGGCTCAGCGGTGAGGCCGCGCGGCTGGTGATCTGCGAGTTGAACTGGCTGCGGCGCAGGTTGACGATTTGCGTGGACAGGTCGCGGGCCGACTGGGTCAGCTTGGTTGCCTGGTCCCGTTGGGCTACCAAGGCCTTCTTCTCGGCCTCCAGCTCCTTGCGCTGCTGGGTCAGGGTGGCGGCCTCGTCCGGCTGGACCGGCCCGATGACCTTGAGCTTGTCGTCGACTTTCTCCACATCCGTGGTGCGCAGGGCACTTAACGCATCGGCCTGGCGCTGGACCTGCATGGCGCCCAGGCGCAGTTGCGACAGCAGATCGTCGTTGGCCTCGCTGGTGACACCCTGGCGGATCTGGTCCAGTCGATCGCTCAACTGCTCGATGCTGGCGTTTTCATCCAGCACGTTCGCTTCGGCAACCGCCAGATTGGACAACGGCGTGGCCGGGGCCGACCAGGCCGGGCTGGCAATGGCCAGCATCAAGGCCATGAAAACCATCAGGCCTGGGCAAAAACGGGCAAGGCTGACACGCCTCATCGAATATTCCTCTTTACAATTCGATTTGGCGGGGGATTCTACGCGGCTTCACGCGATCAGGAGAGTGCCGTTTCTCGTTTGAGCAGTTGCTGTTTGCGCTCGACACCCCAGCGGTAGCCGCTGATGTCGCCGTCGCGGCGCACCACCCGATGACAAGGGATGGCCACAGCGATGTGGTTGGCCGCGCAGGCCATGGCCACCGCACGCACCGCCTTGGGCGCGCCGATGCGCTCGGCGATGTCGGTGTAGCTGACCCGGCTGCCGGCCGGCACCTCGCGCAGGGCTTGCCACACCCGCTCCTGGAACGCAGTGCCTTGCACATCCAGGGGCAAAGCCAGGCCCAGCGCCGGGGCTTCGACGAAGCCCACCACCTCGGCGACCAACCGTTCGTAGGCACTGTCGCCACCGACCAGGTGGGCCTTGGGGAACTGGTCCTGCAGGTCGCGCAGCAGGGCCTCGGGGTCGTCGCCCAGCAGGATCGCGCAAATGCCCTTCTCGCTCTGGGCCACCAGGATCGCGCCCAGAGAGCACTGGCCGAGGGCGAAGTGGATGGTTGCCCCGGCGCCGCCGGCGCGGTATTGCCGCGGGCGCATGCCCAGGCGCTGGTCGGCGCTTTCGTAGAAACGGCTGTTGGAGTTGTAGCCGGCGTCATAGATGGCATCGGTGACAGAGCGCTGGCCATCTTCCAGGTGCGCGCGCAGGCGCCGGGCACGGAAAGCGGTTGCGTAGGCCTTGGGGGTGAGGCCGGTTTCGGCTTTGAACAGGCGATGCAGGTGGAAAGGGCTGACGGCCAGTTGGGCGCTGAGTTGATCGAGGCTGGGCGCGGGGTCGCTGGCTTCGATCAGCCGGCAGACGCGGGTGACCAGCTGGCTGTGGCGGGTGGCGCTGGTGGTGGTGGCGGTGCAACGTTTGCAGGCGCGGTAGCCGGCGGCTTCGGCGGCGGCTGGGGTGTCGTAGAACTCGACGTTGGTTCGCTTGGCGAGGCGCGATTTGCAGCCGGGGTGGCAGTAGATGCCAGTGGTGCGCACGGCGTAGACGAAGTGGCCGGTGGCGGCGGTTTCGCGGGATTCTACGGCTTGCCAGCGTTGGTCGGGGGTGGTGTAGAGGTTCATTGGTAAATGTCCAGATAGGTTGTTGCCTGTGCCGGCCTCTTCGCGGGTAAACCCGCGAAGAGGCCGGCACAGGCGGTGCAATACCTCAGGCCCGCCACAGGTACCAGGCCGCCACGGTACGGTATGGCCGCCAGCCGCCACCCAGCGAACGCATTTGCGCCGGCGTCGGCGCCTTGTCCAGCCCCTTCAGCCGCCGATACCCCTCGCGCACGCCAAAATCGTCGACCGGCAGAACGTCCGAACGCGCCAGGCTGTAGATCAGCAACATCTCCACCGTCCACCGCCCTACCCCGCGCAATGCCACCAGCCGTTCGATCAACGCGTCGTCAGCCATGGCCAGTGCCTCGTCCCGGCTCGGCACCAGGCCATCCAGCCGGCCCTGGGCAATACCCTGGATCGTCGCCATCTTGCTCGCGGAAAAACCACAGGCGCGCAGGGTTTCTGGTGTAACCGCCAACAACTGCTCCGGCCCTGGGAACGCAGCCTCCGGGAACAACGCCAGCAAGCGCCCAAGAATTGCCTCGGCAGCACGGGCATGCAGTTGCTGGTAGGCAATCGCCCGTACCAATACCTCGTAAGGCTCACGCCCCGGCGTGGCCTGGTGCAGACAAGGCCCGGTCGCCGCGATATGCCGCGACCAGTCCGGGTCGAGCGCCGCCAGGTATTCGGTGGCCTCGCGGTACGCGTCAGGCGAAAGGTCGGCCCGGATCATGACACCTCCATCAAGTCGATTGCAGGTCCAGCTTAGCGCAGCCGTTCATCGGGCAAACGCCGGTTCTTGCGCGGCTAATTCCTGGCATGCCATTGCTCCGCGTCATCGTCCCCGCATAGAATTGAGAACTATTAACAATCGCATATATCCACAGGACCGGGCCTTCGCCAAGATGCAGATCAACGACACGCTCAAGCCGACCGAGGTCGCTCTGCTCTACCAGGCCCACCACCGTTGGCTCAGCGGCTGGCTGCGCAGCCGGGTTGGTTGCAGCGAGCACGCCGCCGACCTGGCCCAGGATACCTTCGTGCGGCTGTTGCGGGCCCGCCAGCTTTCGCCGCTGAAGGAGCCACGCGCCTACCTCAGCAGCATCGCCCGTGGCCTGATGATCGACCAGTTCCGCCGCCGCGCGCTGGAGAGGGCCTACCAGGAAAGCCTGGCTCACCTCCCCGAAGCCGAAGTCCCCAGCGAAGAAGATCGACTGGTCATCCTGGATACCCTGGCGCGCCTCGACCGTGCCCTGCACCAGCTGAAACCGCGTGCCCGCCAGGCTTTCCTGCTGGCTCAGCTCGATGGTTTGAGCATCGTGCAGATCGCCCTGCGCCTAGGTGTGTCGCGGGCCACCGTCGAGCGGGACCTGGCCAAGGCCCTGGGCGTCTGCTACCGGTTGCGCTATGCCGACGTCTGACAGCGCGCCCGCGCAGGCGCAGGTCGACCAGGCCATCGACTGGCTGGTGAAGCTGCGCTTCGACAGCCCCTGCCCGCGTACCGAGCAGCAGTTCCAGCACTGGCTGGCCAGCCATCCGCACAACCCCTTGGCCTGGCAGCGGGTCAGCCATCTCAGTGACGAACTGGCCGGGCTGCCCAAGGGCCTGAGCCGCCGCACTCTGGATGGCAGCCAGCGCGAGCGCATCAGCCGTCGCGACCACCTCAAGCTGCTGACCGTGCTGGCCGTGGGCGGCAGCCTGGGCTGGGCCGCGCGCGAACCGCTGGGCATACCCCAGCTGCTGGCCGACAGCAGCACTGCCACCGGCGAACGCCGCCAGTTGCAAGGCAGCGATGGCAGCCGCATCCAGCTCAATACCGCCAGCGCCATCGACCTGCGTTACAGCGCCGAGCAGCGCCGGCTGCAACTGGTGCGTGGCGAGGTGAGCCTGGACAGCAACCCCAACGATAATCGCCCGTTCCGCATCGACACCCGCATTGGCCAACTGGCCACACTCGACGGCCAGCTGCTGCTGCGCGAGAACGACCAGGGCCTGTTGCTGGCGGTACGCCGGGGCGACGTCACGCTGTTCCCCACCTCGGCCTCGCCACGTCGGGTGCTGCCAGGCGAAACCTTGCAGGTGTGGGCCAGCGGCAGCTTCCAGGCGGTGACGCTGCACAGCGACCCCTGGGGCTGGACCGACGGCGTGCTCAGCGTGCAGCAGATGCCGCTGGGCGAGTTCATCGCCGAGCTGGCGCGTTACCGCCCGGGCCTGCTGCGCTGTGCCCCGGAAGTGGCAGACCTGAAGGTGTCCGGTACCTACCAGCTGGCCGACACCGCGCAGATCCTGCATCTGCTCACCCGCAGCCTGCCGGTGCGGGTCGACTACCGCACGCGTTATTGGGTGAGCATCGGTGCGGCCTGAAAAATTTCTAAAAATAAATGAGGTGGAATCTCATTCTCGTCCGGCCTGAAGGAACAAAACCCGAAAAGTGGTCTTCACAACCTTCAGGAGCGCTTCATGATTGCCCCGTGTTCCCCTCGCAACGACAGGCTGCGCCGTGCCGTGCGCGCGGCCGTGTTCGGCCTTGGCCTGGCAGCTGGCGGTGCCTTCCCGGCCATGGCCCAGGCTGCAGCGGCCAGCCAGAGCCAGCAGACCGACTGGAACATCCCGGCCGGCCCGCTGGCCCCGGCGCTGGACCAGTTGGCCCGCCAGGGCGGCCTTAGCCTGTCGTTCGACGCGAACAGCCTGCAGGGCAAGACCACCCGCGGCGTGCAGGGCCGGCATGACAATGCGGGGGCGCTGTCGATCCTGTTGCAGGGCAGCAACGTGCAGGTCCAGCAGGAAAGCGCAACCAGCTTCCTGCTGATCCCGGCGCTGGATGTGGGAAACGCCCTTGAGCTGGGCGCGACCAGCATTTCCAGCGACCGCCTGGGCGAAACCACCGAGCACACCGGCTCCTACACTACCGGCGAAGTGACCATCGGCAAGATGCCGCAAACCCTGCGCCATACCCCGCAATCGGTCAGCGTGATAACCCGCCAACGCATCGATGACCAGAACATCACCAACCTGACCAACCTGCTGGAGCAGACACCCGGCGTGGTGGTCAACTACACCGACAGCGAGCGGGTGCAGTACTACTCGCGTGGCTTTGCCATCGATGCCATCCAGTATGACGGCGCCACCGTGGTGCAGAGCAGCGGTGGCGGTTCGTTCATTCAGACCGACTCGGCGTTCATCGACCGCGCCGAAGTGCTGCGCGGCGCCACCGGCATGTTGCGTGGCGCCGGCAACCCGTCGGGCACGGTGAACCTGGTGCGCAAGCGCCCGACTCATGACTTCCAGGCTACGGGCAGCGTGACCCTGGGCTCATGGAATGCCCAGCGCTATGTGGCCGATATCTCCGGCCCGCTGACCGAAACCGGCAACGTACGCGGGCGGGTGATCGCCGTGCATGACGAGCGCGACCTGTTCCAGGACTCGCGCATGGAGCGCAAGGAAGCGTTCGGCGGCTCGCTGGCCTTCGACCTGGACGACAGCACCACGCTGACCACCGGTGTCGAGTGGACCAAGCTCGACGCCACTGGCGCCTGGGGCAACCTGCCCGCCGACGCCAGCGGCGCCCCCCTGCCCTTCGGCCGCAGCACCTACCTGGGCGCCGACTGGAACCGCTGGGACCGCAGCAACCTGAACACCTTTGCCGAACTGGAACACCGCTTCGACAACGACTGGACGCTGAAGCTGATGGCCCTGCGTACCCACTTCGAGCTGGACGACCATGGTTTCAAGCAAACCTACATGGAGCGCGCACCGGCCAACCTGAACCCCACCGGCAACCCGTACCTGATGCAATACCAGGTTACCGAAGGCGACGGCGGCGAGAGCCTGCAGAACAACCTGAGCGCCACCCTCAACGGCCCGTTCGACCTGTTTGGCCGCACCCACGAGCTGATGGTCGGCGTCGAACGGATTCGCAACGATTCCTACGCGTCGGCCACCAACCGGGTAATTTCCGGGCTGTACGACATCCGCTACTGGGACCCGAAAACCAGCCTGCCCGAGCCGGACATCGACATCACCGCACACCCGGTGCGCACCCGGACAACCCAGCAAGCCGCGCACGCCACCTGGCGCATTTCGCTGGCCGAACCGCTGACCGCGATCATCGGCGCGCGGGCCAACTGGTACGACTATGAGCAGGAAAACAACACCGGTGCCAACGGCAAGTTCAGCATCGACGAGAAGATCGTGCCGTACGCGGCGCTGATCTACGACCTGAATGACAACTTCAGCGTGTACGCCAGCTACACCGAGATATTCAGCCCGCAAACAGTGGTGGACAAGAACAACTCGGTGCTCGACCCGATCATCGGCGAAGCCTACGAAACGGGCATCAAGGGCGAGTTCTACGATGGCCGGTTGAACACCAGCCTGGCGTTTTTCCGTATCAACCAGGTGGGTACGCCGGTGGATGACATGTCCACGGAAATCGGCTGCAACGGCACCACCGGCCGCTGCAAGATCGCCTCGGGCAAGAGCCGCAGCGAGGGCATCGACCTGGAGATTTCCGGCGAAGTGCTGCCGGGCTGGCAGGTCACCGGTGGCTACACCTACAACACCACCGAGTACCTGAAGAACTCGGCAGCCACCAATGGCAACGCGATCCGCACCACCGACCCGGAGCACATGCTGCGGCTGTTCACCAGTTACCGCCTGCCGGGCACGCTGGATGCCTGGACCATTGGCGGCGGCGTGCAGGCGCAGAGCGACATCTATTCCGAAAGCGGCACGGCCAAGGCGACCCAGGCGGGGTATGCGGTGTACAACGGCATGCTCGGTTATCGCATCAACGACAACTACTCAGTGCAACTGAACGCCAACAACATCTTCGACAAGAAGTACTACCGGCAGATCGGTACCACGGCGACGGGGTACTACTGGGGGGAGCCGCGCAATGTGTCGGTGACCTTGCGCGGGAGTTTCTGACAGGCATTTGCCTGACCGGCTGCGCGGTCCCGGTAGGAGCGGCCTTGTGTCGCGATAGGGCCGCAAAGCGGCCCCCGGGCCGAGGGACCGCGCAGCCCTGGAAAACCTCAGTCCGCCACCGCCCGCAACCGCCCCGCGCGCCGGTACGACTGCCGGGCAAAACACACGAACAACCCGGCCATCAGCGCCAGCGCGATGGGCAGACCATGCGGCGCCACATCCATCGCCGCACCGCTGACCAGCGGCCCGACCAGGCTACCCACACCCCACAGCAAGCCCACGCTGGCATTGGCGGTAACCAGGTCCTGCCCCTTGAAGCGCTGCCCGATCAGCACCAGCGCCAGCGTATAGATGCCCCCTGCCACGGCGCCCAGCAGCACCAGCAGCGGCCACAGCAGCCAGGTCAGGTTCAGCAGCCAGGGCAGGCCGATACCGATCGCCATCGCCAGCAGCCCGCATACCAGGTGCAGCCCGGTGCGCTCCACCCGGTCGGCCAACCAGCCAAGCGGCAACTGGAACAACATGTCACCGGCAAACACCACGGTCACCATCAGCGCCGCCACGCCCACGGCAAAGCCATGGCTGGTGGCATAAACCGGCAGCAGCGACAGCACCACGGCATCGAAGAACGAGAAGAACAGCACCGCCACGCACAACGCCGGCGCCACACGGAAGAAACCGGCCAGGCCGAAGCTCTTTTCACCCTCTTCATGTTCCACATGGTCGTTGGGCACGGTCAGCACGATGCACAGCAGCGCCAGGCCATAGCAGGCGGTGACCACACCGGTGATCCACGGGCTGTCGGCGCCCAGCACCGCCAGCATGGCCGGGCCGAGCACCTGGAAGCCGGTGAAGCTGGTGGCGTACAGGGCCATGATCTTGCCGCGGTTGTGCTCCGGGCACAGTTCGTTGACCCACGACTCGCCGAGGATGATGGCGATACCCATGCCCAGCCCCAGACCCAGGCGCAACAGCGCCAGCAGCCACAGCGAGCCGAACGCCGACTCGAGCAAGCCGATGCTGAGCGTGCACAGGCTGAAGCACAGCAGGTAGATGGTGCGCCGGGTGAGGTGGCGACAGCAGGCGTCGACCAGGAACGCCGAGAGCATCATGCCCGCAGCGGGGATGGCCGAGATGATGCCGATTTCCAGGGTGCTCGCACCGGCTTCATGCAGGCGCAACGACACCAGCGGCAGGCTGGCCCCCAAACTGAAACCCACGACCGAAACGGCGAACAACAGGCCCGCCAGCAAACGCATGTTCATGTACCACTCCTTGCAAACCGAAAAGACGTGCAGACACAGGCGCGCACGCCAGGGTGGCGAGCGACGCGAAAGCGCAGATCAGTTCAGGCGAGGTGTGGCGAGAAGGTGAAGGCAAACAGCACGCTGCGGCGACGCTTGAGCACCGTATCGCTCGGCCACGCGCGACGCAGGGCCTGGAAGGCAGGCTGGCGGGCGTTTGGCAGGGACTGGTTACGGCACATCGCTTTGACTACTACGCAGGTGGTTGGGAAAAGGCGGACTCTAGGCCAAGGGTGTCAGGCCGTCAATCGTCGGGGGCCGCTGCGCGCCCCATCGCCGGCAAGCCAGCTCCCACAGGGATTGCACCAGCCTGAGCCCAATGAGGTCAAGGCGGGGGCAACTGACTTGTACTACCTGTACTGGCCCCATCGCTGGCAAACCAGGCTCCTGCAGGGACTGCGCATGGCTTGAGGCCGATGCGCTCGAGGTGGGAGCTGGCTTGCCGGCGATGGGCTGCAAAGCAGCCCCGGCGACATCAGCGCTTGCCGGTACTTGGCAAGAACACCGCCAACAACCCGAACAACGGCAGGAACGAACACAGCTCGTACACGTACTCGATGCCACGCAGGTCCGCCACATATCCCAGCAAGGCTGCACCGATGCCACCAAAGCCGAACATCAGCCCGAAGAAGATCCCGGCAATCATGCCCACGCTGCCCGGCACCAGCTCCTGCGCATACACCACGATCGCGGAAAACGCCGAAGCCAGGATAAAGCCGATCACCACGCTCAACACGGTGGTCCAGAACAGGTCGGCATACGGCAGTACCAGGGTGAATGGCGCCACGCCGAGGATCGAGAACCAGATCACCGCCTTGCGCCCGATGCGGTCACCGATTGGCCCGCCAAAGAAGGTACCTGCCGCCACCGCACCGAGGAACAGGAACAGGTGCAGCTGCGAGCTGGCCACCGACACATCGAACTTCTCGATCAGGTAGAAGGTGAAGTAGCTGGTAAAGCTGGCCATGTAGAAGTACTTGGAGAACACCAGCAGGCCCAGCACGATCAGCGCCGCGACCACCCGCCCGCGGGAAATGCCGTGGGTCGCCTGCACTGCCTTGCGCGCCTTGGCCTGGTTGAGGTGCTCCTTGTACCAGCCACGCAGCATCAGGGTGACGCCGAGGAAGAACAGCGCAGCCAGGCCGAACCAGGCCACATAGCTCTGGCCGAACGGAATGACAATGGCCGCCGCCAGCAGTGGGCCCAGCGCAGAGCCGGTGTTGCCGCCGACCTGGAAGGTCGACTGGGCCAGGCCGAAGCGCCCGCCCGAGGCCAGGCGCGCAATACGCGAGGTTTCCGGGTGGAAGGTCGACGAGCCGATCCCCACCAGCGCCGAGGCCAGCAGAATCATGGGGAAGCTGCCGACGAAGGCCAGCATCACTATACCCACCAGGGTACACAGGGTGCCCAGCGGCAGCAGGTTCGGCGCCGGTCGGCGATCGGTGAAAAAGCCGACCCAAGGCTGCAGCAGCGAGGCGGTGATCTGGAACGTCAGGGTAATCATGCCGATCTGGGCGAAGCTCAGGTCGTAGTTGGCCTTGAGCATCGGGTAGATCGCCGGCAGCACCGACTGGATCAGGTCATTGATCAGGTGCGCCAGGGCGCAGAAACCGATGATGCGCATCACCAGCGGCGTGGCTTGGCTCGCCGCCGCACTGGTGGGCGCCGTTGAGGCGCTACTGATAGCCATGTGCCTGAATCTCCGTCAGCAGTTTGGGATCCGATTATCGGGAAACAAATAGATAGATAGCTACCTTTTTTATCCCTCTGTCGTGACGCACTTGAAAATGGTTATCAATATAATTAGCATCCTTGGCCCATACCCCTGTCATCGTTGGGCGAAACGGCCCCTATCGCGAGCAGATCGAACCCATGAGCCAGATGCTCGCCAATCAGCTGCAGCCTGACCGCCCCCGCCCACGGCAGATCAACACGCGCCGCAGCCACATGGGCAAATGGCTGGCGCTGCTATTCCTGCTGGGGCTGGGCGCTGCAGCCTACCTGTACTGGCCGCTGATGCAGCGCCTGGGCAGCGAATTGCACACTGATGCAGGTGAACGCCGCAGCATCCGCCTGGCCGATGGCACCACCCTGCACCTGGGCAGCGCCAGCGCGATGAACGCCGACCTGCGCGGCCGCACGCGCCAGCTGCAGCTGGTGCAGGGCCGGGTATACCTGGAAGTGATGCTCGACGGCCGGGCCATGGAGGTGACAGTGGGCGATGCGCGCATCCAGGTGTTCGGTACCCGCCTGCAGGTCGCCCGCCATGCCGGGCATGACGAACTGGTGGTGCTCAGTGGCAAGGCCATGGTTATCCAGGGTGGCGAACAGCGCCTTGTATCGGCGGGCGAGCGGGTAACCTTCGATGGCGGGCGTATCGGCCCGTTACAGAAAGCCGACCTCAAGGCCACCGATGGCTGGCGCAGCGGGCAGCAGAAAGCCGGCGACATGCCGTTGGGCAAGGCAGAACCGGGGCCTGGCCGCTAAGTTTTTGAAAGCGTGCAAATTTTTTTTGAAATGAGTGTTGACAGGGGGGCCGTTCAAGAGAATAATGCGCGCCATCGGCTACATAGCTCAGTTGGTTAGAGCATAGCATTCATAATGCTGGGGTCCGGGGTTCAAGTCCCTGTGTAGCCACCAAACAAGACGAAGGGCTTACCGCAAGGTAAGCCCTTTTTCTTTGCCTGCGAAAAATACCACAGGCCCGCCCCTCCCCCACAGGGCATGCAATCGCTACCTCAACGCATGCCGGTCACCGCCACAGCCAGGCCCAACCCGATCAGCGCCAGGCCGATTACCCGGTCCACCAGCCTTTGCCGCTCGATCATCGCCTTGCGCAATGCCGTGCTGGAGAAGAACACCGCCACCAGGCTGAACCACAGCCAGTGGGCAACGGACATGAAAGCGCCGTAGGCAAAGTCCAGCGCCAGCGAGCTGCCAGGCTGCACCACCTGGGTGAAGGCACTGATGACGAACAGCATGGTCTTGGGGTTGAGGGCGTTGGTCAGAAAGCCCGTGCGCAGGGCCTGCGTTACGCTGGCTGCGGATGCGGCAACCCCGTCGAGGCTGATGCGCCGGGTGTTGGTCAGCGACTGGTAACCCAGGTAGACCAGGTAACCCGCGCCCAGCACTTTCATGCCCAGGAACAGAGCCGGGCTCTGGCTGATGATCACCGCGATGCCCAGCACCGTATACAGAACGTGAACCTGCACCCCCAGGGCAATGCCCACGGCGGCAGCCAGCCCGGCCTTGCGGCCCTGTGCATAACTGCTGCGGGTGACCATGGCGAAGTCGGCACCGGGGCTGATGACGGCAAGCAGGGTGAACAGGGCGACGGCAATGAGTTCGGTCATGCTGGTGGCTCTCGATAGGCGATGGAAATGCACAGACCAGGTAATTATCGAGAGCTTATAGCCCAGAAAAAATCGATTTATAGTGAAGCAAATCTGATAGTTTTCTTCACAGAGGTGTAGTGCCGGTGCCGGCCTCTTCGCGGGCTCGCCCGCTCCCACAGGTAACCCACAACTCTCAGTTGGTGTGAAACCCTGTGGGAGCGGGCAAGCCCGCGAAGAGGCCGGTACTGGCAACACAAATGCCATGAAACTGCCGCCACTCAATGCCTTCCGCTACTTCGACATCGCCGCCGAAACCGAGAGCTTCGTGCGCGCCGCCGAGCACCTGCACGTCACCCATGGCGCAGTCAGCCGCCAGGTGCGCCTGCTTGAAGAAAGCCTTGGTGTGGAGTTGTTCGAGCGCCGCAACCGGGCCATTTTCCTCACCCCTGCCGGCCGTGCCTTGCAGGGCACCACCCAGGCGATTTTCGAGCAGCTCGAAGGCGCCGTGCAGCGCTTGCAACAACAGGCCCGCGACAACGTGCTGGTGTTGTCGTGCGAACCGACCATCGCCATGCGCTGGCTGATCCCGCGCCTGCCCCGCTTCCATGCCGCCCATCCCGACCTGCAGTTGCACCTGGTGGCCGCAGGCGGGCCACTGGACTTCGCCCGCAGTAGTGTCGACCTGGCAATTCGCCGCGATGACTTCCACTGGGACAAGCAGCTGTACAACCAGAAGATCTGCGACGAATGGATCGGCCCGGTCTGCCACCCAACCGCCCCCATCCAACTTGAAGGCCAACGCCTGCTGCACAGCGCCACCCGCCCCGGCGCCTGGCCCAACTGGCTGCGCCTGAGCGGCCAGCAGGCCCGGCATACCGAGCGCAGCGACTACGAGCACTTCTACCTGTCGATTCAGGCCGCCAGCGCCGGCCTGGGCCTGGCCATGGCCTCAGCCCTCATGGTGCGCGACGAACTCGACAGCGGGCAGTTGCAGGCGCCGTTCAGCTTTGTGCGCGACGGCTCGGCCTACCACCTGCTCAGCCCTCAGCCGCTGGAAGACGACGGCAAGCGCCAGCGCTTCGCCACGTGGGTGATGGGCGAATGCAGGAGCTGCCTGGCTCATCTGGGTTTGATACAGAACGACGAACCTGCACGGCCGTCACCACCCCAGGTGCGGTAACCCGCGGTATCCACATGAATCCGCCCGGACGGATAGCGCCCCAGGCCCATGTTCCAGGCCTGGCCATACTGCTGCCAGAAACGGCACAGCGGGTTGGGGTCCGCCCAGTCGGGTAGCAGGATATCGACGGCGAACGCCCGGGTATGGGCGCTGTTGGCAGCCCCGCCGGCGCAGACATTCAGGCGTGGGTCTCGATAGGCCGAAACCACCTCGAACTGGCGCAGGATGCCCTGGTCGTCGAGCGCCTTGATCAGCGAGAGCGTAGAACGCACTGCCGGCCAGTTGCTGGCAGGCGGCACGGCGAAGGGGGACGCGTGGCACAGCTTCCAGTCCGAAGCCGAACGCAGCAGCTGATGGATAGGCACTATGCCGTAAAGGCGGGCATCCACCAGCATTTCACGGAAGGGACGAGTGTGATGGTCGCCAGCCCACTGGGCGAACATCCACCGGTCGCGTTCGTCGGCGTGGGCAGTGGCCGTTATCAGAAGGCTTGCAGCCAGAAGCAGTTTTTTCATTCCTTGACCATCCCTGCAAGGGGCCGCGTCAAACTGGCAAACGTTACTACTCCAACGCCCGCAACCGATACTGCGGCGGCAGCTGGGCGAAGCCGCTGATGGTGGTGTCCAGGCTCTTCCACCGGCCATCCTTGATGCCATAGATGCAGCCATGCACCGACAGTTCCTGACCACGGTGCCAGGCGTTCTGCACGATGCTGGTGTGAGCCACGTTGGCCACCTGCTGGATGACGTTCAGTTCGCACAGGCGGTCGACTCTGGCCTCTTCGTTGTCCAGCTTGGCCAGCTCGGCGCGCTTTTCGTAATACAGGTCGCGGATAGAGCGCAGCCAGCCGTCGATCAGGCCCAGCTGGCGATCCTGCATGGCGGCGCGCACGCCACCGCAACCGTAGTGGCCGGTGACCAGGATGTGCCGCACTTTCAGTACTTCCACCGCGTACTGGATCACCGACAGGCAGTTGAGATCAGTGTGCAGCACCACGTTGGCAACGTTGCGGTGGACGAACAGATCACCCGGCAGCATGCCGACGATTTCGTTGGCCGGCACGCGGGCGTCGGAGCAGCCGATCCAGAGGAATTCCGGAGTCTGCTGGCGGGCCAGCTTGGCGAAGAAGTCGGGGTCGCGCTGGTTGATCGCGTCGGCCCAGCGGGCGTTGTTGTCGATCAGTTCCTGCAGGTCGTGCATGGTCGTTGCCTCATCAGGGTTTGCCTGCGTGACAGCGCCAGCCCCTGCATCAGTCCTCGAGCAGGGTGCAGGCCATCACCAGGGCGTCTTCACGGCCACCGGCAACCGGGTAATAGTCGCGGCGGCGGCCGATTTCGTTGAAACCGTAGCGCTCGTACAAACGATAGGCCGACTGGTTGCTGGCGCGCACTTCCAGGAAACACTCCCGGCCATTGAGCTGGTAGGCCCGGGCCATCAGGTGCTCGAGCAGGCGCAGGCCCAGGCCGCGACCCTGGTTTTCCGGCTTGACGGTGATGTTGAGCAGGTGCGCCTCGTCGATGATCACGTTGATCACGCCATGGCCCACCTGCTGCTGGCCGTCGAACATCAGCCAGACTTCGTACGACTTGAGCGCATCCTGAAAGATCCCGCGGGTCCAGGGATGACTGAACGCGGCATATTCGATCTTAAGTACGGCATCCAGATCCGCCTCGGTCATCGGGCGGAAGCTGATCGAGTCACTCATTCAACGCTCTTCCAGCGCGCCATCAGCTGGCGCATGGCTTTCCAGACGTCCGCCTTGCGCTGCGGCTCGTCCATCAACAGTTCAAGGCCCGGCAAGGCCCAGGCTTCGCCCAGGCCCTCGAGCTTCAGGGTTTGGTAATAGGCTTCGCCGTCGACATTGGCGGCAAAGCGCAGCGCCGGCAGGCCGACCAGCCACAGGCAGGTGCACGGGGCGTCTTCCAGGCGCGCCTGGACAAAGCCCTGGACGAAATCGCGCGCCGCCTCCGGTCCCTGGTCCATGTTGCCGCGCACCAGCAGCGGCCAGCGCACCGGCTCGCCGATGATCTGCGGGGCGTCGGGCAGGCCGGCGGCGCGCAGCATGTCCTTGAGCAGCAGGTAGGACGGGTCGCGGCTCTGGAACGGCTGGCCGGTGGCCAACTCCACCAGCAGCAGGCAGCTGCCGGCTCGCAGCAACTGCAGCGAGAAGCGCGGGGGTGGCACCGGGGCCGGGCGCGGTGGCGCGGCCTGCTCCTCGGCCTCGGCGGGCTTGGCGGCCGGCTTGGGCACACTGCCCGGGCGCGGAATCTCGATTTTCGGTCGCTCGCCGGAGCGGGCCTGGGAGGTGACTGGCGCCTCGTTGGCAGCCGGTGCCGGCCTGACGTCGAAATCGAGGTCCTCGACCGGCGCCACCGGCAGCAGCAGCTCGGGCCGCGACGGTGCGGCGAACGGCAGTTCGGCGCGCGGCAGCCAGTGCACCACTTGCATGGCGGAAAGGTAGGCGCGGCGACGGGGTTCGGTGAGCAAGGGGCGGGTTTCCGAGGGGTGAAGACAAAGGGCCATTCTAACGCCGTTGGCATTCGTGTGCCGCAACTGGTCGGCGGATTTTTATTGCCTGTACCGGCCATTTCGCGGGCACGCCCGCTCCCACAGGGCCTTGCGCAGTACCTGTGGGAGCGGGCGTGCCCGCGAAAGGGCCAGTGAATCCCCTACAACGGCAAAGGTTATCTCTCATTACAGACCAAGGGGTGAAAACCTCCCCCCCGGATGCAGTACAATCGCCCCCTTTTTCTTGGCAACGAGTCGAAGCCAATGATCGAACCCAAGCGCGTCCTGCGCGCCCTAGCCGAACACTGGGCCCTGATCGAGCCGCTGTGCGAGCGTTTCGACCAGGGCACCCTGAGCCTGGTCGAATTGCGTCAGCATGTGGCCCGCCAGCAGGTCGAGAGCACCCCGCAGGACATCACCCAGCTGCTCGACGTGTGGATCCGCCTGGATATCCTGGTCCCGGTGGCCAAGAGCCCGAACCGTTTCGAGCTCAACGCGCAGATCCACGATTTCCTCGCCTACCTGCGCCGCGAACACCGGCTGGGCCTGTGCCTGGAGATCGAAGCCTACCTGCGCCACCTGGAACGCCTGGCCGGGCATATCCAGGACGCCTTCGACAACCGCGACAGCGACGACCTGGCGCGCCAGCTGCGCCTGCTCGACATGCGCGTGCGCGATGTACTGAAGAAGCTCGACAACGACGAACAGGCACTGGTGGCCGTGGCCGAGCGGGCCAAGACCAGCAACCGCCAGATCCCGCTGCGCCAGCGCTATGCCGAAGTACTGGCGACCTGGGACGAGTACGTCGAGCCGATGATCCAGCTGGTCAACGCCGACGGCGCCTTCGAACAGGGCGTGCGCAAGGTCGAGACCGTGCTGCTGAAGCTGCTGGGCGAACAGGCGCGCCTGGGCCACCTGGTCGACGACGACATGCTGCTGCGCACCCACGCGCGCATCCTGGAAATGCAGACCAGCGCCCAGCTGACCCTGCGCCACGCCCGCGAACTGCTGCTGCCGCTGCGTGAGGAAGCCCGCCGGCACAACGCCGTGACCCGTGGCGCCGCACTGGCCCTGTCGGTGATCCGGCGCAAGGGCATCGACGCCGTACCGCAAGCGGCCATGCCGATGTTCACCCGCCCGCAAAGCACTTTCCTCGGCAGCGCCAGCCAGGTCGAGGCCTATGTCTACGCCCTGGCCCGCTTCGAGCCCAAGCCGGCGCGCTTCCCCAAGGCCCACAAGACCCAGTCCGGCGCCCTGCCCCGTGCACCGCGCACGGTCAAGGAAATGGCCGAACGCTGCGAACAGGCCCTGCCGCTGCCCGACCTGATGGTCTGGCTGCTGGAGCAGGAACCCGAAGGCGCCACCGACGAGCTGCTGTACTGGTTCTCGCGCCTGTCGCGGGAAAAGCGCTTCAAGCGCGAACGCCTCGACCGCCGCGAGTACATCACCCAGGAACACCTGGTCAGCCTGCGCTCGTTCGCCCTGACCTCCAGCCGCGAAGACGCCGCCAGCGCGCCTACCGAATCCAACGCGAGCCCAGCCCATGCATCTTGATCTTTCCGAACTGTCCCAGCTCGCGCCGATCTTCCGCGAGCTGTTCAAAGGCTTCCACGTCAGCCGCCGCGACCCCGAGCTGTACGCCCAGCTGTCGAACTTCCAGGACCAGTACCGCACCCTGTTCAAGGCCCTGGGCTTCGAACTGGTGTGCGACACCCGTGGCTTCTACTACTTCGTGCCGGACATGACCGCCGCGCAGGTCAACAAGACCGCGCAGCGCCTGTCGCTGTTCACCTTCATCCTGGTCGAACACCTGGCCGACCAGGGCCGCGACCCGATGGCCGTGCTCGATGGCGGCAGCATCGGCCGTGACGAACTGCCCTCGCTGCTGGACAAGTACCGCGACCTGTTCCTGCAGGCCGAAGTGCAGACCGTGGACGAGCTGGAAGAAAAAATCCTGCGCCGCATGACCCAGCTCGGCTTCGCCTTCGAGGAAGGCGGCATCTACCGCTTCCTGCCGCCGATGCATCGCTTCCTCGACGTGTGCCTGGCCGTGCAGCAGGACCGCGACCTGGCAGCCACCCTGCACAGCGACCTGCCGCTGCCGACCCCGGTACTGGTCGAGGAAGAAAGCCCAGAAGAACTCAACCGCACCGACGACCCGCTCGACCTCACCCCCTTCGAGGGCGAGGAAAGCGAAGAGGAAGCCCTGGCCCGGGCGATCCGCGAAGAGCAACAGGAGATTGACGCATGAGCCAGGAACGCTACGGCATCCGCCGCTTCGCACTGCTCAACACCGCCGGCTACAGCCTTGGCCTGTTCCCGCTGGAGCACCCACTGTCGGTATACGGTGCCAACAACCTGGGTAAATCGGCGTCGATCAACGCCCTGCAGTTCCCGATCCTGGCGCGCATGTCGGACATGAGCTTCGGCAAGTACAGCCTCGAGCAGTCGCGCCGCTTCTACTTCGCCAGCGACACCTCGTACATTCTCTGCGAACTGAGCCTGCCCCACGGCCCGCACGTCATCGGCGTTGTCGGCCGCGGCCCGGGCGGCGGTTTCGGCCACCAGTTCTTTGCCTACAAGGGCGAACTGGACCTGGCCCACTACCAGAAGAACGACACCTGCCTGCGCCAGAAAGAGCTGTTCACCAACCTCGAGCGCCTGGGGATCAAGGCCTACGAGCTGAAGCCGGACGAACTGCGTCGTCTGCTGGTCGGTGGCCACACCTCGGTGCCGCTGGACCTGACCATGATCCCGCTGCGCTCGACCAGCGAGCAAAGCCTGAAAACCTTCCGCGCACTGTTCATCAACCTGCTGCATATGCGCGAAATCACCGCCGCCAAGCTCAAGCAGCTGTTCCTCGACGCTTTCGAGCACAGCCTGCGCTCCGGTAGCGTCGACTATATCGCCGCGTGCGAGGAAGCCTTCCGCGACGTGCGCCGCATGGAACAGGACTACAACGCTCTGGTCGCCGCCGGCCCGCTGGTCGAGGCCCTGGCCGGTGGCGTGGCCCAGCGCGACATCCTGCGCGGCAAGCTGCACCGCATTTCGCCAGTGCTCGACACCCTGCTGGGCACCTGGCAGGAATACGCCATGGCGCGCAAGGAAGAGCTGGTGATCCAGGCCGAGCACTACCGTGGCGAGCAGGACCGCCTGCAGAACGACCAGCGCGGCGGTACTCAGGAGCTGATGCGCCTGGAGCGTGAAATCACCGGTATCCAGCGCTGGCTGGGCGAGCTGTCGGTGCTCAAGCACCGCTTCGCCCTGGTCGATGACGTCAAGGTGCTGGAGCAGCAACTGCTGGCGGCCAAGGACGCCCACGACGAACTGGCCGGCGCCCTGGCCCAGTCGCGCCAGTTCAGCGCCGAAGACCTGGACGAACGCGTCCGCGACCTGGAAAAGCGCCTGAAGCAGGTCAAGCAGCAGCTCGACCACGCCGACAACAACAGCTACGCCCGCCTGCGCGAAGAGTTCTCCCAGCAGGACGTCGACCGCCTGATGCGCCTGTTCAATGGCGCGCTGTTCAGCCTGCCGCTGGGTGACCGCGGTATCGAACTGGACGACAGCGACCTGTGGGTAAAATCGCTGGAAGCGGTACTCGACGGCTTCAAGGGCGAACGCTTCGAAGCCCCGGGCCTGTCCATCGACCTGTCGCACATCGACCCACCGGCGCTGCAGGCCCTGGCCGACCGTGCGGCCCTGCGTGACCAGAAAGAGCGCCTGGAAAAAGAGCTGAAGCAGCTCAAGACCCAACAGGCCGTGGCCGCCGACCGCTCCGCCTCCAAGGCGCAGACCGAGGCCCTGTACCAGGAAGTACTGGACGCGCAGAAAGCGCTGGAAGACTTCCGCCGCAGCGAAACCCTGGCCGCCGAAGAGCCCGAGAAGCTGGAGCAGCTGTCGCAGCTCGAAGCCGCCCAGGACGAACTCAAGCGCTCCAGCGACGCCTTCACCGAACGCGTCCAGCAGCTGTCGGCCAAGCTGCAACTGGTCGGCCGGCAGATCGGCGACCTCGAGGCCAAGCAGCGCACCCTGGAAGACGCCCTGCGCCGTCGCCAGCTGCTGCCGGCCGACCTGCCCTACGGCACGCCGTACATGGAAGCCATCGACGACTCGATGGACAACCTGCTGCCACTGCTCAACGACTACCAGGACAGCTGGCAGAGCCTGCAGCGGGTGGACAACCAGATCGAGGCGCTGTACGCCCAGGTGCGCCTGAAAGGCGTGGCCAAGTTCGACAGCGAAGACGACATGGAACGCCGCCTGCAGTTGCTGGTGAATGCCTACGCTCACCGCACCGACGAAGCCCTGACCTTGGCCAAGGCACGCCGCGCCGCGGTCACCGACATCGCCCGGACCCTGCGCAACATCCGCAGCGACTACGACAGCCTCGAGCACCAGCTGGCCCTGTTCAACCGCGAGATCAACAAGCGCCAGGTATCCAACCTGGAGAGCTTCCGCGTGGTGCTGGCGCCGAACAAGGAAGCGCTCAAGCACATTGACCAGATCATCCACAGCGCCGGTCAGTACGAAGAAGGCGAAACCCTGTCGGTGTTCGACCTGACCCAGAGCGCCGAGCAGGACAACAAGAACGAAGAGGCCAAGGAATACCTGGCACGGTTGGTGGCAGCCAACCACAACCAGCTGGGCCTGAAGGACCTGTTCGAGCTGGCGTTCGAGATCACCAAGGTCAACGGTCAGCCGGTGATCCATGCCGACATCGACGGCGCGGCATCCAACGGCACCACCATGACCATCAAGGCGCTGACCAACATGTACCTGTTGCTGCACCTGATGGACCGCGACCTGGCCGGGCGCATCCGCCTGCCGTACTACCTGGACGAAGCGGCGGACATCGACGAACGCAACCAGGCTGCGCTGCTGGAAACCAGCCTGCAGCTGGGCTTCGTGCCGATCCTGGCGAGCGTGAAGCCGCAGGTATCTGCGCGCGTGGCGATCGACCTGGAAGGTGGTAGCGGGCCGAATGGCATCTACATCGACGAGGCGGACTGGAAGTTCATCAGCCGTCGGGATGAGGTGAAGGCGGTTGTGCGTGAGGATCATCAGGCCGAGGAATTGGCCTGAGGTAATTGGGGCCGCGTTGCGGCCCTATCGCCGGCAAGCCAGCTCCCACAGATATTGCACAAGCCCCGAGGCCTGCAATGTACCTGTGGGAGCTGGCTTGCCGGCGATGGAGGCCGAAGGCCTCCCAGGATCTACCAGGCTATCAATGAGCCCAAGGCAGAATCGGAATCGCGGTCACCGCATTCTGCGGGCTGCCTTCGATCATGCGGTCGCTGTACACCAGGTACACCAGCGTATTGCGCTTCTTGTCCAGGAAGCGCACCACCTGCATGGTCTTGAACACCAGCGAGGTGCGTTCCTTGAACACTTCCTCGCCATCCTTCAGCTCACCCTTGAAGCTGATCGGCCCGACCTGACGACAGGCAATCGATGCCTCCGCCCGGTCCTCCGCCAGCCCCAACCCACCCTTCACGCCGCCAGTCTTGGCCCGCGACAGGTAGCAGGTCACGCCCTCGACCTTGGGGTCGTCGAACGCCTCGACCACAATACGGTCATTCGGCCCGAGGAACTTGAACACGGTGGACACCTGGCCGATTTCCTCGGCCCCGGCCAGCATCGGCAACGCCAGTGCCGCCACGGCAATCATCCTTTTCAGCACGTGCGCGCCCTCAGACCAGAACCAGGTTGTCGCGGTGCACCAGCTCAGGCTCCGCGATATAGCCCAGGATGCTTTCGATGGCATCCGACGGCTGGCCAATGATCTTCTGCGCCTCCAGGGCGCTGTAGTTGGCCAGGCCGCGCGCCACTTCATGGCCGTCCGGGCCGACGCACACCACCATCTCGCCACGGCGGAAGCTGCCCTGCACGGTTTTCACGCCAACCGGCAGCAGGCTCTTGTTGGCCTGGCGCAACGCCTGCACGGCACCGGCGTCCAGCACCAGGGTGCCACGGGTCTGCAGGTGACCGGCCAACCACTGCTTGCGCGCGGCAAGCATGCCGCGCTCGGGCGACAGCAAGGTACCCAGACGCTCGCCAGCCTTGAGGCGATCCAGCACGCGCTCGATGCGGCCACCGATGATGATGGTATGGGCACCGGAACGGGCTGCCAGGCGCGCGGCGCGCAGCTTGGTCTGCATGCCGCCACGGCCCAGGGCGCCACCGGTACCGCCGGCCACGGCGTCCAGTGCCGGGTCGTCGGCGCGGGCCTCGTAGATCAGCTGGGCGTCGGGGTTGTTGCGCGGGTCGGCATCGAACATGCCATCGCGGTCGGTGAGGATCACCAGCAGGTCAGCCTCCACCAGGTTGGCCACCAGCGCCGCCAGGGTGTCGTTGTCGCCGAAGCGGATCTCGTCGGTAACCACGGTATCGTTTTCGTTGATCACCGGCACCACGCCCAGGTCGACCAGCGTGCGCAGGGTGCTGCGGGCGTTCAGGTAACGCTTGCGGTCGGACAGGTCGTCATGGGTCAGCAGGATCTGCGCGGTGTGCTTGCCGTGCTCGCCGAAGCTCGACTCCCAGGCCTGCACCAGGCGCATCTGGCCGATCGAGGCAGCCGCCTGCAGCTCGTTCATCGCACTCGGTCGCGACGTCCAGCCCAGCTGGCTCATGCCGGCAGCCACGGCCCCGGAGGAGACCAGTACCAACTCCACGCCTGCCTCACGCAGCGCGACCATCTGCTCGACCCAAACGGCCATGGCACCGCGGTCGAGGCCTTTGCCATCGGCGGTCAGCAGAGCACTGCCAATCTTCACGACCCAGCGCTTGGCGCCCGTCACCTTGCTTCGCATCTTCTTCCAACCTATGTCGAATCTGTAGATACCGTGGATACAAAAACGCCGCTCCAAAGAGCGGCGTTTAGTGTACTGCAACCGGTCAGTCGCGCACGTAAATGATTTCCGGGCCGTCTTCGTCGTCCTCGAAATCATCGTCCCAACCGTCATCGTCGCCGATGTCGTGCACGCTCTTGACGCCGGTACGGCGCAGGGTACGGGCGTCGTCCAGGGCCTGCAGCTGGGCACGGGCTTCGTCTTCGATGCGCTGGTCGAGGTCGGCCAGCTCTTCGGCGTAGGCCGGGTCGTTGGCCAGGCGGTCGGCGCGGTCTTCGAGGTAGCGCATCAGGTCGTGGCTGAGCTTTTCGGTGCCTTGCTTGGAGATGGCCGAAATCACGTAGACCGGGCCTTCCCACTGCAGGCGCTCGACCACTTCCTTGACCCGCTCGTCGCGCTCGTCTTCCATGACCATGTCGGCCTTGTTCAGCACCAGCCAGCGCTCACGCTCGGCCAGCGACGGGCTGAAGCGGGTCAGCTCGTTGACGATGACTTCGGCGGCATCGGCCGGGCTGCTTTCGTCCAGCGGCGCCATGTCCACCAGGTGCAGCAGCACGCGGGTACGCGCCAGGTGCTTGAGGAAGCGGATACCCAGGCCGGCGCCTTCGGAAGCACCTTCGATCAGGCCGGGGATGTCGGCGATGACGAAGCTCTTCCAGCGGTCGACGCTGACCACGCCCAGGTTCGGCACCAGGGTGGTGAACGGGTAGTCGGCCACTTTCGGCTTGGCGGCCGAAACCGAGCGAATGAAGGTGCTCTTGCCGGCGTTCGGCAGGCCCAGCAGGCCGACGTCGGCCAGCACTTTCATTTCCATCTTCAGGTCACGCTGGTCACCTGGCTTGCCCGGGGTGGTCTGGCGCGGTGCACGGTTGGTGCTGGACTTGAAGCGGGTGTTACCCAGGCCGTGCCAGCCGCCTTGGGCGACCATCAGCTTCTGGCCCGGGGTGACCAGGTCACCGATCACTTCCTGGGTGGAAGCGTCGATCACGGTGGTGCCGACCGGCACACGCAGGAACAGGTCGTCGCCTTTCTTGCCGGTGCAGTCGGTGCTGCCGCCGTTGGCGCCACGCTGGGCCTCGTGGTGACGGGTGTAGCGATAGTCGACCAGGGTGTTGAGGTTTTCGTCGGCGATCATGTACACCGAACCACCGTCGCCACCGTCACCACCGTTGGGGCCACCGTTCTCGATGAACTTCTCGCGACGGAAGCTCATGCAACCGTTGCCACCGTCACCGGCCTTGACCCGAATGGATACTTCGTCAACAAACTTCATTCAAAACCGCCTCTCGCCTGCTGGCGAGTTGAATACCTGAAAAACCTGAGGCTCTTGCAAAAATGAGCGCGGCGGCCCCGTACGACCGTAGAAACCCACGCCGGCAGCCCATACAAACAGCTTTGCAAGAGGCTCACCACAAACGAAAAAGCCCCGTCGCATGACGGGGCTTCTGGAGCGACGTCGCGATTAAGCGGCGACGATGCTCACGTAACGGCGCATGAACTCGCCTTTTTTCTCGAACTTGATCACGCCTTCGATCTTGGCGAACAAGGTGTGATCCTTGCCCATGCCAACGCCGTAGCCAGCGTGGAATTCGGTGCCGCGCTGACGGACGATGATGTTGCCTGGCTTGATAACCTGGCCGCCATACATCTTCACGCCAAGGCGTTTCGATTCTGAGTCGCGACCGTTACGAGTACTACCACCAGCCTTCTTGTGAGCCATGGTTCAATTCTCCAAATAAATTCAGGGGATCTAGGGGATTAAGCCTGGATACCGGTGATTTTGATCTCGGTGAACCACTGGCGGTGGCCCATACGCTTCATGTGGTGCTTACGACGACGGAACTTGATGATGCGAACCTTGTCGTGGCGGCCTTGCGAAACGACTTCGGCCACTACTTTGGCGCCAGCAACAACTGGAGCACCGATGGTGACTTCTTCACCGTTGGCGACCAGCAGGACGCGATCGAAGGTCACGGATTCGCCAGTGGCGACTTCCAGTTTTTCGATCTTGAGGAATTCACCTTCAGCGACTTTGTACTGCTTGCCGCCGGTAACGATTACTGCGTAAGACATGGTATTTCTCCGATAATCCTGCTCACCCAGCGCTTTATATGATGAGTATTGGCTGGCATGGCTGCACAGGGCTGGAACGGCCCGGCGCAATTGCGTAAGGCAGGTGCTGCCCAGGAAGTTAGGGTGCGCGATTGTACGCAACCGCGGTTTTGCTTGCAAGTACCGCCCCCGGGGCGCTGGCACCGCGCCTTGACACACCGGGACCTGCGACCTAGCATGCCGCGCAACCTCACTGGAGCAGCCGATGCAACCCCAATCCTTCTACCGCGCGGTGGCTGATGATTTCAGCGCCGTCGACGAGATCATCAAGAAGCAGCTGACCTCGCGCGTGCCGCTGGTATCGAAGATCGGCGACTATATCACGTCCGCCGGTGGCAAGCGCCTGCGCCCCCTGCTGGTGCTGCTGTGTGGCAAGGCCCTGGGCCGCGAAGGCGACGACCTGCGCCTGCTGGCTGCCACCATCGAATTCCTGCACACCGCTACCCTGCTGCACGACGACGTGGTCGACATGTCCGGCATGCGCCGTGGCCGCTCCACCGCCAATGCCCTGTGGGGCAATGCGCCGAGCGTGCTGGTGGGCGACTTCCTCTATTCGCGCTCGTTCGAGATGATGGTCGAACTGGGCTCGATGCCGGTCATGCAGATCCTGTCCAAGGCCACCCGCGTGATTGCCGAGGGTGAAGTGCTGCAGCTGTCGCGGGTACGCGACGCCAGCACCACCGAGGAAGTCTACATGGAGGTCATCCGCGGCAAGACCGCGATGCTGTTCGAAGCTTCGACCCACAGCGCCGCCGCGCTGGCCGAAGCCACCGACGAACAGCGCGAGGCCCTGCGTACCTTCGGTGACCACTTGGGCGTGGCGTTCCAGCTGGTCGACGACCTGCTGGACTACAAGGGCGACTCGCAGACCCTGGGCAAGAACGTCGGTGACGACCTGGCCGAAGGCAAGCCTACCCTGCCGCTGATCTACACCATGCGCGAAGGCACCGCCGAACAGGCTGCGCTGGTGCGCCAGGCGATCCAGAAGGGTGGCCTGGAAGACCTGGAGCAGATTCGCGTGGCGGTCGAGGAGTCGGGTGCGCTGAAGTACACGGCGGAGCTGGCGCGTGACTATGTGAAGCGTGCCATCCAGTGCCTGGAAGTGCTGCCGGCCAGCGAATATCGTGATGCGCTGGTCGAGCTTAGCGAGTTTGCGGTCGCGCGTACTCACTGATAGACCGAGTCGTATTCTTCGCGGGCTTGCCCGCTCCCACAGGGACCGCGCAAGCCTCAAAGGTAGCGCAGATCCTGTGGGAGTAGGCAAGCCCGCGAATGCTTTTGTCCGGACATAATCACTTCTGAAAAAATACCTTATACAATTCGGGTTTTTAACCGCCCGTCTGTTTGTTTGAGGAACCGAAGTGAGCACTCTGCCACCCTGCCCGAAATGCAACTCTGAATACACCTATGAGGATGGCACTCAGCTGATCTGCCCTGAATGCGCCCACGAGTGGTCGGCCAGCGGCGACGCCGAAGCGGCCAGCGACGAGGTGGTGAAGAAGGACTCGGTCGGCAACATCCTGCAGGATGGCGACACCGTCACCGTGATCAAGGACCTCAAGGTCAAGGGCTCGTCCCTGGTGGTCAAGGTCGGCACCAAGGTCAAGAACATCCGCCTGTGCGATGGCGACCACGACATCGACTGCAAGATCGACGGCATCGGCGCCATGAAGCTGAAGTCCGAGTTCGTACGCAAGGTCTGATTTTCCAAAAAACCGGCAATTGGCGCTTGCTATTCAGGTAATAAGAATTATTCTCAATGGGACTGCTATCCAAGGAGAATAGCCATGACTTATCTGATCGACGCCTGGCTGGACCGCCCTCACCCCTACCTGCGCATTCTTCATCGGGAAACCGGCGAAGTGTGCGCGGTGCTTGAAGAAGAAGCGCTCGACGAGCTGCGCGACCAGGGCGACCTGGACATGAGCGGGCTGAACTCGAGTGAACCGGGGGTGCTCAAGGAGCTGGTGCGGAATCTGTTTCTGTTCTGCTATGCGCGGGCGTTGCGCCCCGGGGGGACAGACTGGAACTGACGGACCTGGCGAGGGCTTCGCCCTCGATCGCGACACAAGGCCGCTCCTACAGGTGCATGCGTTCCCCTGTAGGAGCGGCCTTGTGTCGCGAATGGGCCGCAAAGCGGCCCCAGCGGCATTACAGAACGTCGAGCAGCTCGACGTCGAACACCAGCACGCTGTGCGGCGGGATGCTGCCAACGCCTTGGGCGCCGTAGGCCAGCTCGCTCGGCACGTACAGGCGCCATTTGCTGCCAGCGTTCATCAGCTGCAGGGCTTCGGTCCAGCCAGCGATCACACCACCTACCGGGAATTCAGCCGGCTGACCACGGTCGTAGGAGCTGTCGAACACAGTGCCGTCGATCAGGGTGCCGTGGTAGTGGGTGCGCACGTTGTCTTCGCGGGTCGGCTTGGCGCCTTCGCCTGCGGTCAGTACTTCGAACTGCAGGCCCGAAGCCAGGGTGGTGATGCCATCACGCTTGGCGTTCTCGACCAGGAATGCCTTGCCAGCGGCAGCAGCGGCTTCAGCCTTGGCGGCTGCTTCGGCTTGCATCACGTCGCGGATGACCTTGAAGCTGGCCGACAGGTCGGCTTCGCTGACGCGGCTGTCGGCGCCGTTGAAGGCGTCGGTCAGGCCGGCCAGGATGGCTTCCAGGCTGACGCCTGGTGGCGGGTTGTCGCGCAGCTGGCCGCCCAGCTGACGGCCGATGCCGTAGCTGACGCGAGTTTCGTCGGTGGACAGGTTGAGTTCGGACATTGTCGTGCTCCACTGCAGGGCGCAGTGAAGCCGCGCCCTTGATGAAAAGGGCGAGCAGCCTAGCACACTGGGGCGCTGCGAGCAGCTACCAGGCCGAGCGCTGGGAAATCGGTACCTTCAAGTCTTCTTCCGGGTGCGTGCCCATACCGCACATTTCGTCCTGCACCGACCAGTGCACCAGGTTCATCGAGACCATGGGGATGGTTTGCAGCAACTTGCGCGCATCCTCCACCGAATGCACGCGCAAGCGTTCACCACGGGCATCGGACAGGGGGTGGGGGTGGCCTTTGATCCGGGCCTCGAGCAGGTAGTCACCGCCTTCGATGGCGATCAGGTTCAGTTCGTCGACATGGCCAGCCCTGGCCTCGGTGTTGAGCTGATGCAGGTTCATGAGAGCACCTCGCGATGGGAACCACGCATGAGAGCTCATTTTTTGTACAGAAAGGGAGAATGCACAAGGCATGACTGACGCCGCTCGTCAGGTGGACCGTGCCGGCCTCTTCGCGGGCTTGCCCGCTCCCACAGGGTTTGCGAAGAGGCCTGACAGGCTTAGTGCTTGGTCAGCTTGTCCAGATAGCCCATGCAGAATGCCGAGACCACGAAGGTCATGTGGATGATCACGTACCACATCAGGTAATCGGTGGAGATGTTCTGTGCATCCATGAACACCCGCAGCAGGTGGATGGACGAAATGGCCACGATCGACGCGGCAACCTTCATCTTCAGCGACGAAGAGTCCATCTTGCCCAGCCAGTTGAGCTTTTCCTTGCTCTCGTCGATGTCCAGTTGCGAGACGAAGTTCTCGTAGCCGGAGATCATCACCATCACCAGCAGGCCGCCCACCAGCGACATGTCGATCAGCGACAGGATCACCAGGATCAGGTCGGCTTCGCTGAGGGCGAAGACGTTGGGCAGGACGTGGACCACTTCCTGGAAGAATTTCAGCGCCAGGGCCAGCAGGCCGAGGGACAGGCCGAAGTAGATGGGGGCGAGCAGCCAGCGCGAGGCATACATCGCATTTTCGAGAATACGTTCCATGGAGGGTTGGGACTCATCAGGTGACTAAAAAAGCGACGGCGAGTATAGCCAGCCACCTGTTACAGCAAAAGCCCGGTGAATCGGGGCTGCTTTGCAGCCCAATCGCCGGCAAGCCAGCTCCCACAGGTTGATCACCGACCTGTGGCCTTTGCTTTACCTGTGGGAGCTGGCTTGCCGGCGATGAGGCCAGTAAAAGTTACTCAGGTCTCAGGATGAAACTGGTAATCCCCCAGATTCCGACACCGCTCACCATTGATCCGCCGCAACTGCGCCTGCAAATGCAAACACCAGATCTGCGGATCCTCGGCCACCTGATACCCATGCAAGGTCAGGCTGTCGACAATGGCATTGAGCACAGACTCGGCCACCAACGGCCCATGGAACGGCCCTTGGGCCTTGATCGCGGACGGTTGTTCACCGGCCATGCCGGCGGCGAACAGCAGCGTCCACATGCCGTTGTCCCCGGCCAGCGGACGGATGCTGCATTCGATGCGGGTCACCAGGCCCAGGCACTGGCGTGTGAGGCTGAGATTGCGCATGGCCGCGCCCCCTCCAAAAAGCCTTGTTCAGCCTGAACCTCAGGCTGTTTCCATCCTGAACGCTGATACCGTCCTTAAGTTCCAGCATAGAAGAACGGCATAGAAAGATGGAAAACCGGCGCTGAACGGTAGCACATCGCCGCTAGCGCCGGTTTCTTGACTCAGGCCGGCTTGGCCTGGGCAATTACCTCTTCCAGGCGTTCTTTCTCCGCCTTCTCGATTTCTTCCTCGCTGATCATCTCGGCAATCTCACGCAGGCGCTCCACCACCCGGGCGTTGACGCTGCCCTCGGTGAACTGGCCCTTGTCATCCAGCACACCGGCCTCCTCGCCCACCAGCAGGCTCAACGCCTCGTCGGCCTGGCTGACGGCGTACACGTGGAACATGCCGTTCTCCACTGCCTGCAGCACGCGCTCGTCGAGCATCAGCGTGGCGACGTTGGCACGCGGGATGATCACCCCCTGCTCGCCGGTCAGGCCACGCGCCTCGCACAGGCGGAAGAAGCCCTCAATCTTCTCGTTGACCCCACCCACCGCCTGCACTTCACCAAACTGGTTGATCGAGCCGGTAATGGCGAAGCACTGCTTGAGCGGTGTGCGCGACAAGGCCGAGATCAGCGTGCAGGCTTCGCCCAGCGAGGCGCTGTCACCGTCCACATAGCCGTAGGACTGTTCCAGGGCGATGCTCGCCGAGATCGCCAGCGGGAACTCCTGGGCATAGCGGCTGCCCAGGTAGCCGGTGAGGATCATCACACCCTTGGAGTGAATCGGCTGGCCGAGGTTGACCTCGCGCTCGATGTCGACGATACCGCTGCCGCCCGGGTACACGGTGGCGGAGATGCGCGCCGGCATACCGAACGCCGAATCCCCCACTTCCAGCACGGTCAGGCCGTTGCACTTGCCGATGGCAGCGCCTTCGGTGTCGATCAGGATGATGCCGGCGAGCATGTCGTCCAGCACCCGCTGCGAAACACGCCCGGTACGGGTGGCCTTGGCCTTGAGCGCACGCTCGATGTGCCCGGCGTCGGTCATTTCGTCACTGGCCAGCTGGCGGATGAAATCGGCTTCGCTGACCAGCTGGAACAGGTCGCCGATACGCGCCGACAGACGCGACTGGTTTTCTGCCAGGCGGGCGCTGTAGGTGGCCAGGCGCGCCACCGCGTCACTGGTCAGTGGCGCCATGCCCTCTTCGTTGGTGCGGGTGCGCAACAGCTGGGCGAACTGCTCCAGGTTCTCGTCGACCATGGGCATGTCTTCGTCGAAGTCCACCAGCACCCGGAACATCTCCTGGAAGTCCGGGTCGTGGTCCTGCAGCGCGTAATACAGCTGGCGCGAACCGATGATGACCAGCTTGATGTTCAGCGGGATCATCTGCGGTGTCAGGCTGACGGTGGCCACCCGGCCCAGCTCGCCCAGTGGCGACTCCATCTTCAACTTGCGCGACTGCAGCGCACGCTTGAGCGCGTCCCAGACGAACGGCTCGCCCAGCATCTTCTCGGCTTCCAGAATCAGGAAGCCGCCGTTGGCGCGGTGCAGTGCGCCCGGGCGCAGCTGGCGGTACGAGGTGTACAGCGCACCCTGGTCGGTGCTGTATTCGATACGGCCAAACAGGTTGTCGTAGGTCGGGTGCGGTTCGAACACCACCGGCGCACCGCCGTCGGCGTGGTGGCCGACCACCAGGCTTGGGGCGTACTGCTCTTCCAGCAGCTTGCGCGCGGCCGCGTCGGTCTTGCTGTCATCGACCAGTTGCTCGACCACGGTACGCAGCAGGTTCAGCTGCACCGACTGCAGGTAGGCGCAGACCGCAGCGTTCTCGGCGTACTTCTCCGACAGCGGCGCCAGCAACGGTTGCAGGGCCAGGGTGATGGTTTCTTCGTTGAGCTGGCGCAGTTGGTTGTTCGACTCGCGTTTCCATTGCGGCAGGCTGGCCAGCTCTTCGTTCAGGCGTTCCTCGAGCAGGGCAATATCCTCGTGGAACTGCTCGCGCACCTCTTCCGGCAACTGGGCGAATTCGGCTTCATCCAGCGCCTTGCCGTCGGCCATCGGGGTGAAGGCGACGTTGCTGGCGTCGCGGTACAGGGCCACGTCCTTTTCCAGCGAGGCGCGCTCGATCACATCCAGGGCGCGGTCGTAACGCTGGTTGAAGGCGCGGTCGATGGCGCCTTTCTTCTGCTGGTACGACGGGTGCTCGAACACCGCCGGGAAGGTCGACAACAGGTTGTCGATCAGCCCGTTCATGTCGGTGATGAACGCCCCGGCGCTGCCGGACGGCAACTCCAGTGCGCGGGGTTCACGGGTGTCATCGAAGTGGTTGACGTAGACCCAGTCGGCCGGGGTCTGCTGGCGCTTGCCCTCGGCCTTGAGGTAGCGCTTGACGAACGAGAAGCGGCCGGTGCCGGGCTCGCCCATCACGTACACGTTGTAACCAGGGCGCGGCATGGCCACGCCGAACTGCAGGGCCTCGACAGCACGCTCCTGGCCCAGGACTCCGCGAAACGGCTCCAGATCGTCGGTATTGGTAAAGGCAAACTGCTCGGGGGAGAAACGCCGGGTCAGGGCTTCAGGCGCGAGACGCAGGCGCGCAGCGACAGGATCGGGCATTGGGTTTCCTTACTTCGGCGGGGCAGATACGCAGCATTCTGGCGCTGCCCGCGCGCGCCTTGCAAGGCTCCACGGGACTTTATGTCGCAGCCGGTGCGGGTCATGTAACCGCAAATTTTTCGCAATCAACAACGCAACTCTTAGATCGTGCCTAAACTCCAAGCTGCGCGGGTGGGTGAAAAGCTTTCCCGACCTGGCAACCGAGTTGCCAGAAACCCTGACCCTTGGTTAAGTCAAATAGAGAACAAATGCTATGAAACGGATTCTTCTGGGTACTCTGTTCACCGTGGTCTCGATCAATGCCATGGCCGAAGCGCCTGGCGGCCCGAACTGCGGTTGGGGCAACATGCTGTTCGAAGGCCAGCGCGGCACTCCGGCACACTTCCTGGCTTCCACCACCAACGGCACCTCCGGTAACGCCACCTTCGGCATGACCTCCGGCACCAACGGCTGCTCGACCAAGGCGTCGCTGACCTACGGCGGCAAGTCGTGGTTCGCCATGAACGGCATGATGAATGAGCTTTCCGAAGACATGGCCATGGGCCAGGGCGAAGCACTGACCACCTATGCCGTGGTTCTCGGCGTGGCCCCGGAAGACCGTGGCTACTTCGCATCGGTCACCCACCAGCACTTCAACCAGATCTTCAGCAGCGCCGACGTCACTGCCGAAACCGTCCACAGCAACACCCTGGCTGTTCTGAAGAACGACCCACGCCTAGCCAAATACGCAACCGAGGCCTGAGTGCAGCTGCTCCCGCCCCGGCCCCGGGGCGGGTTTCGCCTTTTTTCGGCATCGTTAAGAAGTAGTTGCCCGACATGCTCAAACGCTTCGTATCCCTGGCGCTGTGTGCCTGCGCCCCTGTTCATGCCGCGCCCGTGCTGGACCAAGGCCGTGTCCAGCAACTGGCCAACACCCCTTACTGGATTGCCCTGGGCCATTACGAAACCGCCAAGCTGGGTGGCTGGCGCAGCTATGTGGACGATGATGCGTTCTTCCTCGCCGAGGATGGCGCGCACCACCCCGACCAAGAGCTGCAAGCCACGGTCGAAGCGCTGTACGCCCCGGCCAGCCTCGGCGACAAGCATGCCCAGTGCGTATTCCCGGCGCGCACCCGCTGGCTGCGCGAACAGCTCGACCTGCAAGACTTGCCGCAACCGGACTGCCAGGAATTCACCACCTGGTACCAGTCGATCGACCCGCACAGTGCGGCGCTGATCTTCCCGGCGGCCTACCTGAACAGCCCGTCATCGATGTTCGGCCACACCTTGCTGCGCATCGACCAGTCCAACACCCGCAGCGACGACACCACGCTGCTGAGCTACGCGATCAACTTCGGCGCCTACATCGAAGGCAGCGACAACAGCATCCTGTACGCCTGGAAGGGCCTGATGGGCGGCTACCCGGGCCTGTTCGCGCTGATGCCCTACCAGGAAAAACTGTCCGAATACCGCAGCCTGGAAAACCGCGACCTGTGGGAGTACCAGCTGGACCTGACTCCGGAAGAAACCGGGCGCATGGTCGAACATGTGTGGGAGCTGAAGCAGATCCAGTTCGACTACTTCTTCTTCGACGAAAACTGCTCGTACCGCCTGCTGGAACTGCTGCAGGTGGCCCGCCCGAGCCTGGACCTGACCTCGCAGTTTCCGCTGACCGCCATCCCGACCGACACGGTGAAGGCCGTGAAGCAGTCCGGCATGGTCGCCAGCGAGACGTACCGCCCCTCTCGAGAACGTGAACTGCTGGCTCGGGCCGAGCCACTCGATCACGGCGAAAAGCGCCAGGTGCTGGCTGCAAGCGCCGACACCACTCACCTGCAGAGCCCCGAGTTCAAGGCCCTCCCCCGCCAGCGCCAGGCGCTGGTGCAGGATGCCGCGTACCGCCTGGAGCGTTACCGCGCCAATGGCCAGGAGCGCGACCCAGGGCAAGCCAAGCGCAGTTTCGAACTGCTGCGGGCGATCAACAGCAACCCGCCACCGCCCCTGCAGATCGAGCGCCCGGGCCTGCCCGAGGACGGCCATGATTCACGCACCTGGCAGCTTGGCGTGGGCACCCGCGAAGACCGCGCCTACGCCGAGTACGGCCTGCGCATGGCCTACCACGACCTGAATGACAACGCCTATGGCTTCCCGCTGGGGGCGCAGATCGAGATCCTGCAGCTGAAGCTGCGCCAGTACGAAGGCAATGACTGGCAGGTGCAGCGCCTGGACCTGGCCACCATCCGCTCGCTGACGCCGCGCAACGAGCTGCTCAAGCCTTGGTCGTGGCAGGTGGCCGGCGGGCTGGAGCGCGTGCCGGGCAAGCATGATGACGAAGTGCTGGTGAGCCATGTGAACGGCGGGGCCGGCGGCACCTGGCAACTGGCCGACGGGTTGCTGGGCTTTGCCCTGGGCACGGTGCGGATCGAGCACCACAATGATTTTGCCCAGTTCATCGCCCCGGCGGCGGGCTTCAATGGCGGGCTGCTGTGGCGCAACGGGCTGGGCAACATGACGCTGGAGGCCAAGGGCGACTACTTCACCAATGGCGAGGTACGGCGCAGTGTGAGTTTGAACCAGCAGTGGGAGATCAGCCAGAACCTGGGGGTGCGGTTGAGTGCTTCGCGGGAATTCAGCCACCTGGCTACGGCGCAGAACGAGGTGATGCTGGAGTTGAAGTGGTATCACTACTGAAAAGCATCGGTTGTCTGCACTGGCCCTATCGCCGGCAAGCCAGCTCCCACAGGATGATCACAGGATTCAAGGCATGTGCAGTACCTGTGGGAGCTGGCTTGCCGGCGATAGGGCCGGTACAGGCCACAGTGTGAACCAACCGACTCTTTGACACTGTTTTAACGCCCCCCCGACAAATCGCCACCTAGACTTTCCAGTATCAACCGGAGGGTTTTGTGGTTATGTCGCGGTACTGGTTCGGCGTGTGCATGGCGTTGTTGCTGTCTGGTTGCGAAACCACCCACGAGCAGATGGTCCACCAGGGTTATCCCCCCGCCTATGCCGATGGCTTTCAGGATGGCTGCAGCAGCGGCCGCCAGGCGGCAGGACTGATGGTCGGCGGCTTTCGCAAGGACGTGCCGCGCTACCTGCACGAGCGCCAGTACGAAAGCGGCTGGGACGACGGCTTTCGCCAGTGCCACGCCATGCAGAACAGCGAAGAACAGCGCCAGTACCACGAGCGCTTCTGGGACCAGCGCGAGCGCGACTGGGAGCAGGAAAAGGACCGCGACGCCGCACGCGCCTATCGCCACAACTGAGTCGCAAACGGACATCCCTTGAAACCGGCGGCCTGCGATGATGGTCTCCTGCACAAGGAGGCCACGCATGAGCCGAGCATTCGTCAACGAAGACCAGGCCGCCGCCCAGGCTGATCAGCCGGTCGAGCGACGGGTCAGCGAACAACCCAACTACGTGACCGCCAGTGGCCTGCGCCAGCTGCAGGAGCGCGTGGCCGAACTGAACGCCCTGCGCAGCGAACTGCAGGCACAGGGCGAACGTGGCGACAAGCAGCGGCTGGCGGATACCGAACGGGACCTGCGCTACTTCAGCGCGCGGGTGCAGAGTGCCCAGGTGGTGCCGGCGGCGACATCGCGCAGCAAGGTGCAGATTGGTAGCCGGGTGCGGTTTGTCGATGGGCAGGACCAGGAGCAAGTGGTAAGGCTGGTGGGCGAGGATGAGGCGGATGCCGGGCGGGGGTTGATCAACTGGGGTTCGCCGTTGGGGCGGGCTTTGCTCGGGGCAGGGCCTGGGGATGAGGTGGTCTGGCGGCGGCCGGTGGGGGAGCAGGTGATCGAAGTGGTTGAGGTTTTGGGTGAAGATTGAGGACCTGGGGGCTGCTTTGCAGCCCATCGCGACACAAGGCCGCTCCTACAAGGACCGCGTCATTTCTGAACATGCGCGGTACCTGTAGGAGCGGCCTTGTGTCGCGAAAGGGCCGCAAAGCGGCCCCAACGGCCTCAGATCAAACGACGCCCTGCGCCAGCATCGCATCAGCCACTTTCACGAAGCCTGCGATGTTCGCACCTTTGACGTAGTTGATGCTGCCATCCGCCTCTTCACCGTAATGCACGCAAGCATGGTGAATCGACTGCATGATGTTGTGCAGCTTGCTGTCCACCTCACCGGCAGTCCACAGCAGGCGCATGGCGTTCTGCGACATCTCCAGGCCCGACACGGCCACGCCGCCGGCGTTGGAGGCCTTGCCCGGGGCATACAGAATGCCCGCTTCCAGGAAGATATCCACAGCCTCCAGGGTGGTCGGCATGTTGGCGCCTTCGGCCACGCAGATGCAGCCATTGCGCAGCAAGGTGCGGGCGTCTTCGGCGTCCAGCTCGTTCTGCGTGGCACACGGCAGGGCGATGTCGCACGGCAGGCTCCACGGGGTCTGGCCCTTGCGGAACTCCAGGCCGAACTGCGCGGCCAGTTCGCTGATGCGGCCACGCTTGACGTTCTTCAACTCCATCACCGCATCCCACTGGGCATCGGTCAGGCCAGCTTCGGCGTACAGGGTACCTTCGGAGTCGGACAGCGAAATCACCTTGCCACCCAGGTCCATGACCTTGCGCGCGGCATACTGGGCCACGTTACCCGAACCGGAAACCGCCACGCGGCAGCCATCGATACGCTTGTCCTGGCGCTTGAGCATTTCCTCGGCGAAGTACACGCAGCCGTAGCCGGTGGCTTCCGGGCGGATCAGGCTGCCGCCATAGGTCATGCCCTTGCCGGTCAGCACCGAAGTGAACTGGTTGGCCAGGCGCTTGTACTGGCCGAACATGAAGCCGATTTCACGGGCACCCACGCCGATGTCGCCGGCAGGGACGTCCAGGTCTGCGCCAATGTGGCGGTACAGCTCGCTCATGAACGCCTGGCAGAAGCGCATGACTTCGGCGTCGCTCTTGCCTTTGGGGTCGAAGTCCGAGCCGCCTTTGCCGCCGCCCATGGGCAGCGAGGTGAGGGAGTTCTTGAACACCTGCTCGAAGGCCAGGAACTTCAGCACGCCCAGGTTGACCGACGGGTGGAAGCGCAGGCCGCCCTTGTACGGGCCGATGGCGCTGCTCATCTGGATGCGGTAGCCGCGGTTGACCTGCACCTTGCCCTGGTCATCGACCCAGGACACGCGGAACAGCACGGCGCGCTCGGGCTCGACCATGCGCTCCAGAATGCCGGCCTGCAGGTAATGCGGGTTGGCCTCGAGGAATGGCCACAGGCTGCGCAGCACTTCTTCCACAGCCTGGTGGAATTCAGGTTGGGCCGGGTCGCGTTGCTTCAGGCGCGCGAGGAAATTGTCGACAGATTCGATCATGGTAGACATCTCACCAAGAGGATTGGACTTATTGGTTTTTTTCACGAATGTACCAAGAAGCAATCGCACCGGAATAGGGCGAAATGTCGTTTTTTTGAAATTATTTGGTGCGTTTTCTATAAGTGTATACAAAACCCGGGGCGGCGGCGGCTTCATTCGCGGGCGCGCCCGCTCCCACAGGTTCACCACAGGCCTTGGGTTCCAGGGGCTCCTGTGGGAGCGGGCATGCCCGCGAATGAAGCCAGCACCACTTTCCAGCCAGGCACAAAAATGGGGCCTCAAAGGGCCCCATTCTTGTGCATCAGAACACCGGCTTACTGGGCCAGCTTCTTGTGCCGTACACGGTGCGGCTGGGCAGCAGCATCGCCCAGGCGCTTCTTGCGGTCGGCTTCGTACTCGGTGTAGTTACCCTCGAAGAACACCACGTTCGAGTCGTCTTCGTACGCCAGGATGTGGGTAGCCACACGGTCCAGGAACCAACGGTCGTGGGAGATCACGATCGCCGCGCCCGGGAAGTCCAGCAGGGCTTCTTCCAGCGAACGCAGGGTTTCGACGTCGAGGTCGTTGGACGGTTCGTCGAGCAGCAGGACGTTACCGCCCTCCTTCAGGGTCAGGGCCAGGTGCAGGCGGCCACGCTCACCACCGGACAGGTCCTTGACGAACTTCTGCTGGTCGCCACCCTTGAAGTTGAAGCGGCCCACATAGGTACGCGACGGGATCTCGTAGTTGCCGATGCGGATCATGTCGGACCCGTCGGAAACCTGCTGGAACACGGTCTTGCCGCCGTCCAGGTCCTCGCGGCTCTGGTCGACGCAGGCCAGCTGCACGGTTTCACCGATCTCGATGCTGCCCGAGTCCGGTTGTTCCTTGCCCATCAGCATGCGGAACAGGGTCGACTTACCGGCACCGTTACCACCGATCACACCGACGATGGCGCCTTTAGGCATGGAGAACGACAGGTTGTCGATCAGCACGCGATCGCCGTAGCCCTTGGTGACGTTCTTGAACTCGATGACCTTGTCGCCCAGGCGCGGACCGGCCGGGATGTAGATCTCGTTGGTTTCGCTGCGCTTCTGGAATTCCTGCGACTGCATTTCTTCAAAGCGCTGCAGACGGGCCTTGGACTTGGACTGGCGGGCCTTGGCGCCTTTGCGCACCCATTCCAGTTCCTCTTTCATGGCCTTCTCGTGGGCGGACTGCTGCTTGGATTCCTGCGCCAGGCGCTCGGACTTGGCTTCCAGCCAGCCCGAGTAGTTGCCTTCGTACGGGATGCCCGCGCCGCGGTCCAGTTCCAGGATCCAGCCGGCGACGTTGTCGAGGAAGTAACGGTCGTGGGTAATGGCTACCACGGTGCCCGGGAAGTCGTGCAGGAAGCGCTCCAGCCAGGCCACCGAGTCGGCGTCCAGGTGGTTGGTCGGTTCGTCCAGCAGCAGCATGTCGGGGGCCGACAGCAGCAGGCGGCACAGGGCCACGCGGCGCTTCTCACCACCGGACAGGTGCTCGATGCGTGCGTCCCAGGCCGGCAGGCGCAGAGCGTCGGCGGCAACGTCCAGCTGGCGCTCAAGGTTGTGGCCGTCAGCGGCCTGCAGGATGGCTTCCAGCTTGGCCTGCTCGGCGGCCAGCTTGTCGAAGTCGGCATCCGGTTCGGCGTAGGCGGCATAGACCTCGTCCAGGCGCGCCTGGGCGTCCTTGATCACGCTGACCGCTTCCTCGACCACTTCGCGCACCGACTTGTTCGGGTCCAGTTGCGGTTCCTGCGGCAGGTAGCCAACGTTGATGTCGGGCATCGGACGGGCTTCGCCGTCGAATTCCTTGTCGACGCCCGCCATGATCCGCAGCAGGGTCGATTTACCGGCGCCGTTCAGGCCGAGCACGCCGATCTTGGCGCCCGGGAAGAACGACAGGGAAATGTTCTTGAGAATTTCCCGCTTCGGCGGCACGACCTTGCTCAGCCGATGCATGGTGTAGACGTATTGAGCCATTCTGGATACCCCAGTCTAAAGGTTAAGAAATACCGGGCAGCCCACGTGAATTTGACCGGGCTGCCATTGCCAAAAAATTCGTTGTCTGGCGTCGCGCTGTTAATTGGGGCTGCAAAAACGCGTAAACAGCCTTCTCGCCATGAAAATGATCCGTTGCGCAGCTGGCGAGGATTGGCCGGGGGTCTGGATGCGGTCGCTGGGTGGTGCAACGCAGTGAAGCAGCCTTTTCCGCCCTACCTCATGTTCTCGCTTCAAAAAATCGACCTCGCCATGACGCTCAGAGCCGGCAGGCTGCTCGCTCCTGTGGCGCCTGCGCCAGTCGTCGCCGCTGCCAAGCTGGCTATCATCTCAACTACGTGCGACACGCTCAACTGTTCGCCTGCTGGGTGGCAGAAAGGTAGTCATGTTCATCATTGGACAAAGGGAGGCTGAGCAAAGCGGAGTACGCTGGTATAGACCAAGACGGGGCTTGGCCTGCGGACTGAGCATCACCAGCGAAAAACGTGAATTTTTCATTGCCGTGGGCGAGCGAATTGCCCGCCTGCGCAAAGAACACGGCATCACCCACACTCTGTTGCGCAGATGCTCGATACCCTGATCGCTCAAGCCAAGCCTCCCTTCCTTCGCTGCTGGCTTTGGTCGAAGCCGGTGCCTGGATGAATATGAACTTAATCTAATTACTATATACAAATTCAATACCAAACTTCATTTCATGACCAATTAAATTAATCTCGTCATGCCATCAACAACGCAGTTATAAACACAGGTCTTTCCGCCAATAGAGGCAACCTCACCTGCGCCTTTTGCACCAACCGACCCCTAGGATTTTATTTCTTCAATCCCACCAAGTGCTTAAATGGACCCTCATCTAAATCAAACCCTAGATCTGTGATAAGTCTAACTGCCTCCTGGTACTCGTCGTCCGTAATAGAAATATCAAATTCACAAATGTGATCGCATAGTATCTCAAAGGCTAGGCCTTCCTCATTGTACGCGACATAGTCCAAAGCCCCTTGGAGCAGGCCAGCTTCCAATCGGCCGTCGAATTTCTTCCCGAATTCAATAATACGATCTGCAAACATAAAATTTACCTCATTGATCAGCCGCGACGCTTCAGCGTGTAGCGCTCAAGAAAAAATCTATTTTGCAAGTTTGGCTTTCAAGACTGCCCGATCAATCATGCCATCAGTAATGCAGGGTACAAAACCAAGCCTGTCTCCCATCTCAAAGCTCTTCTTGTAACCGTTCAATCGTTCAACGTCACCAGCTATTGCCAATGCAGCCAAGTGCCGAAGGGGCATCGCGCCTTTACTGTCAGTCGGCAGACTTCTATAACCCATCAGGCCGGACTCAATATTTTGAGAGCGTGCCCAAGACATGGCTTTCTCAGACATCCTGAGAACATCATCACTAGAAAATTCAGGCAACTTCTCCGGAGGCTCATTACTAACTATTACCGGCGAATATCCGCTCCCCTCTCCCCACACAAACGCAACAGTTTCCGAGAATTCTTTGGTCGAAACCGATGGCATAAGTGACACCCGAAAATGATCCGAGCGCTTCTTCACAGACGGGATTACTTGAACTTTAACCCCATCAACATCTGTCACGCAAAAATAATCCCCGACTTCATCCTTGCTACAAACCCAGCCCTGCTCCGTCAAAATTGAAGCCACATCTTTTTCCTTCATCACTTAGCACCAGGAAAATTCATTATCTCAATAGGGATACCGTTAGGATAACCTTGATCCTTTATTGGTACGCCTGGCGTGAGGCCAAAACTTTCGGAAACTTTCCCTCTTGGAATTGAAGCCCCATCTTTTATTTGAGGGAAAAATTCTGACTGACGAATACTGAAGTCCGCGCCCCCTGTCTTAACCTCAATAATTCTCAAGGTCCCATCAGGTGCTTCGGCCACGATATCTGGCCTACAACGACCAGTTCCGCAGGAGCTACCGAATGACATTTCCTTTTCGCTGACTCTCAACCCTTGAGACGAAAGTTAATCCTTTATGTCATCCACCATATTCAAGTGATGATCATAGTGATCTTTGATGCCTTCGGATCTGTTGCAGTACCTTTTGCACCGCTGGTAGCTTTGCCTAGTATCACCACCGCCGCTAACTTGACTACATCATCCCGCGTAGCACCTTTATCGACAAGATTAATGATTCCTGGCACATCCACCGGCGCCAAGGTCGAGCCGAGCAAGCCGTCCTGACGTGCCCGTTCATTGATTGCCTCTGCTGATCTGGCTGGGCCTGCGAAACATGACGGCGAACTGGGGCTCAGCGGCGCAGGATTGGAAAAGTGCGATGAATCAAATTCGCGATTTGTACGGAGATCGGTTCATCAGGCCGACCCAGTGAAAATCAGGGCCTGCCAGACGGCAGGCCGTTACCGGCTCGCACACAAAAAGGCTGACACTTCCCAAAAGCACACCACATTCAGCCTAAGCCTCTACATCTAAACTTGCCACTTAATTCTCAAGGATAAATAAAGTCGATGCAAATTTTAAATTTAATCAAGTCCAAGGCCACCTCACAGCCACTCCACGCTGGCAGTCCTCCTGTCAGTTTATTCTCAACATACCAACGACGCAACTCTATTAAAAGATCTAAAATATCTGTATTGACTCGCCCGCCTGCCGTAAACCAGGCAACGTTACCTTGTACATCAATGTAGTCATACTCATACTCACAGCTATCTAGCTCCTGGGATAGTTGTGCACGCATAATAACTTTACAGGCTCCATCGGGAGCAATCTCAAACAGAATACCCCCAATGTCATTGTAGATATCATCATCACTACGCATCAATTTCCACCCGGTGAATTTTTGAATAAAATCTCTTTTGGACGAGCAATACCTATTGAATACTGCACATTAAAGCTTTCTGGCCGAACACTATTGCCAGAATAAATAGCCTCAATCTTTACGTTAACTTGCTTTCCCTCCTTGAGTGCGGACGCCCATGTATCCCCCATAGATTTCCAAGTACCTTTATTCAAGCTCCCATTCATGGGAAGGAGGTTCAACCTCTCCCCAGGTCCGTTGAATATACTAGGCTCCGTACGAAAAGAGATGTCGCAAACACCGCATGGAACAAGCCAGTGAGACCATGGCGGCATAGCTTTTCGCGAGCTTGTCGAAGCGTGTGACGATGCGGCGATTCTCTTTCAGCCAGCCAAAAATGCGTTCAATGATGTTGCGCTGTCAGTATTTGGGCCCATCAAACAGTCTGGGTAAGCCAGGCTTGGGTTTGCGCTTCATAGAGCGCATCGGGATGACGGGTTGCATACGGTACTGGTCGCAGTATCGGCGCAGCGTTTCGGCGTCGTAGCCCTTGTCGGCGAGCAACCATTTGCAGCGCTTGCGCGGGCGGCCAGGTTGGTTTGATGGAATGCTGACTTCGTCCAGCAGTGGTTGTGCGTAGCTGATGTCACTGGCTTGACCGCCAGAGAGGAGGAAGCGCAACGGTGTCCCGTTGGCGTCGCAGAGCATGTGAATCTTAGTTGTCAGGCCACCGCGACTGCGGCCTAGAGCGTGATCGGCAGGTTCGTCAGGCCCCCTTTTTTCCGAGCGCCAGATGAGGCTCGGGTTGCACGTACTGCGGTTGAGTCGATCATCCAGGTTTGCAGATCAATCAAGCCTTGCTCATTCAATCTCAGGTGAAGCCGGGTTGTACAAGATGCGATTGGTCTTGGTCAGCCACTTGAACCAGACCCGAATCGGCGTGATGCGCACCGTTTGGCTGCGGGTCGACAGCGGTTCGCCATCGGCTTTTCGATACAAAAAAAGATGACGCTGATAGCGCTCTAAAATGGGTCGGGTGATTTCCTGGGGCCGGGTCAAACCGCGTTCGTCACACCAATGGATAAACGCAATCAACAGGCTTTCGCGGTTGCCCACGGTGCGCTCGGAATAACCACGCTCACGCTGGTATTGCAGAAACTGTTTCATCTGAAAATACAGGCTGCCGGGATCGCCTAGTGGGCCAATGATTTGTTCCGAAACACGCTGTTTTTTGCTCTCGTCTTTTTTCGGCATAACCACCTCGACTTAGACGGCGCTGGACAACGCGGAGTGGTTGTTTTGTGGATGCTGGATCAGTGGTTTTTCGTTCAGACCGACCGCTTCGGCCTCAACGCCAGAAACGGCGTGGCTTTGCGCATGGTTGAGGGTGTCCGACTGAGTACCGACCATGGCCCGACCTGAGTCCGATCGTTTTTCTGAATCCCCCGACCGAGCGGATGTGTTGTCGAGTTGGTCGGCATCGATCAGGCCCATCAAATGCGGTTGATGACCGCTTTTGCCGTCATACGTGAGGGTGTATTCATGCGCTAACCCCTTGCGGTGCGGCAGCAGGTATTCCAGTTCGGTCAGTCGGCCCAAATGGATTTTTAACTGGGTATTCCCCCAACCGGTGGCCTCGCGCACGTCCTTGCGACCAAACCGAAACTCATTCTTTTTAAGCCCCTGCGCCTGGCTTCGGGCTTCGACCCAGCCCTGCAATAACTCCAGCAAACGCCGCGTTTGCGGCGGCAGTTCGTCCAGGGTGCGCCCAAGAATGTCGTGGGCCAGCCGATTGGCCAACACGATGTCGCCCTTCGTGACCTCGATGTAAGCCAACGACTTGCCTCGGTGCTCAATGTGTTTGACTGGGCGTTGATGCTGATGCAGCAAGGCAATGCAGCGAATCAGCGTCAGGTATTTCATGTGGTCGCGCCGGGTACGGGTTTTGTCCGAAAGAAAGGTCCATTGATCGGCGAACGCCACGGTTTTGATCAGCCGCTGGGCATTCTGATGCAGGCGCGTAATCGCCTGTTTTTCGGCGTCGGCCAGCAGCCAAACCCACTTGGCTGAACGGCTGGGCGTGTCCCAGCAGACCATCCAAGCCTATGAGTCCGGCAAGCGGCGTATCCAGGTAGCGGCGTTGCCGGAGCTGGCCAGGCTGCTTTCGACCACATTCGAAGAGCTGTTTGGTCAGCAGAAGGAAACCACTGTGCGTAAACGTGGGCCTGCTCCAAAATGGCAACAGCAACTGGAAGCCATTGAGCAGCTATCTAAAAGCCAACAGAAATTCGTTGCGCAGATGCTCGATGCCCTGATCGCTCAGGCCACGACCAAAGCAAGCAGCGAAGGAAAGGAGATTTTGCAGTAAGCAGATAAAACAACACGGCGCATGGCCGGTGCAGAATGAGGACACCTATCAAATATGAGCAGAAATTCGTTTATATAAAAACTCATAAAAATCTGAAGCGTAATTAACATCTTCACCAGACGGAAGTCGAAGATTCACGGGACACTCACCATCTTTAAACTTTGAATAGTCAAAGAAAAAGACTTCCCCCATATCAGTTTCGCTAATCACAAGCTTTTTGCCATCTACCAGATTATTTTTTATGCCCACAATATGCTGATAGACAATATCCCCTCCATTGACACCCTCAAAGTCCACGCCATAGATACTGTAAATTTCTTCAGTACCAATCTCGCCCCCCGCATACGTCTTTAAAAAACCACTTGTACGACCCTGGCAGTTCAAGTCCTAGCCGCTGCTCGGCCTTCTCAATCCAGTCATCACCCACGCAATCGGCCTGGCTACCAAAGCACACGATATCAGGATGCAGTGATACTAAATCCTCAATTTGATGCGTCGTAACTTGGCTCATTCTCAATTCCTAAAGTCTGCAGATCGTTGCTTCCAGTACTGCACCTTCCACCTATCAAAAGCTGCCCTATCAATACCAGAAGGAATTGCATTAGGGTTAATGTGAATAGTTGCGCTATTGGCTTGGTGAAAACTTTGCGTCATTTCTGCAATAGGCCCTGACTGTGTTTGCGTCATATGGTGCAGGTTCACCGACTTGCCATCTACACCTATGGGCGCTCGACCAGAGGCCATACCCTCAACATTACTACCTGTTATGACTTTGCCACCTTCACGCCAACCAGTTTGCAAATTAGGATCAAATAAATCATTCCGCTGATAGACCTTATTTCCACTAAACTGAATAGGATCTTTTGACCAAAAATTACGTTACTGAGTAAAACAGAGCCCGCCTCTGTAGCGTTCCCTATTCCTTTTGCACCACTTGAATTAGCTCATTAAAAGTGCCTCTACGGCACTTCGGTCAGTCGACCGGAAGAAAACCTCCAATTGATGCGCCTCATCTCGCCCCCAGTCAAGAGCCGCGTCGCGCAACACCTCCAGATAAACCTTCAGGTCATCTACTGGCACGTTTGGAGTAACTTCATGCACAAGAACCACCTTGCGGCATGGAATCCATTCAAGATCTCTCAAACAGTCGTAGAGTGCATCCCAATTGAATCCAAAATACCCTGGAAGCCATAGCTGGTAATATAGCGCGCTCAGCAGCTCTTCCGAGAGAGAAATTTTCGGATCAATACGGACATAAAAGACTTCCGCAGCGTCGAATGAAGGCGTGAGATCGGAGTACTTGAATGGCAGCATTTCCACTCCTTGTTTTATTTATTGACTGGGATAAATGTTTTGTAATGATCTGCAGTGTAGTACATCTCACCACCCTTCCCAACAACTATCCGCTGAGGCCCTGGCCCTGAAACACCTGGGGTAGGATGTACGTACTCTGTATAGTAGCCAGCAGGTTTTTGCGGCAAATCCCCGCCACGATTCTGAAATATAGACCCATCGTTTCGATGAGGGAACGAACCACCTGATTTTATCCGGTCTATGGTCGGGCCGAGATCAACAGTGCCTTGTAAAACATTTCCGGTCTTTTGATCAACGACCTTCACTCCATCAATAAAGCGGGTGGGGTCTTTTGCACCGCTGGTAGCTTTGCCTAGTATCACCACCGCCGCTAATTTTACTACATCATCCCGCGTAGCACCTTTATCGACAAGGCTAATGATCCCTGGCACATCCACCGGCGCCAAGGTCGAGCCGAGCAAGCCGTCCTGACGTGCCCGTTCATTGATTGCCTCTTCAGTTAACCCTTGCCGTCTCCATTCCGCAATCAGCTCACTCGCTCTGATCGCGTTCACATACGGATTCGCAACAACGCCCATTGGCGACCAATCGCTGCCCGACAGCGCGTAGACATCAAGGAAGCTCGCGTCCGCGTCGCTCTTCTGCGCGTCCACTACCCCCCTCATCATCGCAAGGGCGTAATCCGTTACCAGAAGGTCATATTCCGCTTTGCTCAGCCTGCCGCTCTGGTACAGCTCAACCAGCTTTTCCCCAGCCTGCTTCTCCTGCTGCCGGTACTCATCACGAATACCAACCTCGCAGCCGCCATTTCCACCACAGGCTTTATACCGCTCGTGCAACTCATCAATACTGCCGATACCGGCGGCCTTGAGCTTCTCATACAACGCCCGGCTGGCGGCATCCAGCCGTTCAACGCCGTATTTGTTCGCCAGCAGGTTGTTTTCAACCGCGTTACGGCCCGCACCGGCACCCGCGACAGCCCCAGCGCTATTACCTTCCACCAGACCGCCCGAAAGCCCGGCCGCTAGCGTCGACAGCGCCGAAACGGTCTGTTTCTGCTCTTCACTGAGCGAGTTGCTATCGCTGGTGCCATACAACTGCTGAGTGATCAGGCGGGCAACCAGTTCGCCGCCGGCCGCACCCGCTGCCCCGGCTGCCGCCGAGTTGCCCTGCGCTTGGGCGACAACGGCACCCAACACTGCGTGGGCCATGACGTTGAGTGCAGCATTGTCACCAGTGGATTTCTTGATCACCTGCGCGAGGTACGGTGCCGATGCGCCTGCCAGCGCAGAACCGATATCACCACCCGCCAACCCTTGCAGTGCCGCTGTCACGGCCTGGGTCACGCGCTGGTAATCACCACTGGTGCCATACTTACCCATGATTCGCTGGTAAGCCTCGGTGGCGACCAGTTGTTTCTGGTACGCCTTCACCGCCTCCTTGCTTGCCCCTTCACCCGGCGCCACGATGCCGTGTGCTTCAAGTTCCGCACGCGCCTCCTGGTCAGCCTTCAGCTGCCCTTGGGTGCGGACGATGTCCGATACCTGTGTGCCGATTTCGCCAATAAGCTGAACCTGCTGCAGGCGCCGCTGTTCCTTCTCCTTGTCGAAGATCGGGCTGATGCTGTCGTTGGCATGCTCGACGTCGTGACTGAGGCTGGTCACATCCTGCTGCTGCCGGCCCGGGTCTCGGATTTCCAGCGTGCCTTCGGAAATGGCCGAAGATGTGGTGCCGCTGGCGCTGCCGCTGTGGTTATAGGCGATCAACGTGCCGCTTGGCATGTTGCTGGTGAAGGTGTCAGCACCACCGTTGCCACCGCTGATGCTGGCGCTGGCCAACTGGCTCTTGAACTCGGCCTTGTTGGCGATATCGCTCCAGCCCAGGGTGCCGGTGCTCAGGCGGTTCTTGTCGGCGTCGGCAGTACTGGCAATGACGCTGCCGTCAAGCTGGGTGTGCTTGCCCACATCGACCTGATAACCGCCCTTGCCGGCGAACAGACCGGTCTGCTCCTGCACGCTCTGGTAGTTGGAGTCGAGCTTGGTCTTGCTGACGCTGAGACTGCCGCTTGCCCCGCCCGCGCCGATGATGGTGACGCTCAACCCACCGCTGACATTGGCCTGTTTGGACTTGTAGTTGTCGGTGTCCTGCAGGCTTTGCAGCGTCAGGTCGCGCCCTACGTCGGCGGTGATTTTCGCGGCGTTGACCTGGGCCCCTTTGAGCGCCGTGTCCCGCCCGCTGAGCAGGGTCGCCTCATTGCCGGCGTCCAGTGTGGTTTCGGTCCAGGTCGTGCCGTTGCCTTTCTCGTTGCCGGCACCCTTGTTGGCATTGGCGAAGATGCTGAGACCGGCACCTTCGGAACCTACACCAATGCTGGCGCCGATGGCGCCGCCACTGCTGCTGTTCTTGCCATCGAGCTTTTGCGTATTGGCAGCAGCCTCAAGCTGGATGTCGCGTTCGGCGGACAACAGCAGGTCATTGCCGGCCTTGAGTTGACTGCCTTGTACCCGGATATCCCCGCCGCTGCCGGCCCCGTTGCCGGTGGCCACAATGCTCAGGTCGTTGCCACTGGTCAGGCTGCTGCCCTGGCTGACGGTCTGTTCCTGGGTCTGCCGCGAGCTCGACTTCTGCCCGCCCAGCGATAAGGCGATACCTACGAACTGGCCAGCATTATCCGCCGTCATGCCACCGCTCTGCTGGGCAGCCTGCCAGGCCTGAACACCGGTCAGCCCGGCCTTGATACCTTGGAGTGCAGAAAGCCGGCTGTCCTCTTCCCGGGTCGCTTGCTTGGTAGTCTGGTAAGCGGTGTCGATGGCACTGCCAACCGTACCGGACAGCGCCAGGGTCAAGCCGCTGCTCTTGCTCTTGGACGTCTGCTCGCTGGTGTTGTGGTTTTCAGCAGCAACGATCTCGACGTTCTGCCCGACCAGGGTGATGTCCTTGCCGGCGACAACCTCCGACCCCTTGATACCCAGGTCCTTGCCCGCCTCGATGGTGACATTGCCCAGCACGCTGCCAATGGTGCTGGCCTTGGCGTTCTCACTGGTGCTGGTCGAGGTTTTCTCCAGGCTGGTCGAGCCCAACGTGAAGCCGATGCCTCCACTGCTGAGCAGGCCCGATTTCTTCTTCGAGCTCGAGTGGCTTTGCTCGAACGTTTCGGTCGCGCTATCGATCTGCACGTTACGGCCCGCCAGCAGGCTGGTGTCGTTGGTGGACACGATGCTGCTGCCCGACACGCCGATATCCTGCCCGGCGCGAACGACCACCGTGTCACCACTGACCGACGAGCCCTGCTGAGTGATGGCCTTCGAACTGTCGATCCGGGTCTTCTGGCTGCTGGATAGCCCGGAGTGGCTGGTCTTGGTCTTGCGGTAGTAGCTGTAGTCGCTGTTCTCCTCAGCGACCAGCTGTACATCGCCACCGGCATAAAGGTAGGCCTCATCACCCGCCGTCACGCGGCTGGCGCTCAGTGCCAGGTCGTCGCCAGCCTTCAATGCCACATAGCCGCCAGCCACCACGGTGCTGCCCACCTGCTGGACATGGTCCTCCTGGCTGGTGACTTTCCGGGTCTTGCTCGCCGAGTGCTGCTCGTTGGCGGCCGCTGCCAGCTGCAGATCGCCCGTCGCCGCCATGGCCACATCCCGCTTGGCCTCGATCGCACTGGCCACCGCGCTGATATCGCGCCCGGCGCTGACGCTCAGGTCACGCCCGGCCTGCACGCTCGAGCCGTTCTGGGTCACGCTGCTGTCGGTGTGGCGCACGCCGCGGTCGTTGACCACCACCTGCTCGACCGAGGTCAGCTTCACATCGCGGCCGGCCTTCAGGCTGGTGTCGGCAGCGCTGCTGAGCACGCCGCCGTTGTTGCTCAGGTCGCGCCCGGCGTTGATCGCCAGGTTGTTCGCGGCTTCCACCCGGGCGGCGTTATCGACAAAGTCGCGCTGCTGGGCGTAGCTGCCGTTGCTGCTCTGGTGCGAAGTCAAAGTGCGTTCGTTGATCACGTCACGCACGGCGGCGAGGCTGACGTCGCGCCCGGCGATGATGCCGCCGGCCTTGTTCACCAGATCGTTGCCAGCCAGCAGGTCGAGGCGGTTGCCAGCCTCGACCAGGCCGCTGTTCACCATGTTGTTGCCGGCCTTGGCCGACAGGTTGTTGCTGGCGCGCAGGGTCCCGACGTTGTCGAGGTTCTGGCCGGCGATCAGGTTGACGTCGTTGCCGGCGATCAGAGCGCCGTTGGGGGCCAGACGGTTGTTGCCGTGCGCCAGATAGAGCACTGGCACCAGCACCTGCTCGCCATTCACCTCGGCGGTTTCCAGCCAGACGATGTCATGGGTCAGCGCCGCCACCTGTTCGGAGGTGAGGCTCACGCCCACTGCCAGGTTGAGCTGTTGCTTGCTCTGGATGGCATTGTCCATCAGGTACTTGAACAGCTGTTCGTCACTGTTCTGGCCATCGATAAAGCGTTGCCCGGTGCGGGCGACCACGGCCTGCTGGATCAGCTTCTGCTCGTAGAAGCCATCGCCCAGGCGCTTGGCACTTTCATCCGGGTCGTAGCCAAGGTTCGCCAGCAGGTAGTCGGAGCTCATGAACTGCTTGAGGTCGGTGAGCACCGGGTTGGTTTCGATCAGATACTTGTGCGGATTGCTGCGCACGCTGCTGTCGGGCAGGCCTTGCACGCGCTCGATGGTGAGCGGGCCTTGGCCGTTGAGCGTGGAGGCCTGGCTGATGCGGTCGTCCACCGCCGAGCGGCCGGGCAGCGCGGGGCTACCGGCGTTCCCGGGCAGGCTGGTGTCGACGGCGCTGGCACTACCGGCGACGTTCGCCTGGGTGCGATCGGCCGTATTCAGCGTGGTGCTGCTGCCTGCCGCTTGGTCGGCACCGCGGATGCTGACCGTGCGCCCCTGGGCCAGCGGCAAGGGTTGCTGGCGCTGCGCGACGCTCAGGCTGGCGCCGCCCATGCTCCAGCTTTGCGGGCCGCTGGCGGTCGTGCTGCCGGCCTCGCTGCTCAAGCGGAACAAGCCGCTCTGCCCAGTGGGTAGGCTGAAGCCGGGCAGCGCCAGCGGGTTGACCTGTTGTTGGGCGAGGTCCGGCGGCAGCTGCTGGTTGAGTGTGATGCGGGTGGAAAACGCCGTACCGGGTGCGGTGGTATCGGTACGCGCGCCGCTACCGATGTAGGCGTAACCCGGGCGCACGACGCTGTTGTCGATGCCGTTGCCGGCGGTGATGTTCACCGCGCCATTGGCCTGCATGATGGCGGCATAGCTCTGGTCGCCAGCCGCTAGTTTGCGGGTGCTGCCAAGGCTCACCAGCTCCGCTTCGGTCATGCCGATGAACCTGGCCAGGTCAGCTTGCAAGCCACCCAGGTTGGCAGGGTCGTAACCAGCGCTCTCGTACCAGTACTTGCTGGTGATCGAGCTGGCCAGCTGGTACCAGGCCCCGGCGTTGCGGGTACGTTCGGAACGGAAGATGCGGGTGGTTTCGGTCTCGCCGGTTTCCACACCGCTGTTGGTCAGGTTATCGACGCTGGCCACCAGGTTACCGGCAGCGGCGATGGTGCTGCTGCTGTTGAGCAGGTCGCCGCCCCGGATGGTCAGGTTGCCGCCGGTGGTGATGCTGGAGGCGGCACTGGCGTCGGTCACCTCGAACTTGTCACGCTGGACGATCTCCCAGACGTGGTTGCGCTTGCCGCCGCAGTCGCCGGCGTTGTAGCCCTCGATGCAGGCCACCTCGCCAACGCGGGCGGTGTAGAGGCCCTTGTTGTCGGTCTGCAGCACCGCCCGCACGTTCTGAATGGTGCTCGCTGCCAGGCTCATCGACAGGTCGCTCTGCAGCGAGCCGGAACGGTTCACGATGCTGTTGGCCAAGCCGCCCTGGCCATCCCGGTCGATGGTCAGGGCGCCCAGGCTGTAGACGTCGGCATAGCTGTTGGTCAGGCTGGCGACCCGCAGGCCCATATCCCTGCCGCTGAAAATCAGGCCCTGGTCGCTGTTGACCAGGGCGCCGGTGGTCACGCTCAGCGCTTCGCCGGCACCCAGCGTGCCTTGGTTGTTGACGCCGCCTGCCACGAGGGTGAAGCCGGTAGCAGACGTCAGGCGGCCGGCACTGTTCAACTGCCCGACTACCGAGAGGCTGGTGGTGCCACCGCTGGCGATGCTGCCGGTGTTGCTCAGGTTGACCTGTGCGGCGCTCAGGCCAAGGTCGCCACGGCTGGTCAGGCGGCCGTTGCCGGCGTAGGTGCCAGCCAGATCGAGGCTGAGGCTGCCGTCACTGGCGATCAGGCCGTCGTTGCTCCAGTCGCTGCCGCTGCCGACCAGCGCTTCGCTGGCCAGCAACTGGCCGTTGGCGGTCTGGCTGAAGTTGCCGACATTGAGCGTCAGGCGCCCGGCCTGGATAACGTTGCTGTTGCTCCAGCTGTCAGCGTTGAGGGTGAGGCCGCCCCGGGTGACGATACTACCGCCGGCGCCCGTGACATTGGCTGTGCTGATGTCGAAAGTGCCGCTGCCCACGTGCAGCAGGCTGCCGCCAGCGTTGAGGAAACTGCCAACGCCTAGGCTGAGGTCGCTGTTGGCGGTTTCCAGCGTGCCGTTGCGGTTGTCGAACGGGCCGCCGATCTGCAGGCGGGTGGCGCCGCTTGTGCCCAAGGCACGCAACTGGCCGGTCTGGTTGTCGAGGCTGGCCGCCTTGATGACCAGGGTACTGTCGCTTTCAATGATGCCCAGGCGGTTATTCAGCGCACCGCTGAGGTCCAGGTCGATGCGTTGGCCGGCGATCTGGCCATCGTTGTCGCCGCTGTTGTCGAAATTGCCACCTGTAACCTTGACCAGCCCTTGGGCATAAAGGCCGCCGTTGCGGTTGTCGAAATCGGCGGTGCTGACCAAGGCATCGCCAGCTTGTGCAGCAATTCGCCCGCCATAGTTGTCGATGCCACCCAGTACCTTGAGGTCGAGGGCCTGGGCCTGGGTGACGCCACCCTGGCGGTTGTTGTTCAGGTCATAACCGTTGTTCAGCACACCGCGCAGGTCGGCGACCAACTTGCCTTGCAGGCTGGAAAGCACGCCGCCACGGTTGTCCAGGTTGCCGGCCGTGACGTCGAGGTTGCCAGCGTCGGCCAGAATACGGCCACTCTGGTTGTCGACATCACCGGTCACCAGTTGCAAGGCCCCCTGGCTCTGCAAAGTGCCCTTGGTGTTGCCAAAGCTGGCGGCACGCACATCGGCGCCGCCGTTCTGGCTGTAAATCAGGCCGTCGGCGCTGTTGAGCAGCTGGCCGTCAACGGCCAAGGTCAGTTGCTGGCTGGCCGCCACGGTACCGCGATTGCGGTTGTCCAGGCTGCTGGCGAACAGGCTCAGCAGGCCCTGACTGGCGATCTGGCCACCCTGGTTGTCGATTTGCGTGGCATTGTCGATGCGCAGGGGGCCGGCGCTGGCAAGCTTGCCGTTGTTGTTGGCAAGGGCGCCGAGCAGCTTGAGGGTGACGGCCGCATTGCCAATCAGGCTGCCGGCGCTGTTGTCCAGGCTACCGGCATTCACTTCGAGTGCCTGCCGGGCGCTGATGCTGCCGGCGACGTTGCCCAGGGCCATGGCGTTGAGGGCCAGCGCCGCGCCGCTGTCGATCAGGCCACCCTGGCCGTTGTTCAGCAGCCCGCTGATGGTCAGGCGCTGCGCGCCGCCACTGGACAGGATGCCGGCACCACTGTTATCGAGGTTCGCCGCTGCCACGTTCAGGGTTTGCTGGCTGACCAGCGCGCCACCCGCGCTGTTCTGCAGGTCGCCGCTGACTGCGGCGTCCAACGCGCCATCGCGGCTGGACAGGGTGCCCTGGTTGCGGTTGTCGAGGCTGCCCAGATTTACGCCCAGGCCTCGCCAGCCCGAGACCAGTCCACCCTGGTTCAGCAGGCGCTGGGCGGTGACATTCAGCTGGCCGCTGCTGATCAGCTTGCCAGCGCTGTTGTCCAGGGCACGGCCGGCCAGGGCAAGGTCCTGCCGCGAGGAAATTTCACCGCCGCGGTTGCTCAGGTCGCGCAGGCGGTCGAGAGCCAGCGGGCCATCGGTGGTGATCAGGCCACCATCGTTGTTCAGGTCGCCAGTGGCACTGCCGAAATCGATGCGGATGGCGTTGCCCAACAGCGAGCCTGCCTGGTTGTCGACAGCGCGGGCTGCAATGTCCAGCAGGCCAGCGGCGTTGATCAGGCCTTGCTGGCTGTTGTTCAGGCTGTCGGCCAACTGCAGGTCGAGGCCACCACGGCTGGTCAGCGTGCCACCGGTATTGTCCAGGCTTGCAGCACGGGTATGCAGGGTTTCGGCAGCGACCAGGCCTTTGATGTTTTGCAAGGCCTGGTCGATACGCAGGGTCAGCGCCTGATTGCTCAGCACCTTGCCGCTGCTGTTGTCCAGGCTGCGAGCAGCCAGGGTGACGGCCTGAGCCGAGGAGATCTCGCCGCCCTGGTTGTTCACCCCATCGAGGTTCTTCAGCACCAGCATCGGGGCGTTGATCAGCCCGTGGCGGTTATCCAGCTGGCCATGGTTGAGGTCCAGGGTCAATGCGCTGTTGCTGAACAGCTGTCCACCTTGCTGGTCAAGGCCGCTGGCGTTGACCAACAGGGCGCCGACGCTGGCAATTCGGCCGCCATCGCGGTTGCTCAGCTGGCCGGTGATCAGGCCCAGGCTGGCGCCGCTGTCGATCCGGCCTTTGCGGCTGTTGTCGAGACTGCCGGCGTCGATGCTGGCCGGCCCCTTGGCGCTGATGGTTCCCAGGTCGGTGTTGGTGACCTGACCCGCGCTCAGTTGCAGCGCCGCATCGGTGACCAATTCCCCGCCCTGGTTGAGGACGTTGCCGGTGTGCTTGAGGGTCATCGCCCCCGCGCTGGAAACACTGCCGCCGCGGTTGTCGAGTGCGTTGCTCGCCAGGCCCAAGCTACCTTCGGCACTGATCAGGCCCTGACGGTTGTCGAGTGTGCCTTGTAGCGTGGCATCGATGGCGTGCTGGCTGAGCAGCAGGCCGCCGACGTTGTCCAGGCTGTTGCCGGTCAAGCCCAGCCCGGCCTTGCCCGAGAGCATGCCTTTGCTACGGTTGATCACCTCGGCGACGGCGACTTGCAGCTTGCCGTCGGCCAGCACCTTGCCGCCGTCACTGTTGTCCAGGCGGGTACCGCCGAGGATGACGTCTGCCTTGCTCGACAGCTCCCCGGCGCGGTTGTCTACCGCCGCCACCTGCAAGTCCAGGCCCTGGCTCGCACCGATCAGGCCACCCTGGCGGTTGTCGAGCTGGTCACCGGACAGTTTCAGGTACCCAGAGGCAACCAGCACACCGGCCTGGTTATCGAGGGTACCAATTCGCGCTTGCAACTCGCCCGCAGCGGAAACCTGCCCCTGCTGGTTCAGCAGGCTGCCGGCCTGCATGTGCAGGCGATCATCTGCGATCAGCGTACCGCCCTGATTACGCAGTTCGCCGTCGACGGCCAGGCCCAGGCCGGCGCGGCTGCTGATCAGGCCCAGGTTGTTGTCTAGGCTGGCGCTGCGCAGGTCCAGGCCACTGGCCGCTACCAGGCCCTTGAGGTTGTTAAGTGCCTGGTCGATGCGCAGGGTCAGGCCTTGCTGGCCGATCAGCCGGCCGTTGCTGTTGTCCAGGCTGCGTGCTGCCAGGGTGAATGCTTGGGCACTGGAGATTTCGCCTTGCTGGTTATCCACCTTGGCAAGGTTGTTCAGCACCAGCAGTGGCGCGTTGATCAACCCCTGCCGGTTGCGCAGCTGGCCGTGGTTCAGGTCGAGGGTCAGCGCAGTTTTGCTGAACAGTTGGCCACCGTCCTGAGCGAGGCCGGTGACGCTGGCGACCAGCGCCTTTTCACTGGCGATGCGGCTGCCCTGGCCGTTATTGAGCTGGCCGGCCTCAAGGTCGAGGCGGTCGCCACTGACCAGTTGCGCGCCCTCGCCGTTGTCGAAGGTGCCGGTAACGACCTTGGCCGCGCCTTTGCTGCTGAGCAAGCCGGCCTGGCCGTTGTCGAGGCTTTGGCTGGTCAGCGCCAGACCGGCGTCGGTAGTGATCGAGCCGTTGCGGTTGAGCAGCGTGCCGGCGCTGGTCAGCGAAAGGCCGGCAGCGCTGGAGAGCTTGCCGCTGCTGTTGTCCAGCTTGCCGACGGTAACGCCCAGGCGCCCTTCGGCACTGATCAGTCCCTGCTGGTTGGTTAACCCGCCAACCAGGCCAACGTCCAGGTCGCCACCACTGACCAGACGCCCTTGGCCGTTGTCCAGCTGCTGGCCGCTTAGGGTCAGCGGCCCGGTGGCCGACAGAAGGCCCAGGTTGCGGTTGAGCACCTCGGTCATCTGCAGTTGCAGGGCGCTGCCGGCCAGGACCTTGCCGCTGTTGCTGTTGTCCAGGCGGGTGCCTTGCATGGCCAACGCCTTGGTGGTGGAGATTTCTCCGCCACGGTTGTCGATTTCGGCAACATTCAGCCGTAACGCGCTGGTGCCACCGATCAAGCCTTTGGCGCGGTTGTCCAGGTGGCTGCCGGCCAGCAACAGGTCGCCCTGGGCAACCAGCTCGCCACCTTGGTTGATCATTTGCCCGAACTGGGCCACCAGTGTGCGCTGACTGGAAATACGACCGCCGCTATTGTCCAGGCTGCCGGCTTGCAGGCGCACCGGCCCGGCGGCGCTTAGCAGGCCACCACGGTTGTCCAGTTGCAAACCCTTGTAGCTGAGTGCGGCCAGGCTGTTCAGCAGCCCTTGCTGGCGGTTGTCCAGTTGCTCGACATTCAGGCTCGCCTGCTGGCCGGCGCGCAGTTTGCCGGCACGGTTGTCGAGTTTGGCCGCGCGCAGGTCGATGTTGCCTTTGGCGCTGATCTCGCCTTGCTGGTTGTCCAGCAAGCGGGTGACCTCGGCGCTCAGGCCCGCGTCGCTGACCAGGTTGCCGGCCTCGCGGTTGTCCAGGCTGGCGGCCTGCAGGTGGACGCCCCCGGCCGATCCGAGCAGGCCTCGGCGATTGTCCAGGGCGTCGCCCAGCGCTACCTGCAAGGCCGCATCGCCGGTGACCTGGCCACCGCGGTTGTCGAGGCTGCCACCTTTGAGGGTGGTGGTACCGACGCTGGAAATCTCGCCTGACTGGTTGTTGCTGTTACCGGTCACTTGCAGCGCCAGGTCGGCACGGCTGGTCAGGGTACCCGCATGGTTATCCAGGCTGGCGGCACGCACATTGATGCCGTTAGCGGAAACCAGCCCGCCGTCGTTGTTCAGTGCCTGGTCCAGATGCAGGCTCAGGTTCTGGTTGCCGAGCAGCTTGCCAAGGCTGTTGTCGAGACTGCGCGCCACCAGCGCAAACGCTTGGGCGCTGGAGATTTCGCCCTTGTGGTTATCCACCGTGTCGAGGTTGTTCAGGGTCAGGCGTGGCGCATTGATCAGGCCACCCTGATTGTTCAGGTGGCCTTTGTTCAGGTTCAGGCTCAGCTCGCTGACGCTGGTCAGGCTGCCGCCGTTGTGCTGGTCGAGGCCCGTGACACTGGCGCTTAGTGCCTGGTTACTGGCAATGCGCCCGCTGTCGCTATTGTTTACCTGGCCAGCGTTGAGGTTCAGGGTCTGCAGACTGGTCAGCTGGCCACCACGGTTATCCACCGCGCCGCTGGCCGTCAGAGCCAGGTGCTGGCCCGCGCGCACGCTACCGGCGGCGTTGTCCAGCTGGCCAACCTTGGCGTTCACGCTGGCGCCGTCGATCAGCCCGCCTTGGGCATTGTTCAGGCGTGAGGCTGTGAGGTCCGCCTGGCCGCTGCTGAGCAGCCTGCCGGCGTTGCGATTGTCGAGGGTATCGGCGCTTGCGCTGAGGCGAGACCGGGCGCCGAGCGTACCGCCCTGGTTGTTCAGGCTTTGCTGCGCCGTGACGCTCAGATCGCGGCTGGCCACCACGGTGTTGCCATGGTTATCGATGTGCCTGGCGTTCAGGCGTGCGTCGCCGGTGGTGTTGCGGCTGTTGTCGGCGTTGACGCCCGCTTCGATGATGCCTTGGTTGCTCAGCCGCCCAGCGCTGTCCAGGCTGATGCGTTGCCCGGCAGCGAGCGACTGGCGATTGTTCAGGTCGCCCTGGGTGCGCACTTTCAGTTCGTTGCCGGCATATACCCCGCCCTGGGCATCGAGCTGGCTGGCCGTGATCGCCACCGAGCCCTTGGCTGCGGTGGCCTCGGCCATGCGCAGCTGGCCGTTGGCATCGAGTTGGATATCGCCGCCGCTGGCAATCAGCTTGCCGTCGAGCTTCACCCCCACGCCGGCTTCGGTACCTACCAGCTTGATGGTGTTGGCGTACATGCCGCCCAGTGCCGAGGAATCGATGGCCAACTGCGGCGCCTGGGCCGAGTCGGCGGCACGTGCGGTGGCGGCCAGGCTCTGCGCATCGACGTCGTTGCTGCCGGCGACCACCGCCAGCTGGCGGGCCTGGATCTGGGCGTTGATTCTGGCGCTGCGGGTGATGATCTCGAACTGGTCGATGTTGCTGGCATTGAGCCCGGCGCCTTCGATGGCGACACTGCCTTGCTCCACCTGATAGCGCTGCAGTTGCCCATTTTCGACTACCGGCTTGCCGGTCGTCAGCGTGGCCCTGGGCGTATTGATGAAACCGCAGCCGTTGCAGGTTACGCCATAGGGGTTGGCGACAATGACATGCGCCGACTGCCCGGCCACCTCGGTGTAACCCTTGAGCTGGCTCGGGTTGCCACCATTGACCTCGTTGAGGATGGTGCTGGCCGCACGGCCGCCCAGGTTGCTGTTGCCGAGAACGATGCCGCCCAGCTGGGTGGCCTGGGTGCGGCCGGTGGCGTTGTTGAGGATTACGCCTTGCTGGCCGACGTTGTAGTCACTGAACTTGTTGTGCGACAGCCCAGCGCCGCTGGGTGCAGCGATATTGACGATGGGCACGCCGTTGCCTGCCTGGCCGAGGCTGGTGCCACTGCCGTTGACCACGATGCCGTCGGCCATGGCCACCAGCGGCTGCCAGAACATCATGTTGGCCAGCATGAAAGCCAGCCCACGCTTGGACAGGCCCCAGAAGGTGCGGCGTGTTTGCAGGGCAGCCGAAGGCTGACGGGCCAGGAAGGCGAATTGACGAACGTCCATGTCGGTACTCGGGAAAAGCGCTGTTAAAGGAAGATGTCCAGGCGGAAGTAAACCGGTGCCTCGCGTGCTTCGATTGCGGCGGGCCGCTCGAGGGAGTGGGCAAAGGTCACGCTGGCGGACAGGTGCTTGCCGCGAGCGAACAGCTCGACCGCATCGCTGGACAGCCGGCCACTTTGTCCGCTGTTGTAGCGATCATGGCGAATCGCGCCGACGTCGTAGGCCAGCCCCAGGCCGTATTCGGCCAGCACGGGTTGCAGCCAGTCCCAGGCCACCGGCCGGCTCCAGCGCACATCGTTGCGCCAGTAATAGCCACTGTCTCCGTTCAGGCTCTGGTCCTTGTAGCCACGGATCGAGGACTGGCTGCCCAGGCTCATGCGTTGCGAGCTGAACAGCAGGTCTTCACTGCGCTGGCCAGTGACCAGGCTGCTGAACACCAGCGACTCACCCCACAGCTTGAACGGCTGGAGGTAGCTGACCGTAGCGGTGTACTTGCGGTACCGAGCGTTGGGCAGGCGCTTGCCGGTGCTGCTGCGCTGGTCTTCGCCCTGGGCATCGAAGGCACCGATGCCGTTCTGCATGCCCAGGTCGACGTTGACGAACGCATTGCCGACCCGCCGCCCGTGGTTGATGCCGAACTGCGCTTCACTCAAGCGGTTGCTGCTGGTGTCCAGCTTGCTGTCTTCGATGAAGTTGTTGGTGCGCAAGTAGCTCAGGCCGGTGTTGAGCGAAGTCTTGCTCATTGCATCGCGGTGTATCACCCGTTCCAGCCGCAGCTGGTGGTTCTGGCTGTCACCGTCCTGCTTGAAATTGAAGCCTGAAGCCTCGCCCAGCGAACGGTACTCGCTCTGGCTGTAGCTGTAGCTGAGGTTCCACCAGCCCAATGGCAGGTTGTAGTAGAGCATGGCGCTGCGCGAGGTCTTCTGGTGGTCGCTGATGGCATCGTGGCTGCCACGCAAAACCAGTTGGTCGGCCAGGCCAAGCGGGCTGTCCCATTCCAGGCTGCTGCCCCATTGCTGCTCGCCGGTGCTGCGCTGGCCATCGTTGCTTCGCGACAGGCCCACGCGCCATGGCTTTTGTGGGGCGTTGCGCACCACCACTTCGCTGCCGCCCACCGCCTTGCCCGGGGTCAGTTCCATTTGTGCCTGGTTCGATCGCAGGCGGTTGAGCTGATCGACCATCTGTTCGATCTGGCGCAGGTTCAGCAGCTCGCCGGTGCCGCCCGGAAAGCTCATGGCCAGCTCACGAGGGGAAAGCTTGCTGCCTTCTGCCGGCTTCAGGCCTTCGAGACGGCCCTCCACCACGATGACCTTCAGGCGGCCGTTGGACAGGTCCTGCTGGGGCAGGTAGGCACGGCTGGTGACCAGGCCTTTCTGAATATAAAGATCGGTAACGCTCTTGAGCAGCGCGTTCAGCTGCGTGACGCCAAGGCACTGGCCAAGATAGGGTTTGAGCAGGCGCTCGCGTTCCGACGTGGAGAGCGCATCAGCACCCTCCAGCACGATATCGCTGATCGGAAAACAGCGGCTGTCATCGGGTTTGACCGGCGCGACCGGCTCGGCGCCCCGGCCAGGTAGCTCCTGCAACTGTTCCAGACGCCGCTGCTGCTCTTCAAGCAGGCGGTTCTGACGGTCACGAATCAGCTCCTGGTCGCCGGGTGTCCCCATCGGCGCAGCGGAGGCAACATTTGCCAAAGTGGCAAGAAACGCGCATGCAAGCCAGCCCATGCCGCGCTGACCCAGAGAGGGGAAAAACATGTTCGATCCTTCGAAATAGAGCGGTAGAGCGAAAAGCCGACAAGTTTATTCGGGCATTCCCATGGCATCAATAAGCCATCGACGCACGGTAGGGTAAGCAAGGGTTGAAGGTGGAGGCAGGATCGATTGAATGATTGGAAAACTCATGACCTGTGCCGGCCTCTTCGCGGCTGAAGCCCCACACAGGGACCGCACAGGTCTTGAGATGGCTCAGACGTGACGCTGCCTGGCCTTGCCGCGCGGCAACCGGCAGCGCTCGCCCTGCTCGGCCAGGCGCGCGGCCCAGGCCGATTTCACGCTGAAGCCACCGTTACGGGCAGGCTGCTGTTCGGCCACTTGGGCAGGTTTGACCGCCGCAGGCGCAGTACCGACGACCTTGGCGGCGGGCTTGCTGGCCGCAGCCACAGCCACCACCGGCTCAGCTGCCGCCTTGGCGGTCTTGCGCAGTTCAGCCAGCGAAGGGCTCTTGCTCTTGGCGACAGTTGCCGCCTCGGGTTTGCTCAGCGAACGCTGGCAAGACTTGCAGGATACGTCCTCGGTCACGGCAGTGCTGACAAGGGTCTGACTGCTGCGCCCGCAGGCGGAATCGAGGCCATTGGAGGAAAAGTGAGTAACCAAAACCGAACATCTCCGATGCGTTGTCATTTGAAGCGGGCGCTATTCTCGCACAGGTTGCAGGGGCTTGCCGAACCACCGGGCAGGCACCACCGGTCACATTGGCTGGCACTTTGCCATAATCCTAGGCATGCTAGCTCGTTTCGGGTGTCCGGCCTTATAGTGCGCCACCGCTGTCTGGCAACCAGACACCGGCACACACCGTGCATGATCCATCCCTGCCATCGCCAGCCCAATCGCAGGATCAACGCTTGACCAATCTTACTCATCCGTCGTCATTGCGTTCCGCGCCACAGGCGCCCGTCGCCTCGCTGCGCGGGTCGATCAAGGGTGCGCTGGCGCTGCTGGCCCTGATCCTGCTGGGCCTGCTGCTGTGGCAGCTGTTCGCCCAGTTCAACCATACCCAGGCCGACCTGCGCAAACAGAGCCTGGATGCCACCGCCGAACTGGCCGACCACCTGAGCCTGAACATGGCGTTCAAGGCCCAGCAGGCCGTGAATGTGGTGCAGCCTTACGTCAAGGCGCCGACGCCCTCGGCCCTGCCCAGCCTGCTGGGCACCCTGCGCGAGCGCCTGCCGGCCCTGCAGAGCATGGCCTGGCTAGACGCTACCGGGCAGGTGCAGGCCGACAGCCTGGCCGGCAGCCCCGACCGCCATTTGCTTGACGAGCTGCTCAGGCTGAACCAGGGCAGCCCGTACTTCTTCACCAATTCGGCCGACAACCGCACCCTCTACCTGTTGCTACGCCAGGCCACCGAACAGGGCCGCGGCTACTGGCTGCTGCGCCTGTCGCCGTACTACTACCGCACCCTCACCCTCCATCTGGATGGTGCCGGCCACCCGCTATGGCTGCTGGAAAACAGCCGCAACGGCGAGGTACTGCAAAGCCATGCGCCGGCCGATACCAGCAACGAGCCGCTGCAAAGCGTGATGCTGGCCTTCATCGACAACAGTACCTGGCAGTTGCGCGGCCTGTTCGACGCCAAGCTGGCCCAGCAGAAGCTGCTGCCGGCGCTGCTCGGCAAATGCCTGCTGGTGCTGTTCTGCGCCCTGCTGCCAGTGCTGGCCCTGATCAACATGCGCCGCCGCCAACGGGCGCTGCAGGAAGACCGCCGGCGCTACCAGGAAATCTTCGAAGGCACCGGCGTGGCCTTGTGTGTGCTCGACCTGTCCAGCCTGCCCGGCCAACTCGACCGCTACCACCTGCGCAACCCTGCCGCGCTCAAGCACAGCCTGGCCCTGGACCCCAGCCTGCGCCGCTCGCTGCTGCTGGAGCTGAAGATCACCGAGATCAACCAGGTGGCCCGCCAGTTGTTGAATATCGACAGCCACGAAGGCGCCTGGCAGCGCCTGATCGACGGCACTGGCGATGGCCGCGACAGCATTGGCATGCAACTGATCGACGCGCTGATCGAGCAGCGCCCGCTGCTGGAGCTGGAAGTGCGCCTGCCGGCGCCGCTGGGTGGCGAGCTGCACCTGTGGCTGATGGCCCGCCTGCCGCAGCAGCGCCGCGATTACCAGGCAGTCATCCTCAGCATCAGCGACATCACCAGCCGCAAGCAGGTGGAGCTGTCGCTGCTGGAGCGCGAAAGCTTCTGGTCGGACGTGGTGCGCACCGTGCCCGACCAGCTGTACGTGCAGGACGTGCTCAGCCAGCGCATGATCTTCAGCAACCGCCACCTCGGCCAGACGCTGGGCTACGACCGTACCGAGCTGGCGCAGATGGGCGACCGCTTCTGGGAGCTGCTGCTGCACCCCGAGGACGCCGCGCACTACCAGGCGCTGCGCCAGCAACAGCGCGAAAGCGGCCATGACCAGCCGCTGCACTGCCAGCTGCGCTTCCGCCACCGTGATGGCGGCTGGCGCTGCTACGACATCCGCGAACAAGTGCTGACCCGTGACGCCGACGGCCTGGTGACGCGCATCATCGGCGTAGGCAAGGACGTGACGGTGCAGATCGAGGCCAGCCAGTCGCTGCGCGACAGCGAACAGCGCTACCGCATGCTCGCCGAAAGCATCAGCGACGTGATCTTCTCCACCGACAGGATGCTGCAGCTCAACTACGTGAGCCCCTCGGTGCAGGGCGTGCTGGGCTACCAGGCTGACTGGATCTTTGCCAACGGCTGGCAGTCGATCGTCGCCAACCCGTCCCAGCTCACCGGTATCTACAGCCTGATGGAGCGCGTCAGCAAGGCCATGGGCGACCCGGCCCAGCTGGCCCAGCTACGCAGCCAGCTGCCCACCCAACTGTTCCTGTTCGACTGCCTGCGCGCCGATGGCCGCAAGATCCCCATCGAACTGCGCCTGGTGCTGGTGTGGGACGATGAAGAACGCTTCGAAGGCGTGCTCGGGGTAGGCCGCGACATCAGCCAGCAACGCCGCGCCGAAAAAGACCTGCGCATGGCCGCGACGGTATTCGAGCACTCCACCTCGGCCATTCTCATCACCGACCCGGCCGGCTATATCGTCCAGGCCAACGAAGCGTTCAGCCGCGTCAGTGGCTACGCCGTCAGCGAGGTGCTCGACCAGTTGCCTGGCCTGCTTACCGTCGACGAACAGCAGGAAGGCCACCTACGCTACGTGGTCAAGCAGCTTTACCAGCGCGGCAGCTGGGAGGGCGAGGTGTGGCTCAAGCGCCGCGACGGCGACCACTACCCGGCCTGGGTCGGTATTACCGCGGTGCTGGACGACGAAGGCGACCTGGCCAGCTACGTGTGCTTCTTCACCGACATCAGCGAGCGCAAGGCCAGCGAACAGCGCATCCATCGCCTGGCCTACTACGACGCCCTCACCCACCTGCCCAACCGCACGTTGTTCCAGGACCGCCTGTACAACGCCCTGCAGCAGGCCGAGCGGCAAAAGGCCTGGGTGGTGCTGATGTTCCTCGACCTGGACCGCTTCAAGCCGATCAACGACTCCCTCGGCCACGCTGCCGGCGACCGCATGCTCAAGGACATGGCCCAGCGCCTGCTGGCCTGCGTGGACAACGACGACACCGTGGCGCGCATGGGTGGCGACGAGTTCACCCTGCTGCTGCAACCGCGCGCTAGCCGCGAGATGGCACTCAACCGCGCCATCCACGTGGCCGAGAACATCCTCGGCAGCCTGGTGCGGCCGTTCGTGCTGGAAAACCGCGAGTTCTTCGTCACCGCCAGTATCGGCATCGCCCTCAGCCCGCAGGACGGCAGCGAGCTGAGCCAGCTGATGAAAAACGCCGACACCGCCATGTACCACGCCAAGGAGCGCGGCAAGAACAACTTCCAGTTCTACCAGGCGGAGATGAACGCCAGTGCCCTGGAACGCCTGGAGCTGGAGAGCGACCTGCGCCATGCCATGGAGCAGAACGAGTTCATCCTCTACTACCAGCCGCAGTTCAGCGGCGACGGCAAGCGCCTGACAGGCGCCGAAGCCCTGCTGCGCTGGCGCCACCCGACCCGCGGCCTGGTGCCGCCGGGCGATTTCATCCCGGTGATCGAAGAACTGGGCCTGGTGGTGGACGTGGGCGACTGGGTGCTGCGCGAGGCCAGCCGCCAGCTCAAGGCCTGGCACAAGGCCAAGGTGCGCGTGCCGAAGGTGTCGGTGAACATCTCGGCGCGGCAGTTCTCCGACGGCCAGCTGGGCACGCGCATCGCCACCATTCTGGAAGAAACCGGCCTGCCACCGGCGTGCCTGGAGCTGGAGCTGACCGAAAGCATCCTGATGCGCGAAGTGAACGAAGCCATGCAGATTCTCGCCAGCCTGAAAAACCTCGGCCTGAGCATCGCGGTGGACGACTTCGGTACCGGCTACTCGTCGCTGAACTACCTCAAGCAGTTCCCGATCGACGTGTTGAAGATCGACCGCACCTTCGTCGACGGCCTGCCTGAAGGCGAGCAGGATGCGCAGATTGCCCGGGCGATCATCGCCATGGCCCACAGCCTCAACCTGGCGGTGATCGCCGAAGGGGTGGAAACCCACGAGCAGCTGGAGTTCCTGCGCGAGCATGGTTGCGACGAGGTGCAGGGCTACCTGTTCGGGCGGCCGATGCCGGCAAACCAGTTCGAGGCGCAGTTCGCCAACGAAACGCTGTTCATGTTCCATTGAGCAGTTGCCTGCACTGGCCCTATCGCCGGCAAGCCAGCTCCCACCTCGACCGCATAGACCTCAAGCCCTGTGCAGTACCTGTGGGAGCTGGCTTGCCGGCGATGGGGCGCAAAGCGCCCCCAAAAACGGACCTGCGAGTCAACTCCAACCCCCGCCCAGCCCAGACACGGCGCGGGATGCAACATGAAGCCCATTGGTCCGCGACTTGATGCCACTTCATATGCCAGCCGCGAATCAATCGGTTAGAATGCCCCCCCAATTCACCCCGATCCTTGAGGACCGCCATGTTCAGCCGTGATTTGACCATTGCCAAGTACGACGCCGAGCTCTTCGAAGCCATGCAGCAAGAAGCTCTGCGCCAGGAAGAGCATATCGAGCTGATCGCTTCGGAAAACTACACCAGCCCGGCAGTCATGGAGGCCCAGGGCTCGGTCCTGACCAACAAGTACGCCGAAGGCTACCCGGGCAAGCGCTACTACGGTGGTTGCGAGTACGTCGACGTCGTCGAGCAGCTGGCCATCGACCGTGCCAAGGAACTGTTCGGCGCCGACTACGCCAACGTCCAGCCGCACGCCGGCTCCCAGGCCAACGCCGCCGTCTACCTGGCCCTGCTGTCGGCCGGTGACACCATCCTGGGCATGAGCCTGGCCCACGGTGGCCACCTGACCCACGGTGCTTCGGTAAGCTCCTCGGGCAAGCTGTACAACGCCATCCAGTACGGCATCGACGGCAACGGCCTGATCGACTACGACGAAGTCGAGCGCCTGGCTGTCGAGCACAAGCCTAAGATGATCGTTGCCGGCTTCTCTGCCTACTCGCAGGTGCTGGACTTCGCTCGCTTCCGCGCCATCGCCGACAAGGTCGGTGCCTACCTGTTCGTCGACATGGCCCACGTTGCCGGCCTGGTTGCCGCTGGCGTGTACCCGAACCCAGTTCCGTTCGCCGACGTGGTCACCACCACCACCCACAAGACCCTGCGCGGCCCGCGCGGCGGCCTGATCCTCGCTCGCAAGAACGAAGAGATCGAGAAGAAGCTGAACTCCGCCGTCTTCCCTGGCGCCCAGGGTGGCCCGCTGGAGCACGTCATCGCTGCCAAGGCCATCTGCTTCAAGGAAGCCCTGCAGCCTGAGTTCAAGGCTTACCAGCAGCAGGTAGTGAAGAACGCCCAGGCCATGGCCAGCGTGTTCATCGAGCGTGGTTTCGACGTGGTTTCCGGTGGCACCCAGAACCACCTGTTCCTGCTGTCGCTGATCAAGCAGGAAATCTCCGGCAAAGACGCTGACGCCGCCCTGGGCAAAGCCTTCATCACCGTCAACAAGAACTCGGTACCGAACGACCCACGTTCCCCGTTCGTCACCTCGGGCCTGCGTTTCGGCACCCCAGCCGTTACCACCCGTGGTTTCAAGGAAGCCGAGTGCCGCGAGCTGGCTGGCTGGATCTGCGACATCCTGGCTGACCTGAACAACGAAGCGGTGATCGACGCCGTGCGTGAGAAGGTCAAGGCCATCTGCAAGAAGCTGCCGGTTTACGGCAACTGATTGGCGATGGCCTGACAGGAAAAAGCCCGGCCTAGTGCCGGGCTTTTTCGTTGTCGAGCCATAAGCAATTTTCCAGCACTGTCGCGCTCCTACAAAAAAACGCGACACTCTGCTGGTAGCGCGTATTACCCTGTGCCCCTTTGATACCCGCAAGCACAGGCCATACCTTGACCAGAGAGCAACTCGAAACCCACCAGGTCCCGATCTACTTCGTCGCCGTGCTCGCCGCCGTCACGTTCGGCCTGCTGACCAGCGACGCTGCGCAGCTCCTGGAAGCGCTGGTCACCCCCGCTATCGCCGCGCTGATGTACGCGATGTTCCTGCAGATCCCCTTCCTCGACCTGCGCCAAGGCCTGAGCAACCGCCGCTTCATCGCCGCCCTGCTGCTGGCCAACTTCATCCTCGTGCCGCTGCTGGTATGGGCCATCACCCGTGGGCTGGTCGAACACCCGGCGATCCTCATCGGCGCGCTGCTGGTGTTGCTGACGCCGTGCATCGACTACGTGGTGGTGTTCACCCACATCGGCAAAGGCGACTCCCGCCTGACACTGGCCGCCACCCCCGTGCTGCTGTTGGTGCAACTGGTGCTGCTGCCGCTCTACCTGGCCCTGATGCTGGGTGACAGCAGCAACGTGGCCATCTCCATTACCCCGTTCGTGGAAGCCTTCGTGCTGCTGATCGTGCTGCCGATGGCGCTTGCCGTGCTCACCAGCGCCGGTGCCCGTCGCTCGCGCACGGTCTCGACCTGGAACGACGCCTGGGCGTGGATGCCGGTACCCACCATGGCCCTGGTGCTGGTGGTAGTGATCGCCTCGCAGATTGCCGTGGTGCTGCATGACTTCGACCGTTTGCTGCCGGTGATTCCGGTGTACATCGGCTTCATGCTGTTGGCGCCGGTGCTTGGGTTTGTTGCGGCGCGCTTGCTGCGCTTGCCGGTGACCGAGGCACGCTCGGTAACTTTCAGCGCCGCCACGCGCAACTCGCTGGTGGTGCTGCCATTGGCGCTGGCGCTGCCAGAAGAAATGCGCGGGCTGGCCGCCGCTGCGGTGATTACCCAGACGCTGGTGGAGCTGGTGTGTGAACTGGTTTACGTAAGGGCAGTGCCGCTGTTCGTACGCTGATCCGCCAGCGCACGCCAGAGCAACAGTCTGTGCTGCCTGCGCTGGCCTCATCGCCGGCAAGCCAGCTCCCACAGGTGCAGCGCTGATCTCGAGGTTGTCGCTGTACCTGTGGGAGCGGCCTTGTGTCGCGAAAGGGCCGCGACGCGGCCCCAAGATTCCAGAAGTCGAAGCCTCACTTCGCCACAGCGAGGCGAATGATCACTCAAACGCCCGAGTAGAAATCTGCTCGAACGCCACTTCGGACATATCCGGCAAATCAACCGACAAGGCCTCCCTGCTACCAAGTCTGGAGAATGATCCGGACGAGCGCATGCAGCATGTGCTCGATGAGCTCAGGGAGCGGGTTCAGTGGCTGGCGCCAGGATTGACCTGGCACGCTACAGCGTTCATCCCATCGCCGTTCCGCCCTTTGAGCATCCGCATTCAACGTTGCATGCTATAAGGGAATCCCGTACATTCATATGCATACAGTAATTGAAACGCCTACGTTCCAAAGAGCCGCTGCCAAATTGTGGTCTGACGAAGAACGCGTGGCTTTCATCGACTGGATTGCGATCAATCCGCTCGCGGGGGATGTAGTACCCGGTGCGGACGGCGCACGAAAAGTTCGATGGACCCGCGCAGGCTCTGGTAAGTCCGGTGGCACACGGGTGATCTACTTCAACCTGAATGAAGATGAAATTGTGCTGTTGCTTACGGTTTATGCGAAGGCTGAACGTGCCAACATGAGCCCCGCTGAAATCAGCAAGGTGGTGTGAAATGCGTGACATCGATATAGAAAGTGTTGCCAAGGCCATTGAGGCTGATGCGGGTGAGCCATTGCCTGACCTGCGCCAAGCGCTCAAGGAAGCCAAGATTGGCGCTGGGCGAGTAACCACGCCGGAGCAGATTCTGGTTCGCCAGGCCCGCGAACGCTGTGGGCTAACCCAGGCATCATTCGCCGAGCGTATTGCAACACCGGTCGCGACGCTGCGTGACTGGGAGCAAGGTCGCTTCGTGCCGCCAGGCGGTGTGTTGTGCCTGATGCGCCTGATCCTCAAGCATCCTGAGCTGTCACTGGAGCTGGCCGCGATCTGACCACAGGCCCAATTGGGCTTGATCGCCGGCTGTGCGTCGGCGATCAAGCATTTCCCCATTCACAGCGCCTTCATCTCAGCAATATCCCGCGCCACCTGATCTGCAGAATGGTCGAACATCACCTGCTCCTGCGCATCCAACGGCAACTCGATAACCCGCGCCAGCCCCTCCCCTGCCAGCACACAGGGCACACCCATGGCGATATCCGTTCGCCCGTACTCGCCCTCCAGAATCGCCACCGCCGGCAAGATGCGGTTTCGCCCATTGGCGATCGCATCCACCATCTGCGCAATCGCCACGCCCGGCGCATCGCAGGCGCTGCCCAGCTTCTTCAGCCCCAGGATCTCGCCACCACCCTTGCGGGTGCGTTCGACGATCTGCTCGATCTGCTCGCTGGAAAGGAAGTGCGACAGCGGCACCGAGCCGATCTGGCAATAGCGCATCAGCGGCACCATGCTGTCGCCATGCCCGCCCAGGACCAGCGCCGTGATATCCCGGGCAGAAAACCCGGTCTGCTCGGCGATGAAACACTTCATGCGCGCGGTATCTAGCACCCCTGCCTGGCCAAACACCTTGCTGCGCCCCTGCCCGCTGAGGCTCCAGGCGCGATAGGTCAGCACATCGACCGGGTTCGACACCACCAGCACCGTCGCCGTTGGTGCATGCTGTTTGATGTCCGCCATGATGCTATCGATAATCGGCAGGTTGATGCTCAGCACGTCCTGACGCGACTGCCCCGGCTTGCGCGGCACGCCTGCGGTAATGACCACCAGTTCAGACCCGCTCAGCATTTCAGCGTTGGCGCCGCCGTGAACCCGGGTGTCGGAACCCGACTCGACTGCCGCCTGCCACACGTCGAGCGCCTTGCCCTGGGCCAACTCACCCTGCACATCCATCAACACCAGCTCACGGCACAACTCTTCCCGGGCGATGATCTGCGCCGCCGCCTCGCCGACCATGCCGGCACCCACGATTGTCAGTTTGTTCACGTGACACCTCCCAGCGGCGCGCGCCACCAGGAACACGCCTGCAATACACAGAAGTATTGCCCGCTGAGGCGAAAAGGCCACTCGAAGGTGATGTGAGGCTCTCGCTGCTACCGCGCAGCGGGTCGGCAACAACTATGCTGTTGCGATCAAAGCTGGTCTCCCAAGGACACCTCCATGAGTGCTGCCTCGCTGCCCGAACTCGATTCCGCATTGCCAGGGCTGACTCGCAAAATCCGCGTGCTCGAGGCACTGGCCTGGCCGGACGGCGTCGAAGAGGAATTCCTGAGGCAATGGCGCACCGGCAAGGCGCAGTTGCCCAAGGTGGCGCTGCAACCACGCGACCACAGCACCGACATTGCCGCACTGGAGGCTTTTATCGGGCAGTGCGATCAGGGGCACCCGGCTGGGCACTTCCTGGCCACAACAGCGCGTAGCTACGCCACTGCCGGGCGCATGCTGGGGGCCATCGGCACGCCCGCATTTACTCGATATTCCTCGGCGCTGTACCGCCGCCCGGACTTTTTCTACCCCAAGCAGAAACTGACCATGCTCGACGCGGCCCGTTTCTTCCTCACGACCACCGACGCCCTGCTCGGCGGTGACCAGATTCCGCCGAGCGAAGCCGACATCCCGGCCGAGGATTTCGCCGCCTGGATGCAGCCCCAGCTGGACCAATTCTTCGGTGCCGGCCGGGTCAGGATCGTGCTGGACCAGGCCCTGGCCGCCAAGGCGATCGCCGGGAGCAGCCGCATCCGGTTGCGTGCCAGTGCCCTGTTCAGCGAACTGGACAAGCAGCAACTGTTGCAGCACGAAGCCTTCGTGCATGTGGCCACCGCACAGAATGGCGCCAACCAGCCCAACCTCAAGTGCCTGGGCCTTGGTGCGCCGCGCACCACCCAGACCCAGGAGGGCATTGCCACGCTGGCCGAGTTGTTCACTGGCAGCATGGACATCAACCGCTTGCGCCGTGTTGCCCTGCGCGTGCTCGCGGTGCAGCAGGCACTGGATGGCGCGGATTTCATCCAGGTATTCGAGGGTTTTCTGCAAGCTGGCCAGTCGCCGGAAGAATCCTTCCGCTCCACCCAACGGATTTTCCGCGGTGCCGATCTGCATGGCGGCTCGGCCTTTACCAAGGACGCCGCCTACCTGACCGGCTTGCTGGGTGTGCATACCCTGCTGCGCGTGGCGATCCGTGACAACCGCCCGGAGCTGGTGGGCCACCTGTTTGCAGGGCGCCTGAGCCTGGCCGATACCGTGCGCCTTGCGCCGCTGTTCGAGTCTGGCTGGCTCCGAGCGCCGACCTATGTACCAGCCTGGGCCAGCGACATGCGCCGCCTCGCCGCCAACCTGGCCTTCTCGGCCTTCATTGCCCAGATCAGACTGGATGTGCTCGACCTGCAGATGTTCATGGCCTTTGCCGACGAGCACGAAGCGGATGCCAGTGCCCAGTGACCTGGAGCCATCACTACTCCTGTAGGAGCGAGTTCACTCGCGAACACGGGCGAAGCCCGTGCCATCCCCCACCGCCACTTGCCATGACCATTATTCAAAAATCACGCAGTACTTGTAGGAGCGGCCTTGCGTCGCGATGGGCTGCGCAGCAGCCCCAACAACGCATCTGAAATACTTCCGGCCACCGAGCAAAAGGCCAACCCGCACCTGGGCCAGAACGATCCGCCAGCCTCGAATCCGCCAAACAACAAAATCCACTTTCTTCCGGTAAGCCAGCTTGTCGTGCTCAGGTACCAGTGCCATCCACACCACCACCTGCACCCTGCCACAGGTAAAACACATATCCATGAATTAATGCGCCCCCTGTAGGAGCTGGCTTGCCTGCGATGGGCTGCGCAGCAGCCCCATAACCCTACCCGACAGAAATAAACCACCAGGCGGCCTTGAGCAGAGGGCCAGCCGCAATGGTTATATCTGGCCCCGCCGCTCATCAATGATCCTGCCTAACTAACAGGGTCCTGCCCGTTTCGCTCCATCACCTTCCCACACTGCTCACTGGCCAAACGGCTGATGATCCGGATCGCCTGATGGATACCGGCAGTGTTGCGAAAACTCAGGTGTGGGTTGTGTTCGCACTCCAGCATTTCGTCGTGCTGGACCAGGGCTTCGCCTAGCAGTTCGAGGGTCCAGGCGTAGCTTTGGATGGTGGATAGGCGTTCTTGGTCAGTCATGGTGCACCTCCCTGGCTGCAGAGACGGAGCGAGATTGACTGGAGGTAAGATCGCTGAGGACCGTCGAGGAACGACGGTGGAGAACGAATGCGAGGATCCTGGACAGACTTGAGATAAGCATGCATGACACTCCAAGTTTTAGTTGGAGCTGCCACGATCCTTCCTACGGGATTGGGTGGCAGCTGTGTATGGGGTAGGAATACCGGGAAACTTGGAAACCCGGCCAGGCCGAAGCCTGCCCACACACAGCCGCCATGACACAGCACGGCAGGCACAAAAAAAGCGCCAGCTGTGGTGCAGGGGCGCCTAGTGCGTGCGCCAAGTTTACCAACGGGTTCCTACGCCCGGTCACGGAATTTTCCGCGACGGAGGAAATTTAGCCTCATATATCTCGGCCAAGCAAGTGTCGATGTTGTAGGAAACGTCTCTGAATTATGTGCGAACAGCGTTGAATGTAGCGATTAAGTCCATATCCGATCATCTGCATAAAAAATCCATTCAAACTTCGAATGCAGCGACATAGGCTCAGCTGAAATCGCCAAAGAGGGATGAGGTGCACGCTATAAACATTGAAAGTGCTGCCAGGGCAGTTGAGCTAGAGTTTGGTGACACAGGGACTGACGGGGATTCACCGTGGAGTCGAAACGGATAGCACTGCTGATTGACTGCGACAATGTGAGCCATGCTTCCATCGGGGGTGTGCTCGATGAGTTGGCCAAGTACGGAATGGTCAACATCAGGCATGCACACGGGAACTGGAGTTCTCCCCTCCTCGCTGGCTGGGTCGAAAAGATTCACCCGTTCGCCATTCGCCCCATGCAGCAATTCGCTTTCACCAAGGGCAAGAATGCCACTGACTCAGCGATGATCATTGATGCGATGGACTTGCTGTACAGCAAAAACGTCGACGCCTTTGCGCTCATGACAAGCGACAGCGACTTCACCCCGTTGGTGCTTCGGCTGCTGGAAAGCGGCTTGCCGGTCTACGGCTTTGGGGAGAAAAAGACACCGAAGCCTTTTGTAGATGCCTGCTCGCAGTTTATCTACACAGAGAACCTGCTTGGCGATGATCAGGAAAAAGTTGTTGAAGGCGAAGCGAAATGCAGTAAACGCACCCGAAACGAGCTACGCAGTGACACGGCGCTAGTGCGCTTGCTGAGAACGGCTGCTGAGAAGACCGCCGATGACACAGGTTGGTCGCGCCTCAGCCAGGTCGGTAATTTTATCCGCAACAACAGCTCGTTTTCAGCCGTGAACTACGGGCATCGGACCCTTGGCGATCTTATTCGAACCTCAGGGCTGTTCGAGATCGATATGCGGAATGGCGGAACGGCGATGTTCATCAAAGCTGCTCGGAAATCAAACCCGGTACTGCATTCCCAAACTGAGGTATCCATCTCATGAATTCGTGCTTCGGCTGCTGGGGTATCCTCATTTACGCTCTGTGAATTGCCGTTGGCCATCAGCACAGAATTACCAGCAAGGTTATTCGCTGGTTGAACACGGGTTGATGCTATGTTCAGCCGCTGGGATGACACCCCTCTCACTCACGCGGCAGGGATAGCCAGTGCCTACCACACGTATCGCCAGACCGAAGCGCCTGAGCCAATACCAAAGGCCATCCTGAAGAAACCTTGTGAGGGCTATCTCATGGAGCTATCAACTACGCGTCCGATGTTGTTTGCAGAGAGAATGGTAAACATGCGGACAATGCGAGCAGGCTAAACACCAGTACCGCGCCGCCGAGTACGCTAAAGCTCGTGCCGAAAGCCGCGCTCACGCCCATTGCCATAAGCGCAGCGCTGCCGATCTGGCAGAACCCAACCAATCCCGACGCGGTAGCCGCATACCCATGCTCGCTGGCGATGGCACCGGAGACCGCCAGCGACAGCGACGATCCGTTAGCAAGGCTGACCAGGCACATTGGCAGTACCACAGCCGCCGCGCCAGACCACCCCAATGCCGCGGCAGTGAGAAACGCTGCGCCGCCGAGTACAAAACATGCAATGCCGACAGTGACGATGCGGTCGTAGGGCCAGCGGTCAAGCAATCGCTTCGCCAGCAAGTTCGCGCCAACGATGCCTGCCGTCAGCGGCAAATACAGCCAGCCGCTCTGTTCTTCGCTCAATCCCGCCCGTTCGAATAGGAACGGCGACTGCGTCAGATATACGAACCACGCGCAGTAGATCGTGCAAACCACCAGCGTATAGCGGCGAAAGGTCCGGTCTCGTAGCACATGGCTAAATCCGGCAAAAGGAGAAGTCCGAGTGCGCGCCGACACGGGCAGCGTTTCAGGCAGTAACGTCAACGCCATCAGCAGCGCCACAGCGCCAAAGGCCGCCACGAACAGGAAGTCGGCCCGCCACCCAAACGCGACGGCCAAATGCCCGCCAATAGCCGGAGCCAAAGCCGGCGACAGCGACACTAATGGATAAACCACCGCATAGACCTTGGCCGAGATGCGCTTATCGCAGGTATCGGCGATAAGCGCCCGGCCGATGACCAGTCCCGCTGCAGCTCCAACCGCTTCAACCATACGCCAAGCCAGGAAGCCTACATAGCTGCCCGACGCCGCGCAGCCCAGAGAACCGATCAGGAAGAGCACACCACCGGCCAGCACTACTGGCTTGCGGCCGTAACGGTCAGACAACGGACCGTAAGCCAGTTGCGAGATAGCCAGTGCCAGCAGGTAGAAAGAAACCGTCTGCGGCATTTGCCAGTCGGCGATATCGAACTCGGTGGTCATGCTCGGCATGGCGGGAAGGTAGATATCCGAAGCAATGAGACCAAAGGTACTCAGCATGGCAACGGTCAGGATAAAAGATAAACGAGGCATGGCGCTCCCAAGCAACCGGTTTGGATTAGTTGCAGATCAAGGGTTCAACGGAATGAACACTATGTTAAGGAGTTGCCTTAAATGCGAAAATGCATGAAATAGCATTCTATGGCTGCATATTTGCAGCAAGGTGAAGAACGGAGATGAACTGGGACGACATACGGATTTTCCTGGCGGTACAGCGTGCCGGCACCCTCCGCGGTGCGGCCCAACATCTGACCATCGACCAGACTACGGTAAGCCGGCGCCTGGCCGGGTTGGAGCAGGCTCTGGGCAGTCGGCTGTTCCTGCGCAGCACTGGTGGCTTGGTGTTGACCGACACCGGTCAGCAGGTAGTGCGTATGGCCGAAGGCATGGAGCGCATGGCCGTCTCCTTCGAGCGGCGCGGTGAAGGAACCGACACGCACGCCTCTGGCGAGGTGCGTGTGACAACCACCGATGCACTCGCCGTGGATTTCGTTGTACCGGCCATCGAACGGCTACGTGCCAGCCACCCCGAGGTGCGCGTGATCTTGACCACTACCACACGGCTGCTCGACCTAGGACGCAGGGAAGCCGATGTAGCCGTGCGCACCTTGCGACCGGAGCAACCCGACCTGATCGTGCGACAACTCGCTCGCTGGGATGTTGGCCTGTACGCAACCCGGAGTTACTTGGAGCAACACGGGGAGCCGAGGCCTGGAGAAGCTTTCGCAGGCCACGACATTGCGCTTTACCAAGAAGGTGTGACGGTGCGCCAAGACGAGACACTGGCAGGCGAATCCAGAGCTCAAGGCCGCGTGGTCGCTGAACTGGATTCAAGCCTGATGCTGGCGACCTTCGTCCGCGCTGGCCTGGCCTTAGGCGAGTTACCAGAATATGTAGCCCAGCGTGATTCTGAACTGGTGCGGTTATGGCCTGATCGTCATCGGGCCAAGTCCTATGAAGCGTGGCTGGTTCTACATCAGGACTTGGCCCACACCACCAGAGTACGTGTGGTCGTGAACGCAATCATGGCCGCTTTCAGTGACTGATGGCGGCCCATGCAGCACTCGGGAAGACACTAGTCGCGATGCTCAGGCTGGAGAGCTGGGCGCCTGATTATCTGATACGGGTAGTTCACGGCAGGCAGCTCGGTCACCTGCTGGGCCTGCGCCACCTGCACATTTTCGTTGCTCCTGCGCTTTCTCGTCAGACCTGCTGGCCCATCCTGGCCTGACGCACGTTCGCCGCCAAGGTCAGGTCGCCCTAGGTCTGCCCCTGCTCCGCTGCCAGGTCTACTTGGTTCCCGCGGACGGCGGCGGACGTACTTGCCCGGCTCTGTACCGCGTCGAGAACCAGCCCACAGTGTCGTCTTCCACACACTGGCGCGTATCGAGTCGATCGATATTGGTAGTTTCGTCGAGGCTGGCCAGACCCAGGCAATGCCCACAGCGTTCAGGGTATCTCCGTTTCGGAGACACCTTTGCCGTAAGGTCGTGATGATATCCACCATCCCTTTGCTGTGGTGGTGACCATGGCCCGCGGCGCAGCCCGAAGGGCTGGGCCATCTCTCCCGAAGGGTATGCAGTGGGTCTACGGGTTGTGTGACCTGGCGGGGTCAGCAGCTGTAGATCAGGATGGAAGGCTTGGCAATCTGAAAATATCTCTAACCGGTGAAAGCACTATCTAAAAAAAATTCGCTAAACGCCCCTAAAACACTGGGCGAAAGCCAAATGCGAGCCACCCATTATCTTGAAACCCGTGCAATCGGAAGTGAAAAGCCGCGGAGCATTCACTCAAGCGAAGTGGTGGGCTGAAGGTAGCCTGATCGGCCAAAAGCAGAATTGGCAGATCGTGTCCCGGGAAGTGGTGTAACTCATCATGGCTTTGGCCATTGAGCTTGCCGTTTAGTTGATCACGGCCGACAGCTTGGCCTGTGGATTATCGCT
>NZ_NEIO01000023.1:0-83182 GCF_002113575.1 Pseudomonas sp. B8(2017) | reverse complement strand
AGCGATAATCCACAGGCCAAGCTGTCGGCCGTGATCAACTAAACGGCAAGCTCAATGGCCAAAGCCATGATGAGTTACACCACTTCCCGGGACACGATCTCCACCATTCGAAAGCCCCGCAGATTAACGTCTGCGGGGTTTTTCTTTGTGGGTTGAAAAAAACTACGAGTTCCGAAACTGCAGGCACACAGATGGGATGGAGGGTCGGGTTGGTTGTGGGCCTGGTAGGTCGTGAATAGCGTTCGGATGAAGTCGCCTAGTGCGCTGATGTAAGCAATTGCCTTAGAATGCTCGCCTTGCACCCCTCAAAGGAATGAATACGTGGTGAGCAATAACGCAATCTGCTGCCCGCAATGCCAAGGTCAAAACGTCCAGCTTCTGTCTATCATCCATGCTGCTGGCACTTCTCACATACAAGCAACCCACCAAGCGCAATCCCAATCCGGATTCGGACCAAGCGTGACCGTTGAAACTTCAGGTCGGCATCAGACCAATTTGGCGGCAAGCGTCGGTCCACCTCCAGGTAAGCGCTTGCTTGGCCCGGTCATCCTTACAGGGGTTGGCGCAATCATCTTGTACGATGGCCTCAAGCTTATGAACACGTTCTGGGGCGTTGATTGGACCAGGTTCTTCATAGGCGCGATATTTATCACCGTCGGTGTAATTGGATTCGTTCGCCACTGGAAATTCAACGTCGCACAGTACGACAAATTGGAAGAGTGGCGCCGCACTTGGATGTGCCACGCTTGTGGCACTCGATTCATTCCGTAAACGGTATCGAGAGGGCACCTGCGGGTGCCTTTTCTTTTGGCAGAGCTGTTCAGTATTGCGCTAGAGGAGGGGAACGATGCCGGACGCTATCGTCCCATGGCATCCCTATCAGCGAACCCTTGATCAGCCGCGCCCATATGGTCTGAAACAGATCGTCCAGCATGAAAAAACCATGTTCCATGAAACGAGGGCCGCAGCAATACTGCGGCCACGGACGATCAAATGCTGCGTGTTACGCCGCCATCGACCCTGATGTTCTGCCCGGTGATGTAGGCCGCGCCTTCGCTAGCAAGGAACGCAATGGTCGCAGCGATTTCTTCGCTGGTGCCGTAGCGCTTGAGCGGCACGCTGTCGCGGCGTTGCTCGGTGCTCGGCAAGCTGTCGATCCAGCCAGGGAGGACGTTGTTGATGCGCACGTTATCGCCGGCGAAATTGTCGGCGAAGATCTTGGTGAACGCGGCAAGGCCCGAGCGGAATACAGCAGAAGTCGGGAACAGCTCGCTGGGTTCGAACGCCCAGGCAGTGGAGATGTTGATGATCACTCCGCTCTTCTGACGCTGCATGTAAGGCGTCACCAGGCGAGTCGGGCGAATGACATTGAGCAGGTAAGTATCCATGCCCTTGTGCCAATCCTCGTCGCTGATTTCCAGGATTGGCGCGCGTGGACCATGGCCGGCGCTATTGACCAGCACATCGATACGGCCCCACTTCTCCACGACAGCGTCGACCAGGCGTTGCAGGTCTTCAACCGACTGGTTGCTACCGGTTACACCAATACCGCCGAGTTCGGCAGCCAACGCCTCGCCCTTGCCCGACGAGGAGAGAATCCCAACCTTGAAGCCGTCGGCGGCCAGGCGTCGTGCTGCCGCTGCGCCCATGCCGCTGCCACCTGCCGTGATAATCGCAACTTTTTCTACTGACATGCTGCCTCCAATCTCTCAGTGTGGATTTTTCAGGTGCATTCACCTTAGCAGCAGGCCTATTGGCGAGGGAGACAGCTAAACTTCACTATTGCGATAGATTAACTATCGACAGCTTGTTGCTTGAGCCAGTGTTGGACGACGCTCAATGAGTCCGGCTGTTTCATCTTGCGTGGCCAGACCAGATAAAACGACTTGTCGACCCTGAGTTGCTGGGTAAAAACCTGCATCAGTCGGCCTGCGGCAATGTCATCACCGACGAATGCAGGGCTGGCCAAGGCAATGCCCTGGCCGCTGATTGCCGCTTCAATGGCCAATGAGGTCTGATTGAAGCGCAGATTTCTGGCGGTGGGTTGCAGGTGATGCGGGAACAGCTCTGCAAGGAACTGAGGCCAGAAATTATGGGCATCGTGCAACATGACGAAGTCCTGCAACTGCGCAAAGCTGGCAGGTATTTCGCTGCCTTCGAACAGCCTTGGGCTGGCCACCGCAACGATTCGCTGCTCCATCAGCAGCTCGCTATTCAAACCTGCTCCGAACTCGGGCTTGCCATAGCGGACAGCGATATCCACACCATCGGTGCTGAAGTGCGACAGCCGGTCGGTTGCCAGCACACGCAAGTCGATGTCTGGGTGGCTCTGCGCAAAATTGCCCAGCCTGGGAATCAGCCATTTCGAGGCGAAGGTAGGTGTAACGCTGACTGTCAAGTGAGAAGTCTGTGGCCGAAGCAGGCGTGTTGCCTCGTCGATCATGGCCAGTGCACTGCGAATGCTTCCGCTGTAGCCCAGGCCCGCATCAGTCAACGCCAAGCCACGGGGCAGGCGTTCAAACAAACGCAGATCCAGGCTCGCCTCCAGCCCACGTATCTGCTGGGCAACTGCCGCCTGGGTCACGCCCAGTTCCTCGGCAGCCACACGGAAGTTCAAGCGGCGAGCCACCACTTCAAAAACACGCAACGCGTTCAGCGAGGGCAAATCAGGGAAACCGTCTGGCATGGCAATCAAGATTCTATCGAGTTCGGCAATTGTTCTGTCTCTCTGATGCTTTCACAAGGTTGATAACCTGATCGGGCTCGAAAGATTCACTGGGCCGAGGCTACTCCCTGAAACTAGCTAAAGAAACCTGTGCCAATCGAAAGCATCGCTAGGCTAGCTTGCTGAAACGTTTCTTCGTGTCTATAAAGGGGAACAACTCCAAGAAAGGCAACCTGTCATGCCCCTCCTCAAATTCTTCGTTGCTCTCGGCGCCCTGTCCGCAGCCTCCCACACCATGGCCTGGGATTACGTTCTGCTCGACACCGATAAAGCCGCCCAGAACTGGCAGATCACCAGCCAGCAACTTGGCGTAAAAACCGACAAGCCCTTCAGCGTTACCTTGCGCACCTTGCACGGAGGCCGGCAAGAGGGTGTCAGCATCGTCGACATCGATAACGGTACGATGAAACTTTCAGTAGTGCCGACCCGCGGAATGAACGTTTTGCAGGCGTCGGTCGGCAATGTGCGCATGGGCTGGGATTCGCCGGTCAAGGAAGTGGTCAACCCGTCCTTCATCGAACTCAATGGGCGCAATGGCCTGGGCTGGCTGGAGGGCTTCAACGAACTGGTCGCCCGCTGCGGTTACGAATGGGTCGGCCACCCCGGCGTCGACAATGGCGAGTTGCTGACCCTGCACGGTCGGGCCGCCAACATACCTGCGAACAAAGTCACCCTGCACATCGATGAGAAACCACCATACGCCATCAGCCTGCGTGGCGAACTGAAAGAGCAGGCGTTCAAGAAGGTCGACTTCTCCGTCGTGACTGAATTGGTCACCGAACCGGGCAGCGTGATGTTTGTCCTCAACGACACCCTGACCAACAACGGCGATTATCCGAAGGAATACCAGGCGCTGTATCACAGTAACTTCAGCACCCCGTTTCTGGAGCAGGGCGCTCGGTTCGCCGCGCCAGTGAAACAGGTGTCGCCGTTCAACGACAAGGCAAGGGAAGATCTGGCCGATTGGCAAACCTACCGAGCGCCCACCAAGGACTATGACGAAACGGTTTATAACGTGGTGCCGTATGCCGATGACCAGGGCAATACGTTGGCCGTGTTGCATGACAAGGCTGGCAGTCTGGGCGTTTCGGTCGGCTTCAATACTCGGACATTGCCTGTATTTTCACTGTGGAAAAATACCGATACCCAAGGCCAGGGTTATGTGACCGGGCTCGAGCCGGGGACGAGTTTTTCCTACAACCGCCGTTACCAGCGGCCACTGAACCTGGTGCCGACAATCGGACCGAAGGAACACAGGCAGTTCCACATCAGCTACAGCTTGTTGGCGGACAAGGTGGCAGTGGACAAGGCCTTGAAGCAGGTTGGCCAGATACAAGGAGGGCGCGAAACCGAGGTGCGGCAGACGCCATTGGTTGATGTGACCAAGGGGTAACGCCGGCCAGGGCCTGTCGGCCTCGTCGACTAGTCAGAACTATCAAGTTATTGGTTTCATGCCTTTGCTGAAAGGCTGCATTCGACCGGTTGCTGCCGGTGAGCAGAACAGCAATCTCTGTGGGAGCGGGCGCGCCCGCGAAGAATCAAACGCGGAGACTGGCACCGGCTGCGCCGGTGTTCGCGGGCACGCCCGCTCCCACAGAGTGCGCATGGCACTCACAACATCAGTTTTTTCAGTGTCCGCTTTGGGTCGATAGCTGTCTGTCGCCTACGGCCGCAGCATCCATCGCCCGCCGCTCCGTCCATTCAAACGCTAGCCTTCAGGCGGGGATATCCCGCAAACGAATTCATCCGATCCCAGGCGGTGCGAGCCGAACTCCACAACATAGCCAACCCCGCGGCGCTCCGCCTCGGCCCTGGCAGTCTTCTGGTCGGCATAAACATCGACGAAATGCCAGGGATGCCGGTCTCTCAGCACGCCCCATCCAAGCACCCAGCCGTCATTGTCCGGATCGGGTGGCAGGTTTTTCGCCAAGCTGCGGATGCCCATACATTGACCTCGATGTGCTAGCCAGTTTGCGGCTTGCGAAGCAACTACAAACCACGACTTGGATAAAACCGTATATGAAGCATAGCGCTTACCCGAAACCAGAGCCCAAGGTGCACCCATTGGTTCGCTTTACAAGGGGCGGAAGCCATCTCTGACCGCCCGCGCTCGAATGCAGCAGGGTAGCGTGTGCTGCACCAACAGCCAGCGCACATGGGCCATCACCCCTCGAACTGAATCACCATCCGCCCTTTGATCTTGCCCTCCAGCATCTCTTCGAAGATCTGGTTGATATCCTCGATCGGCCGCAGGGTCACCTTCGGCACCACTTTCCCTTCCGCCGCAAACTGGAAAGCTTCCTGCAGGTCCTGGCGGGTACCGACCAGCGAGCCGATCACTTCGATACCGTCCAGCACCAGCCGAGGAATGTTCAGGTTCATCGCTTCCGAAGGCAGGCCGACCGCAACCAGGCGGCCACCCGCACGCAGGGCATCAACGGCCGAGTTGAAGGCAGCCTTGGCAACGGCGGTAACCACGGCGGCATGGGCGCCACCGGTCTTGGCCTGGATGACCTTGGCGGCATCCTCGGTGCGTGAGTTGATGACCAGGTCGGCGCCCATCTCGCTGGCGAAGCGCAGTTGCTCTTCGTTGACGTCGATGGCGATCACTTTGGCGTTGAAGACGTTCTTGGCGTATTGCAGGGCAAGGTTGCCCAGGCCGCCGAGGCCGTAGATGGCGATCCATTGGCCAGGGCGGATGTTGGAGATCTTCACTGCCTTGTAGGTGGTGACGCCGGCGCAGGTAATGCTGCTGGCGGCAGCGGAGTCGAGCCCGTCGGGCACTTTTACCGAGTAGTCGGCCTTGACGATGCAGGCTTCGGCCATGCCGCCGTCCACGGTGTAGCCGGAGTTCTTCACTTCGCGGCACAGGGTTTCGTTGCCGCTGTTGCAATACTCGCAATGCCCGCAGCCCTGGTAGAACCAAGCCACGCTGGCGCGGTCGCCCGGTTTGAGCGAGGTGACGCCTGGCCCTACTGCCTGGACCACGCCGATGCCTTCGTGGCCTAGCACCACACCGGTCTTGTCACCGAAGTCGCCATTTTTCACATGCAGGTCGGTGTGGCACACACCGCAGCATTGCATCTTCAGCAGCGCTTCACCGTGCTCGAGGGGGCGCAGGGTTTTCTCCACCACATCCACGCGACGGCCTGGTGCAACAACAGCAGCTTTCATAGGAGCCTCCGTGTCTATCCGAATGAGCTTGGGTTATCGCCGGGGTTAGCATAGCCCTTGCCGGGTGGGGCAAAACTGCTTCAGGTCATGGTCTGGGGTGGGAGGCTTGTACGCAGCAGGGCCCTGCAGGTTTCTGCGTAGGGCTCGCCACAAAAAGAAAAGCCCGCGGCAATAATGCGGCGGGCTGCAAGAACATACGGAGCAGGGCCAGTGTGCCCACCCGGATGTCAGTATTTCGTGAAGGTCAGGTCATGAGCATGTCATGCATGGCTCAGTTCCAGTTGGCTGATGACGCACACCGAGCCGTCCTCGGCAGGCGTGTCGTCGGTGTAGTCCACCTGGTTGTATACCCCACCATGGAAGTTGAGCGAGCGCGTCGCCCAGGTCGCACCCAGTTGCAGAGGCGATGTGCTGCCAATACGGCCGTTGCAGCTTGCACTGACCGTGCAGGCGCCGTTGTTCGTCACGTCGATGCTCACATCGAAACGGGCACCGAGCGGTACGTCGGCCAGCACCGTGCTGCTGCTTGTGGCCGTCTGGTTGAAGTCGGTCCGGAAGCCCACGGTGATCTTGCCCTTGTTCCAGAACACCTTGATGGGCGGGTTGTCGTCGTCTTTGACGTGCATCTGGGCAATCACCACTTTTTGCGCAAAGTTCACTTTCTGCAGTGTCATGGTCTGGTGATTGCGGTGTCGGGCGCCGCTGTTCAGTGCCCAGTATGTGGGCTCCTTCCACTCACAGCGGGTGCGGTGGGTGCTTTTGCTGGAGGCGCCCTTGGTGGGGGCGGTCATGCGGATCGAGCCGTCGCTCAGGCGGGCGATGACTTCGGGCAGGGTCGCCAGCGCCTGGGCGCCGGTCAACTCCAGCGCCACCGGGTTGGTCGCGGACTTCGGCACGGGAGTGGTGATGATGAGGTTGTCGATATACACAGCCATGGGCTTTCTCCTTGAAAAACGACAGGACCTGCATCATTTGCGAGCCTGGCCAGCATGGGCGCAGTTCACTGTGATTTGCCAAGGCTGGACGAAGGGAAAACCCAGGGGATAAAAAAGCCCGCCATGGAAGGCGGGCAAGCAACGTTTGAAGGGAGAGCCTGCAGAGTGGACCCGGCCGGTTAACCGAGCATTAAGCGGTAACGCATTGACCTGCGCAGCCGATCAGCCTATACAGGCCTGCCACCAGCCCAGGAGCCAGCATGCACGACGAAGACGACCTGCACGAACCCGAGCACGATCACCTGCTTGACCACGAATTCCTCTACGACGATTTGGAGCCTGAAGCGGATGCCCAGGGTGCCGAGGACGAGGTTGAGGAAGACGAGGAAACGCTGGATGACCTCGATGACGAGGAGCGCGATCACCCAGCCTGGTTCGACGACTGCGAAGACGACTGACTCAGCGCCCGTCTACCGAAAAACGCCCAGGGCCGCTCACTGCCAGCATCAGCAGGCCGCCCATGATGCTGAGGTTTTTCAGGAACTGGGTCATGTTGGCGCTGCGCTCAGGGTCGACCATGCTCCAGAACGGGTGACCCAGCAGCGCCGTGCCCAGCACGAACAGCGCAAGCAGGAAGGCCAGCGGCCGGGTGTAGAAACCGAGGATCAGCAGTATGCCGACGACGAACTCCATGAGCACGGCAACTGCCGCTGCCAGCATGGGGGCAGGGGCGCCCAGTGAAGTCATGTAGCCGACCGTGCCTTCGAACCCGGTCAGCTTGCCCCAGCCAGACAAGACGAACAGGATCATCAGCAGCACACGGGCAATCAGGATAATGATGTCGCGTTGACCATCGAACAGGGAGTAGCGCATGGCGGCGTTCCAGTGGACGGGTACAAGCTCCACTCTAGCAGCTGCGCAATGGATTGCTGGCGGGCAGCAAAAAGGCGCCGCAAGGGCGCCTTCGCAAAGAATTTGGTGCGAGTGGCGGGACTCGAACCCGCAAGGCTCACGCCGACAGATTTTAAGTCTGCTGTGTATACCAATTCCACCACACTCGCACGCTTGAAGGGGTCGTGACGACCAGCTCGCTTCTAAGCAGAAGGGCTTCGCAATCAAGCGCGCTTTATAACCCATTGTTATAGTTGAGTCAACCACAGCACCTATGATCAACAGAGTGAAGGGTCGATCGAATGGGCAATTGACACCTTGCTGTCATTACGCCACTGTTGCCCCTTTATTGGATCCAAGAGTGCGGTGATGAATCAGTCCGGTACTTCCGAGCGTATCGTACGCCCACGGCTGTTCTGGCGACTGTTGTTCGTGCTGGTAGTCGTGTTGGGGGCGTTTCTCTACCTCAGCCTGATCAGCCTGGGCGGTTACCTGCTGATGCTGGGGTTCGATGCCGAACACCCTCAACCGCAGCGCCTGATGGCCCTGGCCGGTGGCGGGCTTATCCTGCTGGTCGGGTTGTGGCTGCTGAAAGTGGCGATGCCGCGGCGCATCAGCCCGGTGCTGGTTGAGCCAGAGCGTTGAACCTCGCCCTATCTTCCCTCCTGCCGTACCGGTGGAGCTCGCATGGTTTCAGCTGACTGCCTCGACCACCCTGTCATGCCTGCCCACCGCTATGAACAGCTGGTTCAGTCGGTGGTGGATTACGCCATCTACATGCTCGACCCGTCCGGCCATGTGGTGTCGTGGAACGCAGGCGCGCAACGCATCAAGGGGTACCGTGCCGATGAAGTGATCGGCCAGCATTTCTCGTTGTTCTTCACCCCGCAGGATTGCACCGAAGGCCGCCCGGAGCGCTTGCTGCGCCAGGCGCTGGAGCAGGGCGTGGCGCAGGATGAAGGCTGGCGCGTACGCAAGGATGGCACGCAGTTCTGGGCGCTGGCCGCGCTGGATGTGATTCGCGATGACCAGGGCCAGGTCGTCGGCCTGGCCAAGGTGACCCGGGACATCACCGACCGTCGCGAGTCGGCGCTGCAACTGGACGCGGTGCGCGCCCAGCTGTTCCAGGCACAGAAGCTGGAGGCCCTCGGCCAGTTGACCGGTGGCCTGGCGCATGACTTCAACAACATGCTGACCATCATCATCAGCTCGGCGCGCCTGGCGCTGGCCACACAGGACCCGGCACGCGCCCAGCGCATGCTGCAGCATATTCTGGAGGCCGGGCAGCGGGGCACCGAACTGACCCAGCAGTTGCTCAGCTTTGCCCGCCACCGCAAGCTTGATGTGTCTTGCGTCGCCCCGGCGAACCTTATTGCCGCCACCCGTGGTCTACTGGAGCATGCGCTGCCCGCTTCGATTGACCTGGAGGTTGTGCTGCAACCGGACCTGCCCCTGATCGAAGTGGATGCCGGGCAATTGCAGATGGTGCTGCTCAATCTGTTGTTCAATGCCCGCGATGCCATCACGGGGCAGGGCCGGATCGGCTTGACCGTCGATGTGGTCGAACTGGCCGGCGAGGTGGAAGGCCTGCACGGCGGGTTTGTGCGTTTCGAGGTGGAAGACAGCGGCGAGGGCATCGCGCCAGCGGTACTGCCGCGGATTTTCGAACCGTTTTTCACTACCAAGCCCTTTGGCAAGGGGACTGGCCTGGGCCTTAGCCAGGTGTATGGTTTTGCCAGGCAGAGCGGTGGTGCCATTTGCGTGGACAGCGAGCCCGGCCGGGGAACTTGCATGCAGCTCTACTTGCCAATCTATCAGCAGGCGGACAGCCAACTCGACAGGTAGAACACCATGGCACAGGCACTCAGGCGGCTGGTGACGGGGATCGATGGGCTCGATGCGTTGCTCCAGGGTGGCCTGGTGGCTGGCGCGTCCTACATCATTCAGGGCCCGCCGGGCGCGGGCAAGACCATCCTCGCCAACCAGCTGGCCTGCGGGCATGTGCGCGGCGGTGGCAGGGTGCTGGTGGCTACCTTGCTGAGCGAGTCGCACGAGCGGCTGTTCCAGTACCTGGCGACCTTGGAGTTCTTTGACCCGGCGCTGGTCGGCGACCCGATCCAGTTCGTCAGTGCTTTCGACACCCTGGAGCAGGAAGGCCTGGACGCCGTGGTACGGCTGCTGCGCCAGGAAATCGCCCGCCAGCAGGCCAGCCTGCTGATCGTCGATGGTGTGCTCAATGCCCGGGTGCGTGCGGAAACAGCGCTGGACACCAAGAAATTCGTCTCCGAACTACAGGGCCATGCGGCCTTTGCCGGTTGCACCGTGCTGCTGCTGACCAGCGCCCGGCTGGAAGAAGGCAGCCCGGAGCACACCATGGTCGACGGCGTGATCGAACTGGGCGAGCAACTGTTCGGCAGCCGCGCCGTGCGCCATATCCAGCTGCGCAAGACACGGGGCAGTGCGGCGTTGTCGGGGCGCCATGAATGCCTCATCGATGGAGCCGGCATGCATGTATACCCGCGCCTGGAGTCGCTGTTCAGCCACCCCAGCCAGGCGGGCAGCGCCACCTTGGAGCGCGTCAGCAGCGGGGTGGCGACCTTGGATGAAATGCTCGGTGGCGGCCTGGCCACCGGCTCGGTCAGCCTGCTGATCGGGCCCTCGGGTATTGGCAAGACGTCATTGGGCCTGGCTTTTCTCGGTGCCAGCAGCCCGCAGGCGCCGGGGCTGCATTTCGGCTTCTACGAAACGCCGGAGCGCCTGCGAATCAAGGCCGCGTCGCTGGGTTACGATTTTGCAGCCATGGAGCAGGGCGGCAGCCTGCAGCTGTGCTGGCAGCCGACCACCGAGGGCCTGCTGGACCAGGTCGGTGCGCGCCTGCTCGAGCGAGTCGAAGCGCAAGGCAGCAAGCGCGTGCTGATCGACAGCCTGGGGGCGTTCAGCCGCCTGGCCATCGACCCGGCGCGGCTCAATGCGTTTTTCCGCGCCCTGGCCGGCGAGCTGCGCGCGCGCGATGTCAGCGTGATGCTCACCTGGGAAATGCGCGACATTTTCGGCGCGGAAATCAGCGCCCCGGCCCCGGACCTGTCGAGTATCGTCGACAACCTGATGCTGATGCGCTTCGTCGAGCTGGATTCGCAGTTGCGGCGCATGCTGTCGATCCTCAAGGTGCGTGACAGCCACCATGACCCTGCCTTGCACGAGCTGCTGATCGGGCCGCAAGGCATTACCCTGCGCAAGGCGTTCGAAGGCGCCTGCGGTGTGCTCTCGGGAACGCCGGTGCCGCAGGGGAGCGGGTGACGGGGCGGGCGATGAATACCATCCTGATCGTCGATGACGAGTACCTGATTGCCGACATCCTCGGTTTTGCCCTGGAGGACGAAGGTTTTCTGGTGGAAAAGGCGAGCAACGGCTGCAAGGCGCTGGAGGCACTGAAGGAAAAGCGCGTTCAGCTCGTTATCACCGACTACATGATGCCACTGCTCAACGGTGAGGAGCTGGTGCGCTCGATGCGTGAAGACCCGGCCTTGAGCGAGTTGCCGGTCATCCTCATGAGTGGCGCGCAGGCCAACCAGGGATGCCCGGAACTGTTCGCCGCGGTGTTCGACAAACCGTTCGACATGGACTGTATGATCGCCAAGGTGCACGAACTGCTGGGCACCTGAGGCGCGGGGCGATCAAGCGCGTCCGTGCGGCTTGAAGCAGGTCGCTCAGTGCGAGTCGTCGTGCTTTTCCGGGGCTGGGCTGCCAGCCTGGATACGCTTGAAGATCTCTTCGCGATGGACCTGGACGTCTTTCGGTGCATCGATACCGATCCTCACCTGCATCCCTTTGACGCCCAGAATGGTGACTTTGATGTCATCGTTGATGACGATGCTTTCGCCAACCTTGCGGGTGAGTATCAGCATGTAGTTCTCCTTGGTGATGTAAAAGTCCGTCGGGCTAGTTGCCACGGCGGCGGGAGCTTGTCCCTCTTCCTTCTCATTAAAGACGCTTTCGGCGGATAGTAATTCCCCGACAGACAAATTCTGTTGCGTGTCTTCAGTCGCAGGTGCCGAAGCAAACCGCCAGCGGTTTGTCGGCCAAGGTGCTCGGTGGCAAGAATAGGGGGCTTGGCGGCCAATGGGAAATTTCTTCGCATCATGGTCTGAATAGACCGGGTTAATGGTCATCCTGTTCCTCGAGTGCCTGAAGAAATAACAGCAAGGCTACTTCTTCACGGTCCAGGCCTTTGCGTACACGGTTCTTCGGCAAGTTGGCCAGGCGCCCCAGGGCATAGTGTTCAAGTACAGCCGGGTGGATGTAGCAGCGCCTGCACACCGCCGGCGTGTTGCCCAGGCGTGATGCTACCTGGCGAACGATGGCGGCGACCTGGCGCTTGGCTTCGCTCTCGGGTTCCCAGGCCAAGGGCCTGAGCAGGTCCAGGGCCAGGCTGCTGCCGGCCCAGGTGCGGTAGTCCTTGGCGGTGAAGTCGGCGCCGGTCAGCTGCTGCAGAAACTGGTTGACCTCGCTGGAGCCGACACTGTGGCGCTGGCCGTCGTCGTCCAGGTACTGGAACAGCGCTTGCCCGGGCAGCTCCATGCAGCGCTTGAGCAGGTTGGCCAGGCGCCGATCGTTGAGGCTGACGTTATGCTCGACGCCACGCTTGCCGCGGAACTGGAAGCGGATGCTGCTGCCCTTCACCTCGACATGGCGGTTGCGCAGGGTGGTCAGGCCATAGGACTGGTTTTCACGCAGGTAGCGCTGGTTGCCGATGCGGATCAGGGTGTGGTCCAGCAGGCTGACCACCAGCGCCATTACCTTTTCCCGGTCCAGGCCTGGCCGGGCAAGGTGGGCGTGCAGTTGTGCACGCAGTTTCGGCAGGGCCTGGGCAAACGCCAGCATGCGCCCATACTTGTGCTGGTCGCGTACTTCGCGCCACTGCGCATGGTAGCGGTATTGCTTGCGGCCACGGGCATCGCGACCTGTCGCCTGCAGGTGGCCTTGCGGGTCGGCGCAGATCCACACCTCGGTATAGGCCGGGGGGATTACCAGTGCAGCGATGCGGGCGAGGGTATCGCTGTCGCGCACCCGCTGGCCGTCGGCATCCAGGTAGATGAAGCGCCCCCGCCAGCGCCGCCGGGTCAGGCCCGGCTGGCTGTCGTCGACGTAGTGCAGGGAGCGCGGCAGGGGGCAGTCAAGCATGGCTGGCAGGCCTCGATCAGGTCACTGATCAATGGACACCAGCCATGGGGCCGATGCTCAGCCCAGCAACGCCACCGACTTGATCTGGGCGAACAGCACCTGGCCCGGGTGCAGGCCGAGCTGGTCTGCCGAGAAGCGGGTGATGCGTGCGAGCAAGGCGTTGCCGCCGGCATCCAGGCTGACCAGCACATGGGCCGGGTTGGAGGCCGGGCGGCTTTCGCGCACGCGCACTGGCAGGCGGTTGAGAATGCTCGAAGTGCTGTCGGCTGCCAGGGCCAGGCTGACGTCACGAGCCTGTACCTTGACCCGCAAGGTGCTGCCCATCGCCTGGGCCGGGTGGGCGATACGCAACAGCGGCCCATCGTTGCCGGGCAGGCGCAGGTCGAGCAGGTCGTAGTGCGGGTCGTGCCCGACCACCAGGCCCTCGAATACCACACCGGCATCCTCGCCCTCGGCCAGCGACAGGTCGAGACGGGCCAGGGTTTCGCCGATCGGGCCGCTGGCCACTGCCTGGCCTTGCTCCAGCAACACCAGGTGGTCGGCCAGCCGCGCCACTTCCTCCTGGGCATGGCTGACATACACCAGCGGGATGTCCAGTTCGTCGTGCAGGCGCTCCAGATAGGGCAGGATTTCGCGCTTGCGCGGCCCGTCGAGGGCAGCCAGCGGCTCGTCCATCAACAGCAGGCGCGGGCTGCTGAGCAGGGCGCGGGCAATGCCCACCCGCTGCGCCTCGCCACCGGACAAGGTTGCCGGCCGGCGTGCCAGCAAGTGGCCGATACCCAGCAGCTGGCAGGCCTGGTCGAGGCTGACCTTGCGCTCGGCAGCGGCCACCCGGCGCCAGCCGAACTCCAGGTTGCCGCGTACCGACAGGTGCGGGAACAGGCTGGCCTCCTGGAACACGTAGCCCACCGGGCGCAGGTGTGGTGCCTGGAAGTAGCCACGGGCGCTGTCTTCCCAGACTTCGCCGTTGACCTCGATGTAGGCGCTGGCGGCCCGTTCCAGCCCGGCCAGGCAACGCAGGCAGCTGGTCTTGCCAGAGCCGGAGTGGCCGAACAGCGCGCTGATGCCGCGCCCGGGCAGGTGCAGGTCGACGTCCAGGGTGAAGTCGTCGCGCGCCAGTTTCAGGCGCGCCACAATCGATGCGCTCATATCAGCTCCAGCCAGCCTTGCCGCGGCGCCCAGCGTACAGCAGGAGCAGCACCAGGAACGAGAACACCAGCATGGCACCTGCCAGCCAGTGTGCTTGCGAATAGGCCATGGCCTCGACATGGTCGAAAATCTGCACCGAGACCACGCGTGTCTTGTCGGGGATGTTGCCGCCAATCATCAACACCACGCCGAACTCGCCCACGGTGTGGGCGAAACCGAGGATGCTGGCGGTGATGAAGCCCGGGCGGGCCAACGGCAGCACCACGTGGACGAAGGTGTCCCAGGGGCTGGCGCGCAGTGTGGCGGCCACTTCCAGCGGGCGCTGGCCAATGGAGCCGAAGGCATTCTGCAGCGGCTGGACCACGAACGGCATGGAGTAGATCACCGAGCCGATCACCAGGCCGGTGAAGCTGAACACCACGCTGCCCAGGCCCAGCGCCTGGCTCGCCTGGCCCAGCCAGCCATGCGGGCCGAGGGCAATCAGCAGGTAGAAGCCGATCACCGTGGGTGGCAGCACCAGCGGCAAGGCCACTACCGCGCCCACCGGCCCGCGCAGCCACGAGCGCGTGCGCGCCAGCCACCAGGCGATGGGCGTGCCGACGATCAGCAGGATCAGGGTGGTCAGGCTGGCCAGTTTCACGGTCAGCCAGATGGCACCCAGGTCACTGGCGTCCAGTGGCATCAGATTTCATAACCGTAGGATTTGATCACAGCCGCGGCTTTCGGGCCTTTCAGGTAATCGACCAAGGCCTTGGCGGCGGGGTTGTCCTTGCCTTTTTCGAGGATTACCGCGTCCTGGCGGATGGGCTCGTGCAGGGAGGAGGGCACGATCCAGGCCGAACCGCTTTCGACCTTGCCGTCCTTGTAGATTTGCGACAGGGCAACAAAGCCCAGCTCGGCGTTGCCGGTGGAGACGAACTGGAACGCCTGGGTGATGTTCTGACCTTCGACCAGCTTGGGCTTGGTGGCTTCGGTCAGCTTCAGCTTGCCCAGCACCTGGGTGGCGGCCAGGCCGTAGGGAGCGGTTTTCGGGTTGGCGATGGACAGGTGCTTGAACTGGTTCTTCTTCAGCACTTCGCCGTTGGCGTCGACATAGCCGGGCGTGGCCGACCACAGGGCCAGGGTGCCGATGGCGTAGGTGAAGCGCGAGCCCGGGACAATGGCCTTTTCCTGCTCGAGCTTGGCCGGGGTGCTGTCGTCGGCAGCCAGGAATACCTCGAACGGCGCCCCGTTCTTGATTTGTGTGTAGAACTGGCCGGTGGCGCCATAGGCGGCGACCAGCTTGTGGCCGGTGTCTTTTTCGAAGTCTTTGGCAATGGCCTGGATGGGGGCTGTGAAGTTCGCTGCGACCGCGACCTGGACTTCATCGGCCCAGGCAGTGTTGAAGGCGAGCAGGCTGGCCAGGGCGGTGGCAGCCAGGTGGAACGGGCGGATACGCATGAAGACAGTTCCTTGGGGGTTATCGTTATAGCCTGAACTATATAGCGATAGGCCATGGGCCGGGAAGGGGGCAAGGTCATGCGTAAGCAGGCCAGGCCCTTTCGCGGGTAAACCCGCTCCCACAGGGTCGCCCCAATATTCGAATTGTGGGAGCGGGTTCACCCGCGAAGAGATCAGACCTGCTTATGCAGACGCCTGGCGGCCGACCACGGCCAGCGCCTTTTCGGCAATCTCCCGGGTCAGCTCGCCCGCCGGCGTATGCCTGCCCAGCCGCAACGCCTGCCCCGACCACAGGTTGCTGAAATCGCTATTGCCCTGCGGATCCGTAATCGCCCGCAAAGGCATCAGCGCTCCGCCGGCCAGTGGGAAGCGCGGCGCAAGGTCGCTCATCGGCCCCAGCTCGCGCATGATGCGGTTGTTGATGCCGCGCGCCGGTCGGCCGGTGAACAGGTTGGTCAGCGCCGTGTCGCTGGCGGGCGCGCTGTCCAGGGCCTGGCGATGCGCCGGCGAGACCTTGGCTTCGGGGCAGAACAGGTACGCTGTTCCGATCTGCACTGCCGAAGCACCCAAGGCCAGTGCCGCCAACAGGCCGCGGTGGTCAGCAATGCCGCCGGCGGCAATCACCGGCACGCTGACCGCATCGGCCACCTGTGGCACCAGGGCGAAGGTGCCGATCTGGCTGGTGATATCGTCGCTGAGGAACATGCCGCGATGGCCGCCTGCTTCATAGCCCATGGCAATGATCGCATCACAGCCGTGGTGCTCCAGCCACACGGCTTCCTCTACGGTGGTGGCGCTGGACAGCACCTTGGCACCGCTGGCCTTTACCCGTTGCAGCAGGTCGGGCTGGGGCAGGCCGAAGTGGAAACTCACCACCTCCGGGCGCAGTTGCTCGACCAGCTGGCAGCTCTGTTCGTCGAAAGGCGCGCGGTTGGACACCGGTGTGGGCGCCGCGAAGTCTGCGCCCACTTCGCTGTAATAGGGCTCGAGCGCCTGCTTCCAGCGTGCATCGCGCTCGGCATCGGGCGCTGGCGGCTGGTGGCAGAAGAAGTTCAGGTTCAACGGGCGGCCCGGGCAGCCGGCGCGGAAGGCGGCGATCTCGGCGCGCACCTGGTCGCCCGTGAGCATGGCGCAGGGCAGGGCGCCCAAACCGCCCGCCAGGCCCACGGCAATGGCCATGCCCGAGCCCGTCGCACCGGCCATGGGGGCCTGCAGAATGGGCAACTCGATGCCCAGCAGGTCGAGGATGCGGCGGTCGGGCCAGTGGCTCATGCGGTTCTCCTTGCGCGGGCGAGCGGTGCGGCGGGGGCTTACAAGGCTTTGCTGACCTGGATGTCGCTGATCTTCTCGGCGTCTTCGCCGTGAATCTTGCGCAGGGCTTCCAGGGCTTGTTCGAGGGAGGCGTCGGGCATCAGTGCGAAGTCCCAGCGGCGCTGGCCGTCGAGCTTGTACTTGATGACGTACTTGGTGGTCTGGGTCATGGTGGCCTTATCTGAGTTTCGACGATGAACGACGGACGATCTTGATCTTGTGGGTCAAGGTTGGCTTGCGGGTGACCGAGATCGGGCGGGTTGTCACGGTATCGATGGTGATGTTCCAGAAACCGGTGCTGGGCACGGTGATCTTCGCCGGGAACTTGTCGAAATGGCCACCGTGGTAGGTGTGACGGCCGCCGTTCTTGAAGCTGCGGAAGTTGGCGTCGTTCATCAGGCGGATGTTGCAGCGCTGGGAGCACTCGATGACGACGATGTCGTCCTCGTTCAGGTGCTCGCGCTGGTGTACGAATTTCATGTGATGCTCCGCAAGGATTGGTTCTGCAAAGGCGAAAGATACCACGATGTCGGGTTACACTGCCGCGCTGTTCCGCCAGGCGTAGATAAATCTGCCAAAGCAGGGAGCAAAACGGCCTGGCTGTGGTCGAAGCGGATTCTTGAAGGCAGAGGTGCTGCAAATGAAGTGGATGGTGGCGGCGGTGGCGGTGACGCTGGGTGGCTGTGTGAGTGTTACGGAACTGGAACAGTCGCGCGAAACGCTTGATGTAATCTCGGGCAAGTCCCCACGCGCGTATGCCGATTGCGTCAAGCAGAAGCTGGCCGATACCCGCGACCCGCTGGTGGAAGAGCAGCGCGGCGATGGCCTGCGGCTGATCGTGCCGCAGAAGATCAGCTCGGGCGTGGGCCCGGCGGCGCTGGTGGATATCGACAAGCGTGGCAGCGGCAGCAGCATCAAGCTGCACGAACGGCTGAACAACTTCCCGCTGCGCCTGGGCGACGTGCGCACCGCAGCCACCCAATGCATCTCCGGTAGTTGATCCAGGGCAACTGATCACGGTCCTTTTGCTTATATGTTTTAGGCCTAAGCATATAACAATAGAAAAGGAGATTCGTGATGACACCGCTGAGTCGCGTCGTGATCGGCAGCCTGCTGATCCTGGCCTGGCCCGCGGCGCATGCCGCCGATGGCCAGAAAGTCTTCACCCAGGGCGGGGCCAACCCCGCCGCCATGGCTTGCCTGGGTTGCCATGGCCCGGACGGCAAGGGCATTGCCGCTGCCGGCTTCCCACGCCTGGCCGGGCTGCCGGCCGCTTACCTCAGCAAGCAATTGCATGATTGGCGCAACGGCAGCCGCAAGCAGCCGGTGATGGAGCCGCTTGCCAATGCCCTGAGCGAGGATGAGATCGAGGCGGTCAGCACCTATCTGGCCAGCCTGCCGGCAGACCCTGCAGGCGACCTGCGTCGCCAGCAGATTGCCGATGACCCCACCACCCGCATGGCCCTGTACGGTGACTGGAGCCGGCAGATTCCTGGTTGCGTGCAATGCCATGGCCCGGGCGGTGGCGGGGTTGGCGAACACTTTCCGCCCTTGGCCGGCCAGCCCGCCAGTTACCTGGTGGCGCAGCTCAATGCCTGGCGGGACGGCACCCGCAGCAATGACCCCAACCAGCTGATGGTCGGTGTGGCCAAGGCCATGACCGATGACGAGATCAAGGCCGTTGCCGAGTTCTTCGCCCGCCCCGCCAGCCAGGAGGTCAAGCCATGAAACCGATGATTCCAGCCCTGCTGCTGCTGGCCATGGGCAGCGCCCAGGCCGCCCAGATCGCCATGGAAGACCAGTCGCAGTTGAAAGTGCCGGGTGTGCAGGCCGCGCCGCAGTTCGTGCCGCCAGCGGAAAGCGAGTTGCCTGACAATGCCTTTGGCAAGATGGTGCGCGAGGGGCATGCCTTGTTCGTCGACACCCGCAGGTTGATGCCTGAGGCCGTGGGCAATGGCATGAACTGCAGCAACTGCCACCTTGACCAGGGGCGGCTGGCGCATTCCGCGCCGATGTGGGGGGCGTACCCGATGTACCCCGCGTACCGCAAGAAAAACGACAAGGTCAACACCTACGCCGAGCGTATCCAGGGCTGCTTCCAGTTCAGCATGAACGGCAAGCCGCCTGCGGCAGACAGCCCGCAGATGACGGCGCTGTCGGTGTATTCGTACTGGCTGTCGACCAAGGCGCCGACTGGCGTGGAGATTGCCGGGCGAGGTTACCCGGAGGTGCCGCAACCCAAGGGCGGGTACGACTTCAAGCGCGGCCAGCAGGTTTATCGCGAGCAGTGTGCGATCTGCCACGGCGACAACGGCGAGGGGCAGAAGGTGGCGGGCGAGTATGTGATGCCGCCGCTGTGGGGCAAGGACTCCTACAACTGGGGCGCCGGCATGCACCGCATCAACACCGCGGCGTCGTTCATCAAGTACAACATGCCGCTGGGCAAGCCGGGCAGCCTGAGTGACCAGCAGGCCTGGGATGTGGCGGCCTGGGTCAACCGCCATGAACGGCCGCAGGACCCGCGGCTGGTGGAAGGCTCCATCGAGAAGACGCGGGTGAAGTTCCATGCCAATGACGGGGTGAACCTGTATGGGCAGAAGGTCGATGGGGTGTTGATCGGGCAGGGCACGGGTAGCTGATTGCCTGCCAGGGCCCTATCGCCGGCAAGCCAGCTCCCACAGGTCTCTGCGTAGCTTTTGAAAACTGTGCAGTCCTTGTGGGAGCTGGCTTGCCGGCGATAGGGCCAGTACAGGCAACCCTGATTTCCTGTCATCCAACGGTCATGGATGACAGCAATATTTACGATCCCTCGGAACTATCTACACTGGGTTATCTCTATCTTCCCATCGATCGGCCACAGGTAGGGCATTGTAAGGTGACTGCCGCCTGATTAGACTGCGCCGAATTCCACAGGCCTAGCCTTTTGTAAGGACGTATATGATCAAAAAATGCTTGTTCCCGGCAGCCGGTTACGGCACCCGCTTCCTGCCCGCTACCAAAGCCATGCCCAAGGAAATGCTGCCGGTGGTCAACAAGCCACTGATCCAGTATGGCGTTGAAGAGGCACTGGATGCCGGTCTGAACGAGATCTCCATCGTCACCGGGCGCGGCAAGCGTGCTTTGGAAGACCACTTCGACATCAGCTACGAGCTGGAAAACCAGATCAAGGGCACCGACAAGGAAAAATACCTGGTTGGTATCCGTCGTCTGCTCGACGAGTGCTCGTTCTCCTACACCCGCCAGACCGAAATGAAAGGCCTGGGCCACGCCATCCTGACTGGCCGCCCGCTGATCGGCGACGAGCCGTTCGCCGTGGTGCTGGCGGACGACCTGTGCGTGAACCCGGAAGGTGACGGCGTACTGACCCAGATGGTCAAGCTGTACAACCAGTTCCGTTGCTCGATCGTCGCCATCCAGGAAGTCGATCCGCAGGAAACCAACAAGTACGGCGTGATCGCCGGCGACATGATCCGTGACGACATTTTCCGCGTCACCAACATGGTCGAGAAGCCAAAGCCGGAAGATGCCCCGTCGAACCTGGCGATCATCGGTCGCTACATCCTGACCCCGGACATCTTCGACATCATCGCCAACACCGAGCCGGGCAAAGGCGGCGAGATCCAGATCACCGACGCCCTGATGCAACAGGCGCAGAACGGCTGCGTGATCGCCTACAAGTTCAAAGGCAAGCGTTTCGACTGCGGTGGCGCCGAGGGCTACATCGACGCGACCAACTTCTGCTTCGAGAACTACTACAAGACTGGCAAGGCTTACTGATAAGCCGCTACTTGTATCAAAGCTGATAACTGGGGCTGCTTTGCAGCCCTTCGCGGGCACGCCCGCTCCTACAGGTACTGTGCAGGCCTTCAAGGTTGCGCCGGTACTGTGGGAGCGGGCGGGCCTGCGAAGGGTCGCAAAGCGGCCCCAGTGCGTTATGCTGGGCGCCTGCCTAGGGGAGTGAATACATGGCCTACGATTTTGATCTGTTCGTGATTGGTGCCGGGTCCGGCGGTGTGCGCGCGGCGCGGTTTGCCGCCGGCTTCGGCGCAAAGGTGGCAGTGGCCGAGAGCCGCTACCTGGGCGGTACCTGCGTCAACGTGGGTTGCGTGCCGAAAAAACTGCTGGTGTACGGCGCACACGTCGCCGACGAACTGGAGCAGGCCGCAGGCTTCGGCTGGACCCTGGAAGAAGGGCATTTCGACTGGGGCACCCTGATTGCCAACAAGAACCGGGAAATCGAGCGCCTCAACGGTATCTACCGCAACCTGCTGGTCAACAGCGGGGTCACCCTGCTGCAGGGGCATGCGCACCTGACCGGTGCCAATGAAGTGGAAGTGGATGGCCAGCGCTACACCGCCGAGCACATCCTCATCGCCACCGGTGGCTGGCCACAGGTGCCGGACATTCCGGGCAAGGAACTGGCCATCACCTCCAACGAAGCCTTCTACCTCAAGGACCTGCCACGCCGGGTGCTGGTGGTGGGCGGTGGCTACATCGCCGTCGAGTTCGCCGGCATCTTCCAGGGCCTGGGGGCGGCTACCACGCTGCTGTACCGTGGCGACCTGTTCCTGCGTGGTTTCGACGGTTCGGTGCGCACGCACCTGAAGGAAGAACTGGAAAAGCGCGGCCTCGACCTGCAGTTCAACGCCGACATCCAGCGCATCGACAAGCTCGAGGACGGCAGCCTCAAGGCCACCCTCAAGGATGGTCGCGAGCTGGTCACCGATTGCGTGTTCTATGCCACCGGCCGGCGCCCGATGCTGGACAACCTGGGCCTGGAAAACACCGGTGTCGAACTGGATGCACGCGGTTACATTCGGGTTGACCAGCAGTACCAGACCACCGCGCCGTCGATCCTGGCCATTGGCGACGTGATTGGCCGCGTGCAATTGACTCCGGTGGCTCTGGCCGAGGGCATGGCTGTGGCCCGGCGCCTGTTCAAGCCCGAGCAATACCGCCCTGTGGACTACCAGAACATCCCCACCGCAGTATTCAGCCAGCCGCCCATCGGCACCGTGGGCCTGACCGAGGAGCAGGCGCTGGAGGCCGGGCACAAGGTGCAGGTATTCGAGAGCCGCTTCCGTGCGATGAAACTGACCCTGACCGACATCCAGGAAAAAACCCTGATGAAGCTGGTGGTCGATGCCGAGACTGACAAGGTGCTGGGCTGCCACATGGTTGGCCCCGACGCCGGCGAGATCATCCAGGGCCTGGGCGTTGCCCTGAAGGCCGGTGCGACCAAGCAGCAGTTCGACGAAACCATTGGCGTGCACCCGACCGCTGCCGAAGAGTTCGTGACCATGCGCACGGTCACTCGCTGATGCCACTGGCCTCATCGCCGGCAAGCCAGCTCCCACAGGGATTGCACAAGTGCAGAGACCTGCGCAGTACCTGTGGGAGCTGGCTTGCCGGCGATGGGGCCCTTGAATGCCCCGCAATCCTTTGCTCAGCCCATTCCCTTCTATTAATTATCCTCGGTTATAGCCAAAACCAATCACAAGCATGAGCTTTGCCAATGAGCCTTTATCGGGACCAGCGGTTAGGATTCTCTCCATCAACTGATTCCAACCCCATGAAGGAGCGTCTCTCATGCCAATCATCAACAGCCAGGTCAAACCGTTCAACGCCACCGCCTACCACAAGGGCGAGTTCGTCCAGGTCAGCGAAGCCGACCTGAAAGGCAAGTGGTCTGTCGTGTTCTTCTACCCGGCCGACTTCACCTTCGTCTGCCCGACCGAGCTGGGTGACCTTGCTGACAACTACGCCGAGTTCCAGAAGCTGGGCGTGGAAATCTACGGCGTGTCCACCGACACCCACTTCACCCACAAAGCCTGGCACGACACTTCGGACACCATCGGCAAGATCCAGTACCCGCTGATCGGTGACCCGACCCACGTCATCTCGCGCAACTTCGACGTGCTGATCGAAGAAGCCGGCCTGGCCGATCGCGGTACCTTCGTGATCAACCCGGAAGGCCAGATCAAAATCGTCGAACTGAACGACGGTGGTGTAGGCCGCGATGCTGCCGAACTGCTGCGCAAGGTGAAGGCTGCCCAGTACGTTGCCGCTCACCCAGGCGAAGTTTGCCCGGCCAAGTGGAAAGAAGGCGAAGCCACCCTGGCGCCGTCGCTGGACCTGGTCGGCAAGATCTAAGCCGATGCGCATGTCGCGGGCGGTAGCCAGCCGCCAAAGCTGAAGTACCTACCGCCCCGTAAAAGCGCCCGGGCGACCTCGCCTGGGCGTTTTTGTATCCGAGTTTTGAAAAAGGAATCGCCCGTATGTTGGACGCCACGCTTAAATCGCAACTGAAAACCTACCTGGAGCGGGTCACCCAGCCGATCGAGATCGTTGCCTCCCTCGACGACGGCGCGAAATCCCGCGAATTGCACGACCTGCTGGTGGAAATTGCCAGCCTGTCGAACCTTATTACCTTCAGCGCGGACGGCAGCGATGCCCGTCGTCCATCGTTCTCGCTGAACCGCCCGGGGGCCGACATAAGCCTGCGCTTCGCCGGCATCCCCATGGGCCACGAATTCACCTCGCTGGTGCTGGCACTGCTGCAAGTCGGTGGCCACCCGTCCAAGGCCAGTGCCGAAGTGATCGAGCAGATTCAGGCGCTGGAAGGCGAGTTCACCTTCGAAACCTACTTCTCGCTGTCGTGCCAGAACTGCCCGGACGTGGTCCAGGCGCTGAACCTGATGGCGGTGCTCAACCCCAACGTGCGCCACGTGGCCATCGATGGCGCGCTGTTCCAGGCGGAAGTGGAATCGCGCAAGATCATGGCGGTGCCGAGCATCTACCTGAACGGCGAAGTGTTCGGCCAGGGCCGCATGGGCCTGGAAGAAATCCTCGGCAAGATCGACACCAACGCAGCCGGTCGCCAGGCCGAGAAGATCAACGCCAAGGACGCCTTCGACGTGCTGGTGGTCGGTGGTGGCCCAGCCGGCGCTTCGGCAGCCATCTATGCCGCGCGTAAAGGCATCCGCACCGGTATCGCGGCCGAGCGTTTCGGCGGCCAGGTGCTCGATACCCTGGCCATCGAGAACTTCATCTCGGTACAGGAAACCGAAGGGCCGAAGCTGGCCACGGCGCTGGAAGAGCACGTCAAGCAGTACGATGTGGACATCATGAACCTGCAGCGCGGAGAAGCGCTGATCCCGGCCACCGATGGCGGCCTGCACGAAGTACGCCTGGCTGGCGGCGCCTCGCTCAAGGCCAAGACCGTGATCCTGGCAACCGGTGCCCGCTGGCGTGAAATGAACGTGCCGGGCGAGCAGGAATACCGCGCCCGTGGCGTGGCTTACTGCCCGCACTGCGACGGCCCGCTGTTCAAGGGCAAGCGCGTGGCGGTGATCGGTGGTGGCAACTCGGGCGTGGAAGCGGCCATCGACCTGGCGGGTATCGTCGCCCAGGTAACGTTGATCGAGTTCGACAGCCAGCTGCGTGCCGATGCGGTACTGCAGCGCAAGTTGCACAGCCTGCCGAACGTGAAGGTGATCACCAGTGCGCTGACCACCGAAGTGCTGGGCAATGGCGAAAAGGTGACCGGCCTGCGCTACAAGGACCGCACCACCGACCAGCAGCATGAAGTGGCGCTGGAAGGCATCTTCGTGCAGATCGGCCTGCTGCCGAACACCGACTGGCTGAAAGGCACCGTCGAGCTGTCGCCGCGTGGCGAGATCATCGTCGATGCCAAGGGTCAGACCAGCATCCCGGGTGTGTTTGCGGCGGGTGACGTGACGACTGTGCCGTACAAGCAGATCGTGATTGCGGTGGGTGAGGGGGCCAAGGCATCGCTGGCGGCCTTTGACCACCTGATCCGCACTTCGGCACCGGCGTAAGCCTGTACTTGCCCTTTCGCGGGCATGCCCGCTCCCACAGGTACTGCACAGGTCTTGAGATTTGTGATGAGCCCTGTAGGAGCGGGCATGCCCGCGAATGCGTCAGAACTGACAAAGCTGAATCTGAGGATGTCTATGATTACTGCAGACACCCTCAGGAATCACTCCCATGACCCTGATCAGCCGCGAACCCTGGTGGCTAGTCCCCCCAAAACCCGGGCAGCAAGAGCAGGACCTGCACTGGGGCTACCTGGAAATCTACGCCGACGGCCGCACCGTGTTCGTCGACCAGCGCCCCAGTGACCGGGAGCTGGCCGAGCGCAAGAGCTGCCGCAACTTCCCCGACCCCGAGCCGTGACGGCTCAGCCTTCCAGTTCGGCCAGGCGTGCCTCCAGCGCCGCGATGCGCGCTTCGAGGGCTTCGATGCGCTCTTCCGACACATTGCCACCGCTGCTGCGTGCCCCGCCTTCCTGCTGCCGTGCAGCAAGGATCGCCTCGATTTCCGCCGGGTCGCCCAAGGCATGGGTGTAACGGTCTTCGCGCTGGCCGGCCTGGCGTGGCAGGTGCAAGGCCAGGCCGCGCGAGATCAGGCGCTCCAGCTGGTGCTGGATCTGCTCGGTGTCGTCGAAGTCGTGCAGGCGGTTGCTGCGGGTCAGCAGTTCGTTGAGGGTTTGCGGCCCGCGCAGGAACATCAGGCCCATCAGCACCAGTTGCGCCGGCACCAGCTCCAGCGCCTTGTCCACCCGTTGTTCCCAGCGGTCGGCGCGGCTGCCCATCTGCAGGCGGGTCATGTCTTGCCCTTCGAGGGCGCGCAGGGCCTGGCCGACCTGGCCTTGGGTGAGGTTCATCACCGGCTCGCGACTGGTCTTCTGGTTGCAGGCCAGGACCAGGGCGTTGAGGGTCAGCGGGTAGCTTTCCGGGCTGGTGGCCTGCTTCTCGATCAGCGAGCCGAGAATACGGATCTCGATGCTGTTGAAGCGGCCTTCGCCGACGGTTTCGTGTTCTGACATGGCCCTGTCTCATTGCTGGGGAAAGGCCACTAGCCTAGGTAAAGCGCCAGGCTTAAGCAATCACTGGGATCATCGCCGGCAAGCCAGCTCCCACAGGTACAGCACAAGCCGTAAGGCCGGCACTATCCCTGTGGGAGCTGGCTTGCCTGCGAAAGGGCCGCAAAGCGGCCCCGGCAAACTCAGGCTTTACGCTCTTCAGCCTGGCACGCCGCCGCGGTAAACAGCACATCGGTCGAAGAATTCAGCGCCGTCTCGGCCGAATCCTGCAGCACGCCGATGATGAAGCCAACCGCCACCACCTGCATGGCAATTTCGCTAGGGATGCCAAACAGGCTGCACGCCAGCGGAATCAGCAGCAGCGAGCCACCGGCCACACCCGAGGCGCCGCAGGCACAGACCGCCGCCACCACGCTGAGCAGCACGGCGGTCGGCAGGTCCACCGGAATACCCAGGGTATGTACAGCCGCCAGCGTCAGCACGGTAATGGTGATGGCGGCACCGGCCATGTTGATGGTCGCACCCAGCGGGATCGATACCGAATAGGTGTCTTCATGCAGGCCAAGGCGCTCCGACAGGGCCAGGTTGACCGGGATGTTGGCCGCCGAGCTGCGGGTGAAGAACGCGGTGATACCGCTTTCGCGCAGGCACAGCAGGGTCAGCGGGTAGGGGTTGCGGCGGATTTTCCAATACACGATCAGCGGGTTCATCACCAGCGCCACGAACAGCATGCAGCCGATCAGCACCGCCAGCAGGTGCAGGTAGCCGAGCAGGGCGTCCAGGCCCGACTGGGCCAGCGTGGCGCTGACCAGGCCGAAGATGCCCAGCGGGGCGAAGCGGATGACCACGCGCACGATCAGGGTCACGCCATTGGACAGGTCCTCGACCACGGTGCGGGTGGTTTCGCCGGCATGGCGCAGGGCCACGCCCAGGCCGATGGCCCAGGTCAGCACACCGATGAAGTTGGCGTTGAGCAGGGCGTTGATCGGGTTGTCCACCGCGCTCAGCAGCAGGTTCTGCAGCACCTCGGTGATGCCGCCCGGCGCGCTCAGCGTAGCGTCGCCGGTGCTCAGCACCAGGTTCGACGGGAACAGCATGCTGGCGACCACCGCGACTACCGCGGCGCCGAAGGTACCCAGCAGGTACAGCCAGAGGATCGGGCGGATGTGGGTTTCCTGGCCGTGGCGGTGGTTGGCGATCGAGGCCATGACCAGGATGAACACCAGCACGGGTGCCACCGCCTTGAGGGCGCTGACGAACACCTTCCCGAGGAACGCCATGTCGCGGGCGATGGCGGGCGCGAGCAGGGCCAGGGCGATGCCGGCGATCAGGCCGATGACGATCTGCGTCACCAGGCTGGTGCGGTTGAGGAAGCGGAGGACGGGGGTCATGTGCAGCGATATCCCAGCATGTTCAAAAAGGGCGCGACTTTACCATAGACCTTCGTCGAGCAGGGCGGCCTGAAGAAGTCAGCGCCCGCGCCGCCGCGACACCCGCGCCTCGATGTTCTTGCGCCCGATCAGCAGTGGCGGCTTTTCCACTACCGGCTCGTCCGCCAGCCACTTGTACATCACCAGGCAGTCCACCAGCCCCAGGCGGGCATGGCGGTAGGCCTTGGGCAGGTGTCCAACGGTTTCGAAGCCCAGCTTGTGCCACAGCGCCACCGCTACCTCGTTGGTGGCCACCACCGAGTTGAACTGCAGGGCCAGAAAGCCCTCCTGGCGTGCCTGTTTCTGTGAGTGCTCGCACATCAACCGCGCAACGCCGCGGCCGCGTGCTGTTTCACAGACCATGTAGCCGCAATTGCCCACGTGCCCACCAGGCCCGGCGGCATTGGCCTTGAGGTAATACGAACCCAGCAGCTCGCCGTCTTCCTCGGCCACGAATGTGCGCACGGGCAGTTCCAGCCACAGCTGGCGGGCCTGATCGAAGCTAAGGGCCGGGTCGAATGCGTAGGTTTCACGGGCCTGTACGACGGCCTGGAAGGTGGGCCAGAAGCGTTCGAAGTCTTCCGGTGTCATGGGGCGGATGTGGATCATGCGGGTTCCTGCAAGGGCTGGGCCGCCCAGTCTGGGTGGCGCGGCGCCGTCGCGCAAGGGCGGCGACGCCAATTGCGCTCAGCCGTTGGCCTTGCCCACCGCATCCATGGCACGTGCCGAGTAGACCAGCGCGGCACCGGCGTTCATCGCCACGGCCACGCCAAGGGCCTCGGCGATTTCCTCGCGGCTGGCGCCGTGCTTGACGGCCTGCTGCGAATGCACCGCGATGCAGCCATCGCAGCGTGTGGTCACGGCCACGGCGAGGGAGATCAGCTCGCGGGTCTTGGCGTCCAGGTGGTTGGTCTTGGCCCCTGCGCCGCTGGCGGTCATGTAGCCGGCCACGGTGTCAGGGGAAAGTTGCTTGAGATCGCCGATGCCGGCCATCAACTGCTTACGGTAGGCGTCCCAGTCCATCATGCTCATCGTCTTCACCTTGGGGAGGTTGCGAGTGGAGCTTTCAGGCTAGTCGAAGAGTGGAAAGTGTGAGGCTTGTACTTTGGTTGGTTGCGCGCAGGCCTTTTGGCTGCGCGCAACCACACCGATCAGATGTAGATGAACACCAGCACCAACGCCGCGACGAACGCCCACTTCTCCAGGTAGTAACGCGTGCGGTTGCGCTTCTTCATCGCCTTGCCACGTTCGCGGATCTTGTAGATGCGGGTGAACAGACGGTTGATGCCACCGGTCTTGTCGCCGGCATCATTGGGTGCGGCGGCAGCGGCCATGACGTTGCGGCTGAACCAGCGGTTGAACGCGGTCGCCCAGCGGTACTTGAGCGGGCGTTCAACGTCGCAGAACAGGATGATGCGGTTGTGCTCGGTGGTATTGGCCGCGTAGTGGATGTAGGTCTCGTCGAAGACCACGCCTTCGCCATCGCGCCAGGAATACTTCTCACCGTCCACGTCGATGTAGCAACCGTCGTCGTTCGGCGTGTCCAGGCCCAGGTGGTAGCGGTACGAACCGGCATACGGGTCACGGTGGCGCACCAGCTTGGCGCCCGGCGGCAGGGTGGCGAACATGGCGGCCTTGACCGTGCCGATGCCTTTGAGCAACTCGGTGGTGCGTGGGCACAGGGTCATCGCCGACGGGTGGCTTTCGCCGTACCACTTCAGGTAGAAGCGCTTCCAGCCGGTCTTGAAGAATGAGTTGAAACCGACATCATCGTAATTGTCGGACTTCTTGATTTCGCCCACATGCAGCAGCTGTTGGGCTTCCTCGCGGATCTCCTGCCAGTGGTCCTGCAGCGTCTGCAGTTCGGGGAAGGCCTCTACCGGCAGGTATGGCTTGGCCGGGTGCTTGGAAAACAGGTACAGGAAGCTGTTGACCGGGGCCAGGAAGCTGGAGTGGTCGCCCAACTGACGGGTCAGCTTGTGGCGAACGCGACCGCGCAGGTGAACATAGGCGATCGAGAGGACGAAGATGAGGACTAAGGCGATTTTCATGGGCGGATACGTCAAGTAATGGCCATGCGTGATGGCTAAGCCCGCCAGCATAAACAATCGAGCCGATGCTTTGTAGGAGAATGTTACGCAGCGATGGCAGACCTTGGTACAAGCGTCACCGCTGTACCAAGGTCTGCATGGCGATGCATCAGGCCAGAGTGACCTCGATGCGGCCATCCGTGATGCGATGGTCCTTGCCTTGGTAGCCGATTACATAGTCAGTAAAATCGGCGGTCAGGGTCTTTTTATCCCCGTTCCACTCATGCTTCAGGCGGCCCCCGCTCAGGGGATAGTGCATACCGCCAATCGAGAAGAACAGGCGTGCATATTGTTCACTGAACAGCATCATGATGCCTTGGATAGCGTTGTCCACTTGCTGTCTGGCAATGAGTTGGATGCGCCCGTCCTGAAGTACCTTGGTTTCGATGGTTCGAGCGTCAAGGTTACCCATCGAAGGGAAAATAGCGGGGTCGAGGTGGGCGGTGACCCGGCCGGTGCCGTTGGTCCTTGCATCGTCGGCCAGTGACAAGGACAACGAGCCATCCACGATCTCGACCATGCCCATGGTGTGTTCAATGGTGTAGTGGAACGTTGCGGCAAATGCCTTGGAAGTCTCATCCATCTCGGTAATATCGATTGAGCCCCCGGTCGCCCAACCTGAGCGACCAATCGAAGTCGAACCGAAATAGGCGTTGATCTCGGCTTTCTCGCCTGCACCGATCTTGAGGGATGCGCCCGCCACCAGGTAACGTTCCGGGATATTCACGAATATATAGCTATAAGCGGTATCTGATCCCTCCGTGTACTGAATGGCGAAAAATGAGCGGTTGCCATTACTGACATCTGTATCTATGACATCAGTCGTGAACTCGCGCTCACGCTGGTTGCCCCACTTCAGTTGCGCTTGCATGGCAGGCTGGGTATTCCGTGTTTGCTGGTGCTGTTTCATGACCGTATCCATGTGATTGAATTGAGGCCTCAGCGTATGGTTTGGGGCCTTGCCCGCGAAACTGACAGACCTGCGGGTTTCCCAACGCATCAGTACGTGCTTTGCCATCTCGAGGAGCGGCACGATGACACCGGTCAGCGGACGAATCGAAAAACCATTCAAGCGCCTGTTCTTCGCCTTGCCGGTGAGCGATGCCCAGCGCCGTGCGCTGGCCCAGTGGCGACGTGGCCTTGGCCTGCGCAGCGGCAAGCCAGTGCCGGCCGCCAACTTCCATGTGACACTGCTGTTTCTCGGCGATGTGGATACCGCCCATGTGCCTGCGATTTGCGCGGCGGTCGACCAGCTGGCACTACCGGCCACGGCACCACGACTGATACTGGACCGCTTGCAGGTGTGGCAGCGGGCCAGCGCCCTGGTGCTGGAGGCGCAACAGACCCCACCGGCCCTGTTGCAACTGGTGTACAGCTTGCAGCAGGCGCTGCTGCCGTTGGGGGTGGAAGCGGCCGACCGCGAGTATCGCCCGCACCTGACGCTGGCCAGGGATTACCGCGGCCAGCCGCCAGAAGCCAGCAGCGCGCCGGATTTCTACCTCGCCGCCCGCCATTTCACACTGTACGAGTCGCGCAAGGGCGCTTACTGGCCATTGGCGCAATGGCCGCTTTCAAGCTGATTCAGGCCATGGCCTCGCAGTCTGCGAACATCTGCTCGCCTAGCGTGCGTGCAGTGTGCAGATGCGCTGCCGGGGCTGCTCCGCAGCCCATCGCCGGCAAGCCGGCTCCCACATCGACCGCATCGGTTTCAAGCCATGTGCAGTCCCTGTGGGAGCCGGCTTGCCGGCGATGAGGCCTTGACAGGCCATGCAGGACAGTTGCAGCTATCTCGACTGCATTGACCTCAAGAGCTTTGCAGGCCCTGTGGGAGCCGGCTTGCCGGCAATGGGGCCCTGACAGGCCATGCAGGACAGTTGCAGCTATCTCGACCGCGTTGACCTCAAGGGCTTTGCTATCCCTGTGGGAGCCGGCTTGCCGGCGATGAGGCCAGGGCAGGCCATGCAAGACAGTTGCAGCTATCTCGACCGCGTTGACCTCAAGGGCTTTGCTATCCCTGTGGGAGCCGGCTTGCCGGCGATGAGGCCAGGGCAGGCCATGCAAGACAGTTGCAGCTATCTCGACCGCGTTGACCTCAAGGGCTTTGCTATCCCTGTGGGAGCCGGCTTGCCGGCGATGAGGCCAGGGCAGGCCATGCAAGACAGTTGCAGCTATCTCGACCGCATTGACCTCAAGAGCTTTGCTGTCCCTGTGGGAGCCGGCTTGCCGGCGATGGGGCCAGGGCAGGCGATTACACTGGCAGGCTCTGGTACGGCAATTCATCCCCCGGGCTGCGGTCGAACTGGCGCTTGTACTCGCGGCTGAACTGCGAGGTGCTCTGGTACCCCACCCGGTGCGCGGTCTGCGCCACTCCCAGGCCTTCGCCGATCAGCATCTGCTGCGCCTTCAGCAGCCGCAGGCGCTTGAGGTACTGCATTGGTGCCATGTCGGTGCAGCGCTTGAAGTGCTCGTGGAAGGTCGAAACGCTCATGTTGGCGCGCGCGGCCAGTGCTTCGACGCTCAGCGGCTCGGTGTAGTGTTCGCGCAGGTGGGCAAGGGCGGCGCCGATGCGGGCGAAGTGCCCTTGTTGCTCCACCAGCGCCCGCAACACCCCCGCCTGTGGGCCGCGCAAGGCGGTGTACAGCACCTCGCGCACCCGCGCCGGCCCCAGCACCTTGGCGTCCACTGGGTCCTGCAGGCAGCGCAGCAGCCGTTCCACGCATTCGCGCATCGGCGCATCGAGTGCCGCTGAGGTCATCGACTGCGGGGTTTGCGCCTGCACCGCGGCATCCGGCGCCAGGGCCATGCTTTGCACCAGTTCACCCAGCACGCCGCGGTCGATGTCCACCGCCACGCCCAGCAACGGTGCTTCGGGGGTGGCGAAGGTTTCGCACATGAACGGCACCGACAGTGCCTGCACCAGGTAATGCCCGGCGCCGTACTCCAGGGTACGCGGCCCCAGGCGTGCCAGCTTGCTGCCCTGGGCCAGGATCATCAGGCTGGGTTCGTAGATCTGCGGGCTGCTGGCCACATAGTGGTCCCAGCTCAGCACCTGCACCTGGGGCAGGTGCGTGGGCACGAAGCCCGGGCGCGTGGCGAGGCTGCGGATCAGTGTGCAAAGCGGCGCATTGGCGTCGACGTGGCGGGTCAGTTGCATGATGGACCTGAGCAGAGGATCAGACAGTCTGATCATCGCAGAATGAACGCTCGGCGCCAGGTGCTGCATGGCATCTTCGGAGAATCAGGCATCGATGCCGGAGAATCAGCCGTGGGCGAGGCGGCGCGTGGCGCGCAGAATGCGCCGCCTGAATCGTTTCACTTCATAGCGAGGCCCTGCATGTACACCGCCATCGGTTACGCCGCCCAGACCCCCACCAGCCCTCTGGCTCCCATGACCTTCGAGCGTCGCAGCCCGCGCCCTGACGACGTCGCCATCGATATCCTGTACTGCGGCGTGTGCCACTCCGACATTCACCAGGCGCGCAACGAATGGGGCATTGCCGTGTACCCGCTGATGCCGGGCCACGAGATCATCGGCCGCGTCACCGCGGTGGGCGAAAAAGTGACCGCGCACAAGGTCGGCGACCTGGTCGGCGTTGGCTGCATGGTCGACTCGTGCCGCCACTGCGAAGCCTGTGCCAAGGACCTGGAGCAATATTGCCTGGAAGGCCCGACCATGACCTACGCCACCCCGGATCGGGTCGACGGTAGCAACACCATGGGCGGTTACTCCAGCAGCATCGTGGTCAGCGAGCACTTCGTGGTGCGCATCCCGGCCGGCATGGACTTGCCCAGTGCCGCGCCAATCCTCTGCGCTGGCATCACCACCTATTCGCCGCTCAAGCACCACGGTGTCGGCCCCGGTCACAAGATCGGTATCCTCGGCATGGGCGGCCTGGGCCACATGGCTATCAAGCTGGCCAAGGCCCTGGGCGCCGAAGTGACCCTGTTCACCCGTTCCCAGGCCAAGGCCGAGGAAGCCCGTCGCCAGGGTGCCGACCATGTGATCGTGTCCACCGATGCCGAGCAGATGCACGCCGCGGCGGGCCGTTTCGACTTCCTGCTCGACACCATCCCGGTGCAGCACGACCTCAACCCGTACCTGGAAACCCTGAAATTCGATGGCGTGCACATCCTGGTCGGCCTGATCGAGCCGATCGACCCGGCGGTGCATGCGGCCAATCTGGTGATGAAGCGCCGGGTGCTGGCGGGGTCGTTGATCGGTGGTATTGCCGAGACCCAGGAAGTGCTGGATTTCTGTGCCGAGCACGCGATTCGTTGTGATATCGAGTTGCTGGATATCCGCAACATCAACCAGGCGTATGAGCGGATGATTGCCGGGGACGTGAAATACCGGTTCGTGATCGATATGGCTACTTTGCAGGGCTGATGGTTGCCTGCCCCGGCCTCTTCGCGGGCTCGCCCGCTCCCACAGGTACTGCACAGACTTCGTAAGCTGTGATTTACCTGTGGGAGCGGGTGAGCCCGCGAATAGGCCGGTACAGGCAATGAAAATGCTGGATCTGTTACCAGGCCAATGCCCTGTCCCAGCCTTTCCAGAACAACCACCGCCGTACCTCGCCATGCGCCCCGGTACCGATCTGCCAGGCCGGCCGCCCGTTGTCCAGGGCAATCACCGAAACGAACCCGGCATGGCTCGCCGCTACCAGCGTACGTCCGTCCGCACTGATATCCAGCGCACTGATGGTCGACCCCAGGTAATGCTGCCAATGCTCCATGCCATCTTCGCCAAATGCCCGCAGATAACCATAGGCATCCCCCACGATGTACTCGCCGTCGCGCGCCACGCCGGCATACACCCGTGCGCCATCCTGTACCAGCGGGGTACGCGGGTCCTGGCTGTAGTAGTCGGTATCCAGCCCCGGCAAGTCGGCCACCCTGACAGCCAGCGTGGCACCGCTGTAGAAATGGCAGGCATTGACTATCAACTGGTCACCCGCGCGATTGAACAGCGCAAAGTGCGGATACTCGCTGGCCGGGCCGATTGCCGCCACGGGCCTGAGCTGGTCGTCCAGTACCAGGTGACGGCTGCCTTGCTCACCGACCACGATCAACCGGCCATCCGCCGACACCGCGCCGTGCTCCATGCTCAGCCCGAGGCTGATGTCGTCGGGGTCGGTGCCTTCGTCCAGCTCGTCGAGCACCCGCGCCTGGTGCGGCAGCAGGCGGGTCGCACCGTGGCGCGTCAGCAGGAAGATACCCTCGGCACTCACCAGCAGCACCCGCTGACCATCCGGGAAGGGGATCAGCGCGGTCGGCGTCGGCGGCAGGTCGAATGGCTCGAACGGGTAACCCGGCGGCAACCCCTCCAACCCCGTGGGCCAGGCCAGGCGCAGCACCTGCGGGCCGCCCCAGCCATCGGTCACGCGTATGCCCTCGGCATTGGCCAGGGCGAAATAGCGGCGGGCCGGGCAGCGGCCGAAGTGGTCGACGCCGATCACCGGGGTCACCCCGACAGCGTCGATGCGCACTACCTGGCCTTTGTCATGCGGCATGCCGATACGTGCCAGCAGGCTGCCATCTTCCAGCAGCAGGACGTTGCCGATGCCTTGCCCGTGCTCCTTGATCAGTGGCAGCAATGGGTGGTGGGCGGGCGGCCAGGCTTCGCGGAAGGCTTGCTGCTCGAAGGCTTCGACGCCAGGCCGGTTGGCTGCTTGCAGGGCTTGCAGCCAGGCATCGAGCAAATGCTCGGTGGCTTGCGGCAGGGGCTCTTCGAGGTCATCCCAGCCTTGCGCGCGGCCCTGCGCGACGTAGTCGTTGACGGCCTGGGCATAGGCGGTGACCGCCTGCTGCCACTGTTGCTGCTGGGAGTGCTGCTGGTCCATGAGCGGATCGGGCTCCTTGTTGCATACGCGTTCGCACAAAGCGCGCATGTTACTCCTTCTGCCCGCCTCGCGGTTGTGAGCCCCCGGCTTGACGCGTACCATGCCGGGCATTCCTTCCAATAACAAAGCGTGCGTCCACACCCCGGCAAGCGGGTGGCTGGCGTGCGTCCTGTTGCCTTGCCTGCGGAGAAGCGGTTTGCACCCATGAACGGACCCATACCCACCAACATGCCACCCACGGCGGGTAGCGGCAGCTGGCTGAGCGTCATTGCCCTGGCCCTGGCGGCCTTCATCTTCAACACCACCGAGTTCGTCCCGGTGGCGCTGCTCAGCGACATTGGCCGCAGCTTCGACATGAGCACCGCGCAGGTCGGCCTGATGCTGACCATCTACGCCTGGGTGGTGGCGCTGGCCTCGCTGCCGATGATGCTGCTGACCCGCAACATCGAGCGGCGGCGCCTGTTGCTGTTCGTGTTCCTGGTGTTCATCGTCAGCCACCTGCTGTCGTGGCTGTCACAGAGCTTTGCCATGTTGCTGGTCAGCCGCATCGGTATTGCCCTGGCGCATGCGGTGTTCTGGGCCATCACGGCTTCCCTGGCGGTGCGTGTGGCGCCGCCAGGGCAGCAGGCCAAGGCGCTGGGCCTTTTGGCCACTGGCACCACCCTGGCCATGGTCCTGGGCATTCCGCTGGGCCGCGTGGTGGGTGAGGCGCTGGGCTGGCGCATCACCTTCCTGAGCATTGCCGGGGTGGCGCTGGCGACCATGCTGTGCCTGATGAAGTCGCTGCCGCTGCTGCCCAGCCAGAACTCGGGCTCGCTGCGCAGCCTGCCGATCCTGTTCAAGCGCCCGGCGCTGGTGATCACCTATGTGCTGGTGACGTTGGTGATTACCGCGCAGTTCACTGCCTACAGCTACATCGAACCGTTCGCCCTGCACGTGGCGCAGATAGGCGGTGAGCGCACCACGTTGTTGCTGCTGCTGTTCGGCGGTGCCGGGGTGTTCGGCTCGTTGCTGTTCAGCCGTTACAGCGACCGCTTCCCGCATGGCTTCCTGGTAGGGTCGATCGGCCTGCTGGCGGCGTGCCTGTTGCTGCTGTTGCCGCTGTCGGGCAACTTCTACGTGTTCGCTGCGTTGAGCATGTTCTGGGGTGTGGCGATCCTCAGCTTCAGCCTGTCGCTGCAGTCCAAGACCCTGAAACTGGCGTCCGATGCCACCGATGTGGCCATGGCGCTGTTCTCGGGTATCTACAACATCGGTATTGGCGGTGGCGCGTTGCTGGGCAGTATCGTCAGCAGCCAGCTGGACGTGGCGGATATCGGCCTGGTGGGCGGTAGCGTGGCGGTGGTCGGGTTGCTGCTGGCTGTGGCCAGCACCCGGCGGTTCCGCGAGGCGCTGGGCGGGGGGCAGGGCACTCCTGAATGACCGCGCTGTTTTTTTCGCGGGCACGCCCGCTCCCACAGGTACTGCATCAACTTCAGGCGCGATGCTGTACCTGTGGGAGCGGGCGTGCCCGCGAAGAGGCCGGTACTGGCAATAGCGGGCTCAAGCCAGTACGGCAGCCCACGCAGAAATCAACAACACCCCCGCCAACACCTGGTTGAACACCCGCAACCGCCGCGGTGCCTGCAACCATCGCGCGCTGCCCACCCCCAGCAGCGCCCACGCCGCCATGCATGGCAGGGCAATCAGCAAGAACACCAGCGCCAGTTGCCATACCGGCAACGACGGCGCGGCAAACACCCCGACCACCGCCACGGCCATCAACCACACCTTGGGGTTCACCACCTGCAACGAGGCCGCACTGAGTGCACTGAAGCCTTGCGCCGTGGCCGCCTGCAGCGGGGCGGCAGCACTGCGCAGCATCTTCCACGCCAGCCAGCTCAACCACAAAACCCCGGCCCAGCTCATCAACTGCTGGGCCAGCGGGTGGCGCAGCAGCAGTTCACCCAGCCCCAGGCCCACCATCAGCACGATCGCTGCTGCTGCACCGCAGGCCGCCACGATCGGCGCCAGGCTCGCGCGCAGGCCAACGCGGGCGCCATGGGCGAGTATCAACAGGTTGGTCGGCCCCGGGCTGATGCTGGACACCAGGGCAAACAGGATGAAGGGCAACAACGACTGCGACATGATCAAGGGCTCCGGATAAACGAAGCACCATGCTCGCTGCCTGCCGCCTTTCAGTCTGGAAGGTTTGAGCAGCGCCTGCGGTAGTCGGCCGGGGTCAGCTGGTAGGCACGGCGGAACCAGCGCCCCAGGTGGCTCTGGTCGGCAAAGCCCAGGGCCATGGCCACTTCGGTGGGTGTCTGACCCCGGGCGAGCAGGCGCCGCGCCCGGGCCAGGCGCAGCTGGATCAGATAGGCATGTGGCGCCAGGCCGAATGCGCCCTTGAACGCGCGGGTCAGGCGGAAGCGGTCGATGCCACAGGCCTGGGCCAGGTCTTCCAGGCCGATGTCGCGCTCCAGGTTGGCGTGCAGGTAATCCCGCGCGCGCTGCGCGGTCAGCGGCAGGCGCGGGTCCGGGTTCAGGCGTCGGCGCCAGTGCAGGTGGCGGGTCAGGCAGGCCAGCAGGTCGTCCATGGCCGTCTGCCGGACAATGCGCAAGTCCTGGGTATGCACGGCCTGGAAGGCGAGGGCAGTGGCACGCGCCAGGCGCTCATCGTGGCACAAGGTATCGGCGAAGCTGGGCAGGCTGTCGTCCGGCGCGTGTTCGAACAGTGCCCGCAGTTGGCTGTCCACCCAGGTGGGTTCCAGGTACAGGGTCGAATAGGTGAAGCCGTCCTCGGTGGGCGCATGGCCGTCATGGATTTCACCGGGCTCCAGCAGGAACACGTGCCCCGGCGTGCTGCGATGGCGTACTCGCCGGCAATCGAATTGCTGCACGCCCTGCTCGGTAACGCCAACCAGGAAGCTGTCGTGCCAGTGCGGGTCGTAGGCATGCCCGACGAAATGCGCGCGGACCGACTCGATGCCGGTGTCGGCGTCTTGTTTAAGGTCGATCCAGTTGCTCATGGGGGCGTGCCGTGGCAGAAATCGCTACCTTAGCGCAACGGCCAGGCTCAGTCTGGAACGATTGTGCAGCCGTTGGTCAGCGCCCGGTTACGCAAGGCCTCGAAGCGTTCGCGCAGCCACAGGTGCAGTTGCGCCACCGCGGGCGTGAGCTGCTTGCGGTGCGGGCACACCAGGGTGACCGGTGCGGGTTCACCGAGGTGCTCGGGGAGGATGATTTCCAGCTCGCCGGCCGCGATGTTGGCGCTTACGTCCAGCCACGACTTGTAGACGATGCCTTCGCCCTGCAAGGCCAGGCGGCGGATCACGTCGGCATCGTCGCTGACCAGTGGCCCGCGCACCTGCACGGTGCGGCTGCCCACCCGCCACTTGTCGTAGACCCGGTTGTGCTGCATGTACAGCAGGCAGGCGTGCTGCTGCAGGGCGTCGGGCGTGAGCGGGCGGCCGTGACGGGCCAGGTAGTCGGGCGCGGCCACCAGCACCCGGCGGTTCCAGTCGGCCAGCGGCAGGGCAATGTAGTTGGCGTCCTGGTTGAGGCCATAGCGGATCGCCACATCTACCGGGTCGCGGTTGAGGTCGGCGATCTGGTCGGACAGGAAGAAGCGCAGGTGCAGGGCCGGGTGCTCGCGGCGGAAGGCGCTCAGCCACGGCAGCAGCATGTTGCGGCCCAGGTCGGACGGTGCCGACACCTGCAGGGTACCGCGCAGGGTGTTGGCGTTGCCATGCAGGTCTTCACGCCCCTGGCGCAGGCTCTCCAGCACATTCAGGGCCGTCGGCAGGTACAGCTCGCCTTCGGCGGTCAGGCGCAGGCTGCGGGTGGTGCGGGCGAACAGGCGCACGTCCAGGTCGCGCTCCAGGCGCTTGATCGCGGCGGCCACCTGGCCCGGCAGCAGTTCGGCCTCGTGGGCGGCGGCGGTGAAGCTGCCCAGCACGCTGCTGCGGACGAACAGTTCGAGGTCGGCGATGCGCAGCATTTTCACTCCAGGGATGAAAGTGTTGCTGCATTGTGCCGGTTTTTCTTTTCTGCAGGAAAGATAAGATGCCCGGCAAATCCCCTGTTCATTCCCGGAGTTGTTGCATGGATACCGTCTCGCTGGCCAAGCGCCGCTACACCACCAAAGCCTACGATGCCTCGCGCCGTATTCCCCAGGCCACTGTCGATGCCTTGCTCGAACAACTGCGCCACAGCCCGTCTTCGGTCAACTCGCAGCCGTGGCATTTCATCGTTGCCGACAGCGCCGAAGGCAAGGCCCGCCTGGCCAAGAGCACCACAGAGCGCTATGCCTACAATTCGCCGAAGATCCTCGATGCCTCGCATGTGATCGTGTTCTGCACCCGCAGCGAAATGACCGAAGCGCATCTGAATGCCGTGCTCGACCAGGAAGCTGCCGATGGCCGCTTCCGCGATGATCAGGCGCGTGCCGGGCAGAACCAGAGCCGCCGGCATTACGTCGACCTGCACCGCTTTGACCAGAAGGACGTGCAGCACTGGATGGAAAAGCAGACCTACCTGGCGTTGGGTACTGCCTTGCTGGGGGCTGCGGCACATGGGCTGGATGCCACGCCGATCGAAGGCTTCGACAGCAAGATTCTCGATGCCGAGCTGGGCTTGCGCGAGCGTGGGTTCACCAGTGTGGTCATTCTCAGCCTGGGCTATCGCAGCGAGGCGGACTTCAACGCTGGCTTGAACAAGTCGCGGTTGCCGGCTTCGCAGGTGTTCACCTTCCTGTGAGATTGCCCGGGGCCGCCCTGCGGCCCTTTCGCGACGCAAGGCCGCTCCCACAGGATGGCATCGCCTTCAAGGCTTTCACAGGCCTCATGAACTGGCATATGCCCGGCATATGCCGCATACTTGTCGGCAAACGCCGGAAAGGAGAGCGCCATGCTTGCCGAAGTGCTTCGCGACAACGGTTACCACGAGTACCGGGCGCGCCTGCATGCACTGCTGGAAATCCCCGAACTCGCCAGTGACTTCGAAATCCACACCCGCATCACCCATGGCTTCGCTGCCACCTGGCTGGTGAAACTGACCGAACTCGGCGTGTTCACCCCTGTGGAGCGTGACCAGATCATTCCCCTGCGCACGCTGAAAACCCGCATCGAACGTGACCAGCCACTGACCGTGGAAGAAAGCGACCGGCTGTTCCGCTCGGCCCATATCACCGCCATGGCCGAAGCCGTGTTCGGTGAGGCTGGCAAGGCCAAGCGCTGGCTGTCCAAGCCCAAGGAGCGCTTCTCGGGGCTGACGCCGATGCAGATGCTCACCACCCAGCAGGGCACCACCCAGGTCGAAGAGATGTTGCTGCAGATCGCCGAGGGCTTCGGCCTGTGATTCTGTGGCGTATCAGCGCCTATGCAGACTTGAGCGGAACGGGCGGCTTGCGTGTCAGCGGCCGCTGGCACCAGGCGGGCCGGCCAGTGGTGTATGCCGCCACCAGCCCAGCCGGGGCAATGCTGGAGGTGCTTGTGCACCTGGAGATCGACCCTGAGGATTTCCCCACCACCATGCGGCTGCTGCGTATCGAGTTGCCCGACACCGTTTCGCAAGCGCAGTTGCCCGCCTTGCAGCCGGGCTGGTCGAGCCAGACCGAACTGACCCGGGGCCTGGGCAACCGCTTTCTGGATGAGTGCTCGGCATTGCTGTTGCCGGTGCCGAGCGCGATCATGCCCAGCACCACCAATTACCTGTTCAACCCGCGCCATCCGCAGGCAAACAGCGCCAGGCTCGAGGTCGAGGACTTCACCCCGGACAGCCGGCTGTTCTAGGGCCGGTTCACCAAAGTGCCGCTGATGCCGCTGTCAGCACCCGGCCAAACACTTCGAGCGCCTTGTCCACTTCAGCGTCGTTGCTGAAACGCCCGATGCTCAGCCGCACGCTGTTGCGTGCCTGGCGTTCATCCAGCCCCAGCGCGAGCAGCACATGCGAGGCCGCATTGCTCGCCGAGTTGCAGGCCGAGGTGGTCGACAACGCCAGCTCGCTGGCCAGCGCCGCGCTGTTGAAGCCCTTGCTGTCGATACACAGGTTCAGCGTATGGGGAATGCGCTGGTTGGCGCAGCCGTTGAGGGTGACGCCGGGCAGGGCCAGCAGGCCTTCGCGCAGGCGCCTGGCCAGTTGCTCGAGGCGCTGGTGTTCGCTGTCGCCGGGCTGGCCGGCCAGGGCAAAGGCGCTGCCCATGCCGGCAATCTGGTGGGTCGCCAGGGTGCCGGAGCGCAGGCCTTGCTCATGGCCGCCACCGTGCATCTGCGCACGCATCAGCGTGCGGGCGCGTGGCCCCACGTAGAGCGCACCAATGCCCTTGGGCCCATACACCTTGTGCGCCGAGAACGACATCAGGTCCACGGCCATGGCGCTCAGGTCGATGGCCAGTTTGCCCACCGCCTGCGCCGCATCCACGTGCAGCAGGGCACCGTGGGCACGTACCTGTTCGCCAATCGCGGCAAAGTCGGTGATCGTGCCCAGTTCATTGTTCACCGCCATCAGCGATACCAGGCGGGTGTCGGCGCGCAACGCTGCCTGCACCGCCGCAGGCTGAATCAGGCCGGCGGCATCCGGTGCCAGGCGGGTAACGGCCCAGCCCTGGCGCTCCAGTTCGGCCACCGTGTCGAGCACGGCCTTGTGTTCCAGTTGGCTGGTGATGAGGTGCCCGGGTTTGCCGAGGCCCTGGGCAATGCCCTTGAGCGCCAGGTTGTTGGATTCGGTCGCACCTGAGGTCCAGACCAGTGCATCGGCCTGTGCGCCGACGCGTTCGGCCACTTGCTGGCGGGCCTGCTCCACGGCGTGGCGGGCGGCCTGGCCGAAGGCATGGCCACTGGACGCCGGGTTGCCGAAGTTGGCCTGGCTGCCAAGGCAGGCGAGCATGGTTTCGATGACCCGGTCGTCGACCGGAGTGGTGGCGGCGTAATCGAAGTAGAGCGGGGCGCTGGGCATTGGGGCGAGTCCGTTTCTGTCGCCGTGAAATCGGCGATCGTTGGAGCAAGCGTACCCTCTGCTCGAGAGAAATTTTTTCGCTTCCGCCGGCTCTATTCTCAGGATGCGCAATAAAAGTTTCTCTCTATTGAGCTTTTCCTGGAAAATTTTTCTCCGCATCGCGAGGGACTCAGCAAAGGCCCCTCGTCAGCCTCTTCAGGCTGGTGCCAAGGCCCTCTCTTCCTCGGCCACCACACGTTCGCACAACTCGGTGATCTGCTCGCGCATCCAGCGGTTGGCCGGGTCCTGATCGGTGCTTTCATGCCAGTACAGGTGTGTTTCCAGCGCAGGCACCTCCACCGGCAGTGGCTGGTAACGCAACTGATGACGGCGGGCGAAGCGCTCGGGGACGGTCATCGCCATGTCGGTCTGCTGCAACACCTGCGAGGCCATCAGGTAATGCTGCGAGCGCAAGGCAACCTTGCGCTGCACGCCCATCTTGCCCAGGGCCAGGTCGACATAGCCCAGGCCGTTGCGGCGGCTGGAGATATGGATGTGGGTCATGCCCAGGTAGTTGTCGAGGGTCAGCTTGCTGTCGGCCAGCGGGTGGCCCTGGCGCAGGGCGCAGACATAGCGGTCTTGCATCAGTTTGACGTGGCGTACCTGCGGGTCGGTGTTCAACGGTGCGTCGATGGCGAAGTCCAGGCGGCCGGCGGCGAGTTCCTTGGTGGTCTCGCGGCGCTTGCACAAAAAGCTTTCGATCAGCACCGCCGGGGCCAGGCGGCGCAAGCGCTGGAACAGCGGCGGCAGGATCACCGCTTCGGTCAGGTCGGTCATGCTGATGCGGAAGGTCTTGTTGGCCTGTTGCGGGTTGAAGATGCGGCTTTCCTGCACCGAGGTGCGCAGCAGTGCCAGGGCGTTGCGCACCGGGCCGATGATGTTCTGCGCCATGGGCGTGGGCACCATGCCTTGCGCGGTACGCACGAACAGCGGGTCGTTGAAGGTTTCGCGCAGCCGCGAAAGGGCGTTGGACACTGCCGGCTGGGTGATGCCGACGATCTGCCCGGCGCGGGTCAGGTTGGCTTCGGTGTAGATCGCATCGAACACGATGAACAGGTTGAGGTCGACCTTGCTGAGGTTCATGGGCGCCGCTCTTTGTTGGAATTATGGGTCGATCATATATCGGTTATGAATGTTTATACACGCTGAAAATAGACTAGGTGGATGGGGCCATGCTGCTCTAGGCTCTGGCCCATGTACTCCGAACCGTGAAGGTAGCCCCGATGGATTTCGCCTATTCGCCCAAGGTCCAGGCACTGCGTGAGCGCGTCAGCGCGTTCATGGACGCCTATGTCTACCCCGCCGAGGCGGTGTTCGAGCGCCAGGTCGCCGAGGGTGACCGCTGGCAGCCCACCGCGATCATGGAAGAACTCAAGGCCAAGGCCCGCGCTGAAGGGCTGTGGAACCTGTTTCTGCCCGAATCGGAATACGGTGCCGGCCTGAGCAACCTGGAATACGCCCCGCTGGCAGAAATCATGGGCCGTTCGTTGCTCGGTCCGGAGCCGTTCAACTGTTCGGCGCCAGACACCGGCAACATGGAAGTGCTGGTGCGCTATGGCAGAGAAGCGCAGAAGCGCCAGTGGCTGGAGCCGCTGCTGCGTGGCGAGATCCGATCGGCGTTCGCCATGACCGAACCGGACGTGGCCTCCTCGGATGCCACCAACATGGCCGCCACCGCAGTGCGTGACGGTGACCAATGGGTAATCAACGGCCGCAAGTGGTGGACCTCCGGCGCTTGCGACCCGCGCTGCAAGGTAATGATCTTCATGGGCCTGTCCGACCCTGAAGGGCCACGCCACCAGCAGCACTCGATGGTGCTGGTGCCCACCGATGCACCTGGGGTGAAGATTGTCCGCCCGCTGCCGGTGTTCGGCTATGACGATGCTCCCCATGGCCACGCCGAGGTGCTCTTCGAGAACGTGCGGGTGCCGTATGAGAACGTGATCCTGGGTGAGGGCCGTGGCTTCGAGATTGCCCAGGGGCGCCTTGGCCCCGGCCGTATCCACCACTGCATGCGCTCGATCGGCATGGCCGAGCGCGCGCTGGAACTGATGTGCAAGCGCTCGGTGGAGCGTACCGCCTTTGGCCGGCCACTGGCGCGTCTGGGCGGCAACGTCGACAAGATCGCCGACTCGCGCATGGAGATCGACATGGCCCGGCTGCTGACGTTGAAAGCGGCGTACATGATGGACACGGTCGGCAACAAGGTCGCCCGCAGCGAGATTGCGCAGATCAAGGTAGTGGCGCCGAACGTGGCACTGAAGGTGATCGACCGGGCGATCCAGATTCATGGCGGGGCAGGGGTAAGTGGCGATTTCCCGCTGGCTTACATGTACGCCATGCAGCGCACCTTGCGCCTGGCCGACGGACCGGATGAAGTGCACCGGGCGGCGATTGGCAAGTATGAGATTGGCAAGTACGTGCCGGCGGAGATGATGCGTAGCGGGCGGTGATTTTGCCCGCCTGTTCCGGCCTCTTCGCGGGCTTGCCCGCTCCCACAGGAACTGTGCCGCCTCCAAGCTGTGCGCAATGCCTGTGGGAGCGGGCAAGCCCGCGAAGAGGCCCTTGAAGGCTCACTGGTTTCTCTGGATGGTCAGACCCGCATCTGCGGGTCTTCCTCCTTCTCGCTGACTGTGCGATCGGCATTTGAAGGCTGTCTGGATTGAGCACCCTTGATTTCCGGCTTCTCCCCCCGCGTCTTGACCAGCGAAACCACCACCCCACCCAGCAACAACCCGAACGTCACCCCCAACGACAGCAACGCCGGCACCTTGCCCACCATGCCGTGGTAGAAGATCTTGCAGCCAATGAAGATCAGCACCAGCGCGAGCGCGTACTTGAGGTAAACGAACCGGTGCATCAGCGCCGCCAGCGCAAAATACAGCGAGCGCAAGCCGAGGATGGCGAAGATGTTCGAGGTATAGACGATGAACGGGTCCTGGGTGATGGCGAAGATTGCCGGGACGCTGTCGACGGCGAATACCAGGTCGGCCAGTTCGATCAGCACCAGCGCCATGAACAGCGGGGTGGCATGGCGTAGCGCCTTGTGCTGCCCGGGCGGGGTCTGCTGCACGAAGAAGTGCGAGCCGTGGATCTGCTCGGTGACCCGCATGTGCCGGCGCACGAACTTCAGGATCGGGTTGTTGGCCAGGTCGGGGCGGCTGTCCTCCTTCGACAGCGCCATCTTCACCCCGGTAAACAGCAGGAAGGCACCGAAGATATACAGTACCCAGGCGAAGTTCTGCACCAGCGCCGCGCCCACGCCGATCATGATCGCCCGCAGGAACACCACCCCGAGGATGCCCCAGAACAGCACGCGGTGCTGGTAGCGGCGGGGGATGGCGAAATAGCTGAAGATCATCGCCATGACGAACACGTTGTCCATCGACAGCGACTGCTCGACCAGGAACCCGGTGTAGAACTCCAGCGCCGATTGCGCGCCCAACTGGTACCAGACCCCGGCGCCGAAAAGCACGCCGACGCTGAAATAGCCCGAATACAGCAGCAGGCTCTCGCGCATTTCGATTTCCCGGTCGTGGCGGTGCAGCACGCCCAGGTCGAGTACCAGCAAACCGATGACGATGGCCATGAACACCAGCCACAACCAGGTGCTGGTACCGAGGAACGGGGTGGTGAGGAATGTCTGTAGAGCTGTCATGAGCCCCTCCTTCAATGTCGACGTTGCATGGCAACAGTGATCCGACATGGCGGCCTGGCAGCCGTCAGAGGGGCCCGGTATCACATGGGCTTGAGCCTAGACCCGTTTGCCGGTGATGCCGAATGGGGAGCTGTTACATTTCTTTGCCAGGGCGCTCCTGCACCGGTCAGGCCAGAGCAGGCCTATCGTTCAATAAACCCACACTTCCACCCGGCGATTACGCAGTCGCCCTTGCTCCAGTTCGTTCCCTGCCACTGGCAGTTCATCCCCCATCCCCGTCACCTCCAGCACCTCCACGCCATCGCGCGCCAGCTCGCGGCGCACCGCCTGGGCCCGCAGGCGGGAGAGCAGGGCGGCGCGACCGGGTGTCGCCTTGGGGTCGCCAAAGCCCACCAGCACCGCCTTGCGCCGCAACTTGCCCGCTTGGCGCAGGTAGTCGGCCACCCGCTGCACATCGCGCAGGGCCTTGTTGTCGAGGCTGGCGCTGCCTTCCTGGAAGCGGAAGTTAACGCTCAACCGCTGGGCCTGCTGGGCCAGGGTGCGATAGCGCGGCGGCATATCGGCCTGGGGGGCTACAGGTTGGGCCTCGATCTGCTGCGCAACGAAACCCTGCTGGGCGACGATCGTCTGGCCCGCCGGGCTCTGAGCGAAATCGGCCAGGGCCTTGGCCTGGGGCTTGGGGTTGGCCGGCAGGTAGAAGTACAGGCGCCGCGATAGCGGGTAATCCTCGCTGGCCACCAGTGCACGCTCCGGCAGCATGGCTGGCGCGTCACCTTCGGCCACCGCCAGCACCTTGGCCCCATGCACCGCCGCCAGGCTGCTGAAACCGATGGCCTGGCGGTCGGTGCTCACTCGCGCGGCCAGCTCGTCGCTGGACTCGAAGCGTTGGGCCTTGGGCGAAAGCTCGCCGTGCTGAGGTTCCAGCACCAGTGCCTTGAAGGTCTCAAAGGTACCGGAGCGGTCGTCACGGGCGTACAGGTGGATGGCCCCGCCGGCAACACCCAATTGCTCCCAGCGCTGGATCTGCCCGGCAAAGATCTGTGCCAGTTGCTCCGTGGTGAGCTGTGGCAGCGGGTTGTCGGGGTGAACGATGACGGCAACGCCATCCAGGCCGATGACTTGTTCGGCGGCAGCGGCGCGCAGGTCGCCCAAAGCCTGCAGTTGGCTTGCTTCGTTGTCGTTGATCGGCCGCGACGCGGCGGCCAGGTCGGCCTCGCCATGGCCCAGGGCGACGAAGCCGGTGCTGGAACCGTGTGCGGCGATGTCGATGCGCAAAGGCTGGCCACGCGTATCGCGAGCAGTGATGACAGTCTCGTTGGCCAGCTTGCCCGGGTATTGTTCGATGGCGGTAGCTTGCTGTGCGCGCAATTGCCCTTGCACCAGCGCCGGCAGCAAGGCCGCGCCGATGGTGTTGGAGCCTTGCACGCGCAGGTGAGCGGGCTCGGCCAGGGTCGCCAGCGGCAGCAGGGTGAGCAGCAAGACAAGCAGGCGGGGCATGCCGGAAGGCCTATGGCATAGAGATGGCCGGCAGATTACGACAGTGGCGTGATGATAATGTGACAGTCCATAGGGCAGTGGGCTTTGCCTGATGCTTGTAAGTTCGCGTCAATGGGGCTGCTGTGCAGCCCATCGCCGGCAAGCCAGCTCCCACAGGGGCCGTGCCAATCCTGAAACCTGCGCTGTAACTGTGGGAGCTGGCTTGCCGGCGAAAGGGCCGCAAAGCGGCCCCAGCGGTATCAATGCGCCCCGGCAGACTTGCTCAGGTCACTTTCTGCCCACTCGGTATAGATGCACGCATCCGCTACCGCCCAGCGCACCTTCACGGTATCCCCCGGCTGCATCGGCATGCCCGCCGCCGACAGCGCCTTTACCGTCAGCTCGGTACCGCCCGCGGTCACCACATGGCAGGTCTGGCTCTCGCCCAGGAACAACACTTCGCCAACCTTGGCGCTGACCTCGTTCCAGCCCGCCGGCAGCGGCTCGCGCGCGGCCTGTTCGGCGGTCAGGGCCAGGGCCTTTTCCGGGCGCACCATGATCAGCGCATCCTGCGAGACGGCCAGGCCCGGGGTCAGGCGGATGGCCACCGGCTGGCCCTCGAAGCTACCCGCGCCATTGCTGCTGGCCTTGATCCGCAGGAAGTTGGAGTTGCCCAGGAACGACGCGACGAAGGCATTCGGCGGGTTCTGGTACAGGTCGTAACCGGTGCCCAGGCCGACGATCTTGCCATGGCTGAAGATGGCGATGCGCTGGGACAGGCGCATGGCTTCTTCCTGGTCGTGGGTGACGTAGACGATGGTGATGCCCAGGCGACGGTGCAACTGGCGCAGTTCATCCTGCAGGTCTTCGCGCAGCTTCTTGTCCAGCGCGCCGAGCGGTTCGTCCATCAGCAGGATGCGCGGTTCGTACACCAGCGCCCGGGCGATCGCCACGCGCTGCTGCTGGCCACCGGACATCTGCGACGGCTTGCGGTGGGCGAACTTTTCCAGCTGCACCAGCTTGAGCATGGCGTCGACGCGCTTGCTGGTTTCGCTGGCGCCGAGCTTGCGAATGGCCAGCGGAAAGCCGATGTTGTCGCGCACGTTCAGGTGCGGGAACAGCGAATAGCGCTGGAACACCATGCCGATGTCACGCTTGTGCGGCGGCACGTTGACCAGTGACTGGCCCTCGACCAGGATCTCGCCGCTGCTCGGTGTTTCGAAGCCGGCCAGCATCGACAGGGTGGTGGACTTGCCCGAGCCGCTGGAGCCGAGGAAGGTCAGGAACTCGCCGTCCTGGATTTCCAGGTCGAGGTTGTCCACGGCGGTGAAGTCGCCGTAGTGCTTGTTCAGGCCGCGCAGGCTGACCAGGGTCTTGCCGTGCGCGTTGTCTTTGATCACTGCACTCATTGTTGTTTTCTCCGCGCGTTCAGGCGTTGGCTTCGGTGCGCCGGCGCAAGGCGGCGGCAATGAACATGACAAGCAGCGACAGGCCGATCAGCAGGGTCGAGGCCACGGCGATGACCGGGCTGAGGTCCTGGCGCAGGGTGGTCCACATCTTCACCGGCAGGGTCTGCAGGTCGGGGCTGGCCATCATCACGCTCAGCACCACTTCATCCCACGACACCAGGAAGGCAAACAGGCCGCCGGCGATCATCCCCGGGCGAATCGCCGGGAAGGTCACCTTGAAGATCGCCTGCAGGCGCGAGGCGCCGCAGATCACCGCGGCATCCTCGATCGACTGGTCGAACAGCTTCAGCGAGTTGATGATCGAGATGATGGTGAAGGGCAGGGCGACGATCACGTGGCTGACCACGAAGGCGAACAGCGTGCCGGTGTAGCCGAGCTTGAGGAACAGCGCGTACACCGCCACGGCAATGATCACCAGCGGCACGATCATCGGCATGGTGAACAGCCCGTACAGCAGCTCGCGGCCGGGGAAGCGGCCACGCACCAGGGCAAACGCGGTGGGCAGGCCGAGCAGCACGGCGGCGATGGTGGTCAGCACGGCCACCTTCAGGCTTGCCAGCGCGGCGTCCATCCACTCCGGGTTGGAGAAGAACTGGCCGTACCACTTGAAGGTCCAGCCCGGTGGCGGGAACACCAGCCACTGCGACGAGCCGAACGACAGCAACACGATGAACACCACCGGCAGCAGCAGGAAGGCCGCGATGACCCCGGTGGTCAGGTACAGGCCCGTACGCAGCGGGCGGCCCATGGCATTGGGAGACAGGAGCATGGCGGTTTACCTCGCGTTGCCAACCGGGGATTCCGGCTGCAGCTTCAGGTACAGGTAGAAGAGCACCAGGGTGATCACCACCAGCAGTGCGGCGGCGGCGCTGGCCAGGCCCCAGTTGAGGAACGACTGCACCTGCTGGATGATGAATTCGGGCAGCATCATGTTTTGCGCACCACCCAGCAGGGCCGGGGTGACGTAGTAACCGAGCGACATCACGAACACCATCAGTGCCCCGGAGAACAGCCCCGAGCGGCACAGCGGCAGGAACACCTTCCAGAAATTGGTCCACGGGCTGGCGCCGCAGATCGAGCCGGCCTGCAGCACCATCGGGTCGATGGCGTGCATGGTCGCCTGCAGCGGCAGCACGATGAACGGGATCATGATGTAGCTCATGCCGATCACCACGCCGGTCAGGTTGTGCACCATTTCCAGCGGGGCATCGATGATGCCCATGGCCATCAACGCCTTGTTGATCACCCCCGAGCTCTGCAGCAGCACCAGCCACGAGTAAGTGCGCGCCAGCAGGCTGGTCCACATCGACAGCAGCACGATGTTCAGCAACCAGCGGCCCCAGCCTTTGGGCACCAGGGTAATTGCCCATGCCAGCGGGAAGCCCAGCAGCACGCTGATCAGGGTGACCACGCCGGCCACCGAGAAGGTGTTGAACAGTACCCGCGCATAAGCCGAGTTGGCGAACAGCTGCTCGTAGTTGCCCAGGCCCGGCGTTGGCTCCAGCACCCCGCGCAGCAACAGGCCGGCCAGCGGGGCAAAGAAGAACAGGCCAAGGAACAGCAGCGCCGGCAGCAGATTGCGGCTGCCTTTCCAGCGCTGGCTCAGGCTGACGCGGCGGGGGGCCGTTCCCGGGGCGCCGGTGCCCGTGGGGGCACCTTGCGCGTTATGCAGGGCGTTGATGGCGACTTTCATTTGACCAACCACTCATTCCAGCGGGCTGCGATGGCCTGGCCGTTCTTGGCCCAGTAGGCGAAGTCGAGGGTGACCTGGTCCTGGGCGTAGGCGGTCGGCAGGTTCTGCGCGAGGTCTTTGTCCAGCTTGGCCACGCTGTCGACGTTCACCGGCGCGTAGGCAGTCTTGTTGGCGAACTCGGCCTGGCCTTCGGCGCTGCTGGCGTTGGCCAGGAACTTCATGGCGGCGTCCTTGTTCTTGGCACCTTTGGGGATGACCAGGAAGTCGGCCATGACCAGGTTCTGTTTCCAGCTCACGCCCACCGGTGCACCGTCTTGCTGCAGGGCATAGACGCGGCCGTTCCAGAACTGGCCGAGCGAGGCTTCACCCGAGGCCAGCAGTTGCTGCGACTGGGCGCCACCGCCCCACCAGACGATGTCTTTCTTGATGGTGTCGAGCTTCTTGAAGGCGCGGTCCAGGTCCAGCGGGTACAGCTTGTCGGGGGCTACGCCGTCGGCCAGCAGGGCCAGTTCCAGTACGCCCGGGCTGGGCCATTTGTACAGGGCACGCTTGCCGGGGTAGGTCTTGGTGTCGAACAGTGCGGTCCAGTCCACCGGTTTGTTGGCACCGAGCTTGCCTTCGTTGTAGCCGAGCACAAAGGAGAAGAAGAACGAGCCGACGCCATGGTCGGAGACGAAGCGCGGGTCGATCTTGTCGCGCTTGATCTGGGTGAAATCGAGGGGTTCGAGCAGGCCTTCGCTGGCGGCACGCAGGGCGAAGTCGGCTTCGACGTCGACCACGTCCCACTGCACGTTGCCGCTCTCGACCATGGCCTTGAGCTTGCCGTAGTCGGTAGGGCCGTCCTGGACGACCTTGATATCGGTGGCTTTGGTGAAGGGTGCGGCCCACGCTTCTTTCTGGGCGTCCTGGGTGGTACCGCCCCAGCTGACGAAGTTCAGGCTGTCGGCGGCCTGGGCGGCCTGACATGCCAGGGTCAGCAGGCTGGCGGACAGCACTGCGGTTACACGTTTGCTCAACAGCATGGTTACGCCCTCGTTGCTTTTGTTATTCGAGGCGGGGCTTGTGGTGCGCCCGCCAACAGTGTTCGGGGAGCAGCTAAAACAAAGTGTCTTGTGGCCGTTTTTGATTGTAGGTGCCGGCCTGCAGATTCAAGGTCTACGGGATATCATATTATGGTATTCCAAACTTTTGGCAAGAGGTATGAGGCTACCGGCCATCACTCCGTCCTCAGGTCTGGGCACATTGCTTATCGGGGCGATCGATTCGAACAGGGGTCTAAAAGCTTGCGCGGTCTCTGTGGGAGCGGGCGAGCCCGTGCAATGCACCGCGGTGTCTGCTTCGCGGGCTCGCCCGCTCCCACAGGGTCCGTATATCAACCTGCAATCCCGGGCTCGAAGGGGATGCTTTGCACGACCTCCAGCTCATACCCCGCCAGCCCCGCGTATTTCAGCGGCGGGCCCAGGTGGCGCAGTTTGCCCACGCCCAGGTCCTGCAGGATCTGCGCGCCTGTACCCACCTCCGAGTACACCTTCGATTGCCCACGCTGGTAAGGCCGCACCGGCTGGGTCAGCTGCGGCACGCGCTCCAGCAGCGCCTGCGAGGACTCATGGTTGGCCAGGATCACCACCACGCCGGCGCCTTCCTCGGCCACTTTCTGCAGCGCCGCCCACAGCGTCCAGTTGGCAGGGCCGGCGTACTCGGCGCCGACCAGGTCGCGCAGCGGGTCGATCACGTGCACCCGCACCAGGGTCGGCTGCTCGCGGCGGATATCGCCCATGACCATGGCCATGTGTACGCCACCTTCGATGCGGTCTTCGTAGGTGACCAGGCGGAAGGTGCCGTGCACGGTCGGCAGTTCGCGTTCGCCGATGCGCTTGATGGTCTGCTCGGTACTCAGGCGGTAGTGGATGAGGTCGGCGATGGTGCCGATCTTGATGCCATGCCGGGCAGCGAATACCTCCAGGTCCGGGCGACGGGCCATGGTACCGTCGTCGTTGAGCACTTCGACGATCACCGAGGCCGGGGTGAACCCGGCCAGGCGCGCGAGGTCGCAGCCGGCTTCGGTGTGGCCGGCGCGGGTCAGCACCCCGCCTTCGCGGGCACGCAGGGGGAAGATGTGGCCGGGTTGCACCAGGTCTTCGGGGCGGGCGTCGGGGGCCATGGCCGCCGCCACGGTACGCGCCCGGTCGGCAGCGGAAATACCGGTGGTAACGCCCGTGGCCGCCTCGATCGACACGGTGAAGGCAGTGCTGAACACGCTGCCGTTGGCCGGCACCATCTGCTCCAGGCCCAGGCGTTGGCAGTGATCATCGGTCAGGGTCAGGCAGATCAGCCCGCGCGCTTCACGGGCCATGAAGTTGATGGCCTGGGCGTCGCAACGCTCGGCGGCGATCAGCAGGTCGCCTTCGTTTTCCCGGTCCTCGTCATCCACCAGCAGGACCATCTTGCCTTGCCGGTAGTCCTCGAGAAGTTCTTCGATGGTGTTGAAAGCCATGTTGCACGCTCACTGTGGTGGGGTGATTATTATGGTATACCATCATACACAAATATCGCCGTAATAGGAGAGCAGCGCATGAAGGCCTATTGGATCGCCCATGTGGACGTGACCGACCCCGAGCAATACCAGCAGTACACCCAGCGCGCCCCGGCTGCCTTCAAGGCATTCGGCGGCCGTTTCCTGGCCCGTGGCGGGCGTAGCGAGGCGATGGAAGGGCGGCCTACCCCTCAGCGTAGCGTGGTGATCGAGTTCGATTCGTACGAGCAGGCGCTGGCGTGTTACCGGTCCGAGCTGTACCAGGAGGCTTGCAGCCATCGCCAGGGGGTGGCGAAGGCTGAGGTGATCATCGTCGAAGGGTTCGAGCCCTGAGTGATGGCTGATGGCCCTATCGCCGGCAAGCCAACTCCCACAGGTACTGCACAGGTTTCAGATACTGTGCAGCAACTGTGGGAGCTGGCTTGCCGGCGATAGGGCCATTACTGTCGAAGCAGAAACTCAAGGCATGCCAGGCAATTCATGCGGCCGCAGGTCGAACACCAGCACCTCGGCATCCACCCCATTGCCCAGCTCCAGCACCTGTTCCTGCCTCACCCGCACCCCATCCCCGTCATTCAGCACTTGCCCATTGAGCTTGATGCTGCCCCGGGCCACGTGCACGTAGGCATGGCGGTTTTCCGGCAAGGTCAGGGTGGCACGCTCGTCACCGTCGAACAGGCCGGCATACACCCGCGCATTCTGCCGTACCTGCAATGACCCCTCGGCGCCATCCGGCGAGATGATCAGGCGCAGCTTGCCGCGCTTTTCCTCGGCACTGAAATGCTGTTGCTGGTAACGCGGCGTTGCGCCTTGCACGTTCGGTACGATCCAGATCTGCAGGAAGTGCACCGGCTGCACCTGGCTGTGGTTGAACTCGCTGTGGGCCACGCCGTGGCCAGCGCTCATCAGCTGCACATCGCCCGGGCGGATCACCGAGCCGGTGCCCAGCGTGTCCTTGTGCTCCAGCGCGCCTTCCAGCACGTAGGAGAAAATCTCCATGTCGCGGTGCGGGTGTTGACCAAAGCCCTTGCCGGGTATGACGCGGTCGTCGTTGATCACCAGCAGGTCCGAGAACCCTTGCTCGTGCGGGTTGCGGTAGTGGCCGAAGGAGAAGGTGTGGAACGATTTCAGCCAGCCATGAAAGGCCAGGCCGCGGTCTTTGGCGTTACGTACGGTCAGCATGACGGGTCTCCTGAACCGGCAGGGCACCAGGCCCTGCCGCATGGGTGGATGAGGTTACTGCAGGTGCACTTTCAGCTCGCCGGCGGCCTGGCGCATGGCCGCTTGCACGGCAGGCACCTGATGCAGCGGGTTCAGCAGCCCGTAGTCATGGATCATGCCGTTGTACCGCACCGAGGTAACGGTCACCCCGGCAGCATTCAGCTTGCGGGCATAAGCCTCACCTTCGTCACGCAGCACATCGAACTCGGCTGTCTGCACCAGCGCAGGTGGCAAGCCTTTCAGCTGTTCACTGCTGGCCCGCAGCGGCGAGGCGTAGATCTGTTCCCGCGCCTTGGCGTCGGTGGTGTAGTTGTCCCAGAACCATTTCATCATCCCGGTGGTCAGGAAATGCCCCTCGGCAAACTGCTTGTACGACGCAGTTTCGAAGCTGGCATCGGTCACCGGCCACAGCAGCAGCTGGAAGCGCAGGGCCGGGGTGCCGGCCTCTTTGGCTTTCAAGGCCACTACTGCCGCCATGTTGCCGCCGACGCTGTTGCCGGCCACGGCCAGGCGCTTGCCGTCCACGCCAATTTCCTTGCCATGCTCGGCCACCCAGCGGGTGGCGGCGTAGGCCTGGTTGATCGCGGTCGGGTAGTGCGCTTCCGGCGATGGGGTGTAGTCGACGTAGACCGCCACTGCGCCAGAGCCAACCACCAGGTCGCGGATCAGCCGCTGGTGGGTCGGGAAATCGCCGAGCACCCAGCCGCCACCGTGGAAGAACATGAACACCGGCAGGTCACCCTTCACGTTGGCCGGGCGCACCACTTGCAGTTTGATCGACTCGCCGTTGGCCTGGATGGTGCGTTCCTTCACCTCGATACCCGAGAGATCGACCTTGACCGAGGCCTGGGCACCGGTCAGCACCGCGCGGGCGTCTTTCGGGCTGAGCTGCTCCAGTGGCTTGCCGCCGCCTTGTTCCAGGGCTTCGAGGAAGGCCTGGGTGTGCTGTTCGATACCCGGGCTGCCAGCGGCGAAGGCGCTGGAAACGGACAGGGCCAGAAGGGAAGCGGTAAGGGTTTTGTGGACAATGTTCATGAGCGAATCCTTTTCTGTTGAATGTTGGTAGTGGGCGTCTTGCCTGGCCTTCAGGGCCATCGCTGCGACTTGTGCGTAGATTAGGGAGATGCGCTGATGGGAAAAAGCCGCTATAAAGCGTTTGACTGTCACCAAGAGCGAGACAATGAACCCTTACGAAGACATGCGCATCTTTGCCCAGGTCATGGAGGCCGGCAGTTTCACCGCTGCGGCCGACCGCCTGGGGATGTCCAAGCAATCGGTCAGCCGGCGCCTGATGCAGCTTGAGGAGCGCCTGGGCGTGCGCCTGCTCAATCGCTCCACCCGGCGCCTGGACGCCACGCCGCTGGGCCAGCACTACTACCAGTCGGCGCTGCGCCTGCTCGGCGAAGTGCAGCAGGTGGAGCACGACATCAGCGGCCAGGCCCAGGCCTTGCGTGGCACCTTGCGCCTGAGTGCGCCGCTGTCGTTCGCCATGGCGCACCTGGGCTGCCTGCTGACCGAGTTCCTGCAGCTGCACCCGCAGGTGGATGTGGAAGTGGACTTGAGCGACCGCGCCGTTGACCTGATCGGCGAGGGCTATGACCTGGCGCTACGGATTGGTGCGCTGGAGGACTCCAGCCTGATTGCGCGGCGCATTGCCAGTGTCGAGCGGGTGTATTGCGCGAGCCCGGCGTACCTGGAAGCGCGGGGCGTGCCGGCCAGGCCGGAGCAGTTGGCGGGGCATGATTGTCTGCCATATGGGCATTCGCGGCAGGTGCAGTGGCAGTTCAGCCAGGGCGGCAAGGCACAGGCGATCCAGGTGGCCGGGCGGATGCGGGCGAACAATGGCGAGCTGCTAAGGGATGCGGCGATTGCCGGGATGGGGGTGACTTATCTGCCAACCTTCATCGTGGGCCAGGCACTGGCGGATGGGCGGCTGGTGACGGTGCTGGATGAGTGGCGGCCGCCGGCGCTGCAGCTGTCGGCGGTGTACCCGCAGCACCGGCAGGTGGCGCGGCCGGTGCAGGGTTTTGTGAACTTCCTGCGCGATCGGTTGGTGCAGCTCTGACCTTCGGTACCGAGTGAGCTTCCTCGCGGGCACGCCCGCTCCCACAGGTACTCCACAGCCCCCAAGCCTTGTGATGACCCTGTGGGAGCGGGCATGCCCGCGAACACCGGCGCAGCCGGTGCCAGTCACCGCGTTGGCTTCTTCGCGGGTGAACCCGCTCCCACAGGTACTCCACAGCCCCAAGCCCAGTGATGACCCTGTGGGAGCGGGCGTGCCCGCGAACACCGGCGCAGCCGGTGCCAGCCAACGCGGTGGCTTCTTCGCGGGCCTGCCCGCTGCCACAGGTATGCCACAGCACCCAAGCCTTGTGATGACCCTGTGGGAGCGGGCGTGCCCGCGAACACCGGCGCAGCCGGTGCCAGCCACCGCGTTGGCTTCTTCACGGGCCTGCCCGCTCCCACAGGTATGCCACAGCCCCCAGGCCTTGTGACGCCCCTGTGGGAGCGGGTTTACCCGCGAAGAGGCCGGTGCAGGTCAATGCATCAGTTCATCCACCCCGACCCACCCACCATCGAACTCATCCATGGCATCCAGCACCGCTTCACGGAAATACGCCAGCGACGCCCGATCAAACAGCAACTGCAACGCCGGCCTTTCATCGCTCCCCACATTCAGCACGATCACGTTGATCCGCGCCGCGGAGGTCTGCGCCACCGCCCCAACGGGAAACGCCTGGGCGCGCAAGTCCACCCCGCACAACTTGGCCATCACCGCGCTGCAATACTCCCCCGACAGCTGCAGCCAGGCATGGCTATCCTGGCGCGGCAGCAGGTAGTTGCGCCGGGCATCCTGCACCCACCCGGCCTCTTCGGCAGCCACCCGTGCACCGCCGTCCGCCAGGCTGCCCAACAGCAGGTACTCGGTCTGCGACAAGCGCGCTACCCAGCCACCGTCTTGCTGGCGCACGGCCTGGTTGGGTAGCGACGGCAAGCGGTAGCCACGCGCCTGCAGGCAAGCGGCACTGTCGCCCCCACGAAACCCGACCCGTGCCAGATCGGTCAGGTCAGTCAACGCGCAGTTGTGCAACAGCTCGGCCCGCGGGCTGTGTGGAATAAAAGCTTCAGCTTGCAAACTGGTCATGGCTCAGAGCTCCTGGCGCAGGTTGTCGGGATCGTGGAACGGTAGGGGCACCACCTTGGCATTGACCATCACGCCGCCCTCAACGCGGATCGGGATGTGCATGCCAGGCGTGGCCTGATGGGCACCGGCGTAAGCCAGGCCGATGATCTGCCCCAGGGTTTGCGAGTATTCGCAGGATGTGACGTTGCCGCTGATGTCCGCCCCGTCCAGCACCAGATGCCCCTCCAGCGGCTGTGGGCTGCCCTTGGGCAGGGTGAAGCCGACCAGTTTGCGCTTGAGCGGCTGCGCTTCGAGGATCTCGATCGAGCGCTTGCCGACGAAGAATGGCTTCTTGCGGCCGATGGCCCACTGCATGTCGATCTCCGCCGGGTGGGTCATGCCGTCGGTGTCCTGGCTGATGATCACATGGCCCTTTTCCAGGCGCAGCAGGCGCTGGGTCTCGACGCCGAACGGGCGAATGCCCAGCCCCGCGCCGGCCTGCATCAAGGCATCCCACAGGCGCTCGGCGTGGCGCGCCGGCACGTGCACTTCGTAGCCCAGTTCACCCACAAAGCCCACCCGCAGGATGCGCGCGGCAATACCGGCCACGGTGCCCTGGCGTACGCCGAGGTAAGGGAAGGCCTCGGCCGACAGGTCCACATCGTCACATACCTTGGCCAGCACCTGGCGTGACAGCGGCCCGGCCAGGTTGACCGCGGCCAGGGCGGCGGTGACGTTGGTGACGTCCACATCCAGGCGCCATTGCGCGTTCCACTTCAGCATCTGCTGGTAGATGCGGTCGACGCCGCTGGTGGTGGCGGTGACGTAGAAGTGCTGCTCGCCCAGCCGGGCGCACACGCCATCATCGATCACCACGCCGTGCTCGTTGGTCATCAGCGCGTAGCGGGTGCGGCCGATGGCCAGCTTGGCGAAGCCGAAGGTGTAGAGGCGCTCCAGCAGTTCGGCGGCGTCGGGGCCGCGCACATCCAGGCCACCGAGGGTGGAAACGTCGATCAGGCCGACCTTCTCGCGCACATGGCGGGCTTCCTCCTGCATGCAGCGTTCGCGTTCCTCGGGCTTGCCATAATAGGCCGGGCGCTGCCAGAGGCCGGCCGGCATCATCTTCGCCCCGGCTTCCAGGTGGCGGCGATGCATTGGTGTTTGCCGGTACGGGTCGAAGGCGCGGCCGGCGACGTGGGCCAGTTTTTCCGCCTGGAACGGTGGCCGGGCGGTGGTCACCCCGGTTTCGCTGATGCTGCGCCCGGTGGCGTGGGCCACCAGGCGGGCGGTCGGTAGCGCCGAGTGGCGGCCCTGGGACGGGCCCATGCCGACCGTGGAAAAGCGCTTGACCAGCTGCACGTCGCGGTAGCCGCTGCGGGTGGCGTTGACGATGTCGCGCACTTGCAGGTCTTCGTCGAAATCGACGAAATCCTTGCCCTTGGGGTGGGGGAAGATCGGCCAGGGGAAGTTGACCTTGGCTTCGGCACTGAACACGGGCTGCACCGGCGCTTCCAGGCCCAGCGCTGCCAGCGCATCGGCAGCCCCGCGAGTGGCGTCGGCCAGCACATTGCCCAGTGCGTGACGGCCGTTTACCGAGCCGGCGATATCCAGCCCGGCCGGCAGGTTGCTGATGGCGAATTCGTCGCGGTTCACATCGTAGGCCAGCTTGCCGCCAGCCTGGCACAGCAACTGGTACACCGGCATGTAGCCCGCCGACATGCACAGCAGGTCGCAGGCCAGGCGCAGGCCATGCGGGCCGACCTTGCCCTGGCCGGTGATCGGGCGAATATCCACGCCACTCACGTGGCGCATGCCCGCTTCGTGCAGGGCTTCGTACACGGTGCTGCCCAGGTGCACGGGTATATCGCGGCGCTTCAGTTCGGCGGCCAATGCGGCATCGGCTGGCGCGGCGCGCATGTCGACCATCGCGGCCACGGCCACGCCTTGCTCCTGCAGGTCGAGGGCGGCGAGGTAGCCGTCATCGTGGCCGGTGAGGATTACCGCACGCTGGCCCGGCTTGACCGCGTACAGCTTCATCAGCCGCTGCGCGGCGCTGGTCAGCATGACCCCCGGCAGGTCGTTGTTGCGGAACACCACTGGCTGGTCGAACGAACCGGCCGCCACCAGGCAGCGGCTGGCGCGCACCTTGTACAGGCGTTTGTGCTGGATCACCGGCAGGTAGTTGTCGGTGAACCAGCCGTTGCAGGTGGCTTCCAGCAGTACCTGGATGTTCGGGTGGCCGTCGACGGCAGCCAGCAGTTCCTGGCGCAGGCCGGTGGCGCGGGTGCCGGCAATGTCGAAGCGGGCGTAGGTGAGCGAGCCGCCAAGCACCGGCTGTTGCTCGATCAGCAACACCTTGGCCCCGGCATTGGCCGCGTCCAGTGCCGCACGCAGGCCCGCCGGGCCAGCGCCGATGACGGCCAGATCGACGAACAGATAGGCCTTGTCGTAGTACTGCGGCTTGAATCCGAGGTCGAGCACGCCGAGGCCAGCCTTCTTGCGGATCAGCGGCTCCCACACCTTCCACATGCCCTTGGGCTTGTAGAACGAGCGGTAATAGAAGCCGACCGGCATGAAGCGCGAAAACTTGCCCAGGTAGGCATCGCGATCGTGCGCCAGGCTACCGTTGAAGTTCTGCCCTTCGACCACCTGGCCATCGCGGGCGGCTTCCAGGTCGGCCAGCACATTGGGCTCGTCCGGCAGCTGCACCAGGGTGTTGGCATCCTGCCCGGCCATGCTCAGCGGGCCGCGCGGGCGGTGGTACTTGAACGAGCGCGACAGCAGCCAGCGGCCGCTGCCGAGCAGGGCGCTGGCGATGCTGTCACCGGCAAAGCCCTGGCAGGCCTGGCCGTCGAACTGGAAGTGCAGGGGCCGCTCGCGGTCGATCAGCAGGCCCATGGGCGCGGGGAGGCGAGTGTGGCTGTTCATCCGGCAATCTCCGGGGTGGCGGCGGGGGTGAAGTCGACGCGGCGGTCGAACAGTTCTTTCGGGTCGAAGGTGCGCAGCACCTGGTCGCTGACCGTGTGGCGTTCGGCCAGGAACCAGTAGCTGGAGGCGTTGTGCAGCCACCACTCGGTCACCACCCCGGCCAGGTTGTCGCTGTTGAACACATAGTCGGCCCATTCGGCGTCGCTGCAGCTGGCCTGGTCGGGCATGTGCCTGAATTCGCCGCCGTAGGTGAACTCGCTGATATTGCGCGGGCCGTTCAAGGGGCAGGTCAGGATCTTCATCGTCGTCGCTCCTTAGTGGCTGGCCGCGGTGGCGCCCATTTCGTTGACTTGCTGGAAGCGGCTGAAGCGCTCCAGGGCAAAGGGTGCGATCAGTTCCGGCACCTTGCCGCCACTGGCGACCAGCTCGGCCATGGTCTTGCCGCAGATCGGCGTGGCCTTGAAACCCCAGGTGCCCCAGCCGGCGTCCAGGTAATAGTTGTGCACCGGCGACAGGCCCATGATCGGGCTGTAGTCCGGTGTCATGTCGGTGATCCCGGCCCATTGGCGCATCAGCTTGGCGTTGGCCATGAACGGAAACATCTCGATGGCGTGGGCCAGCAGGCTTTCCTTGAGGTCGAGGGTGGAGCGGGTGTTGTACAGCGGGTAGGGGTCGGAGCCGCCGCCAAAGACGATCTCGCCACGGCTGGTCTGCTGCACGTAGCAGTGCAGCGCCGACGAGCTGACCAGCGGATCGAGGAACGGCTTGAACGGCTGGGTGACCATGGCCTGCAGCGGGTAGGTATGGATCGGCGCACGGATGCCGGCCTTGGCCATCAGCAGCGAACTGGCCCCGGCCACGGCCTGCACCACGCAACCGCACTGCACGGTGCCACGGTTGGTCTTCACCGCCTCGATGCGCCCGTTGCGGATCAGCAGGTCCTGCACTTCGGTCAGCTGGTGGATCTCGACGCCGCGCTTGGCCGCCTGCTTGGCGTAGCCCCAGGCCACTGCGTCGTGGCGCGCGGTGGCGCCGTCGATGTGCCACAGGCCGGCCAGCACCGGCAGGTGGCCCGGGTCCAGATTCAGGCTTGGCACCAGTTCGCGGATCTGCTGGCGGTCGATCATTTCCGTGCGGCCACCGAAGTGCTTGTTGACCTCGGCGCGCTGGCGGAAGGCGCGCACGGTGGCGTCGGTGTGCGCCAGGGTGAGCTGGCCGCGCTCGGAATACATGATGTTGAAGTCGAACTCGTTCGACAGGTTCTGGAACATGCGCACCGATTCTGCGTAAAAGCGCACACCCTCACTGGTGAGGTAGTTGGAGCGGATCACCGCAGTGTTGCGCGCGGTGTTGCCGCCACCGAGATAGGCCTTTTCCAGCACGGCGACATTGGTAATGCCGTGGTACTTGGCCAGGTAGTAGGCGATGGCCACGCCGTGGCCGCCGCCGCCGATGATCACCACGTCATAGCGTGGCTTGAGTTCGCACGGTGGTGGCAGGTCGACCTCCACCGGGTAGTCGGCGCTCAGGCCGTATTTCAGCAGGGCGAAAGGCATGGGGTGCGCTCCTGGTGGGCGGCCTGTTGTTGCAGGTCGAGGGCGAGCAGGGTGTTTTTCATCAGGTAGGCGATGGTCATCGGGCCGACCCCGCCGGGCACCGGGGTGATGCCGGCCACCTGGGGCAGTGCGGCGGCGAAGTCGACATCGCCGACCAGGCGGCTGTGGCCGCCTTCGGCGATGCGGTTGATACCGACATCGATCACCACCGCGCCGGGCTTGAGCCAGTCGGCACCAATCAGCCGCGGCTTGCCCACTGCGGCCACCAGGATGTCGGCCTGGCGACACAACGCCGGCAGGTCGCGGCTACGCGAGTGCACCACGGTCACCGTGCAGTCGGCCTGCAGCAGCAGGGCGGCCATGGGCTTGCCGACGATGTTCGAGCGGCCGACCACCACCGCATGCTTGCCGCGCAGCTCACCACAGGCATCGCGCAGCAGGCGCATGCAGCCGCTGGGCGTGCACGGGGTGAGCACATCGCGGCCCTGGGCCAGGCCGCCGACGTTCTCGCTGTGGAAACCGTCTACATCCTTCAGTGGGCTGATCGCCTGGAGAATGCGGTGTTCGTCGATATGGGCCGGCAACGGCAATTGCACGAGGATGCCGTTGACCTCGGCGTCGCGGTTGAGGCGCTCGATCAGGGCCAGCAGCTCGGCCTGGCTGGTGTCTGCGGGCAGGCGATGCTCCAGCGAGCGGATGCCCACCTCTTCGGCACGCAGCACCTTGTTGCGCACATACACCTGGCTGGCAGCGTCGGCGCCCACCAGCACCACCGCCAGACCCGGCTGCACGCCGCCCTGGCGCAGTTCCTGCACCTGCTCGCGTACCTCGGCCAGCACCCGCGCCGCGGTGGCCTTGCCGTCGATCAGCTTGATACCGGGAATGGCGTTCATTTGAAGATCACCGTGCGGTCGTGGTTCAGGAACACCCGGTGCTCCAGGTGGTATTTCACGGCGCGGGACAGGGCGATGGTCTCGGTGTCGCGGCCGATGGCCACCAGGTCGTCCGGTGCGTAGGCATGGTCCACGCGCTGCACTTCCTGCTCGATGATCGGGCCTTCGTCGAGGTCGCTGGTGACGTAGTGGGCGGTGGCGCCGATCAGCTTCACCCCGCGCTGGTAGGCCTGGTGGTAGGGCTTGGCGCCTTTGAAACCGGGCAGGAACGAATGGTGGATGTTGATCGCCCGGCCCGACAGCTGGCGGCACAGGTCGTCGGAGAGGATCTGCATGTAGCGCGCCAGCACGACCAGTTCGGTGCCGGTGTCCTCGACGATGCGCAGCAGCGCGGCTTCCTGTTCGGCCTTGGTGTCCTTGCTGACCGGCAGGTAGACGAAACGGATGCCTTGGCGCTCGGCCATCGGGCGCAGGTCCAGGTGGTTGGAGACCACGGCGGTGATCTGCATGTCCAGCTCGCCCTTGGCATGGCGGTACAGCAGGTCGGACAGACAGTGGTCGAACTTGCTCACCATCAGCAGCACGCGCATCGGCCGGGCACTGCTGTGCAGGCTCCACTGCATGTCGAAGCGCTGGGCGACATCGGCAAAGCCGGCTTCCAGCTGCGGTGTATCACCCGTGACACCGGTGTTGTAGCGGAACACCGCGCGCATGAAGAAGCGCCCGTTGTCCTCGTCGTCGAACTGCGCCATCTCGCTGATGTAGCAACCGTGCTCGGCCAGGTAGGTGGTCACCGCGGCGACGATGCCGGACACGGCCGGGCAGCTGACGCGCAGGATGAAGTGATCGGGAGCGGGATGCATGTCGGATAGGCCTCGTGATGGAGTGGGGCAGGTCGGGCACAAGGGCAAAAGAGGCTTCGCGGGAGGCGAAGTTATGTTTCTTGGCAGGAATATAAATTTCCTTTTGGCGATTTATAGGCGAAGTGAGGGGTGGCGGTCTAGAGATTTGTGAAATTTTTTATCCTGAGAGGAAAGTTTTTTAACGCCATCGTGGCTCCTGTGGGAGCCGGCTTGCCAGCGATAGGGCCCGCACAGGCGGCACAAAAACTGGCTATGCTTGCCCCATGACCAGTTCTCCATCCCTGCGCCAACCGTGCCCACCTGGCGCCTGCATTTGTGGCCGCGAACACCTGGCCGACCACCCGCAGACAGCCCAGCGCATCCTCCTGCTGACCCGCCAGGAAGAAAAGCGCCTGCTCGACCGCCTGGAAAACCTCAAGGACCTGGAAGACCTGCAACGCCTGCAGCAACGGATGTACGAAAACCTCGGCATCCGCGTGCATATCGCCCCTGGCTTCAATGAAGTACGGACCATGCGCGGGATTGTCATCGAACTGGACGACCAGCCCGGGCTGTGCCGCAAGACCCGGCAGTCGATCCCGGCGGCGATCCGCCGTGGGCTGGAGCGCAACCCGCAGGTGGCCTTCCGCTTGCTCGATACCCACGACCTGTTGCGTGATACCTGAAGACCTGCCCGGCGCGGTCTTTGTAGGAGCGGCCTTGTGTCGCGATCGGGCGCGCAGCGGCCGTAATCCAGGCGACCCAGACCTGCCAGGAAGACCGGGGTTGCAGGCTTTACGGCCGCTGCGCGCCCGATCGCGACACAAGGCCGCTCCTACAAGGATCGCGTCAGCCCCACTAATTTTTTCGCCGCACGCTACGTCTACTTGAAAGCCCCCCTGCGCCAGGCGCGCAGCGGCATTCATCACTCAAGGAGACAGGCAATGACTTCCGTTTTCGACCGCGACGATATCCAGTTCCAGGTAGTGGTCAACCACGAAGAGCAATACTCGATCTGGCCCGACTACAAAGCCATCCCCAACGGCTGGCGTGCCGTAGGCAAGAGCGGCCTGAAGAAGGAATGCCTGGCCTATATCGATGAAGTCTGGACCGACATGCGCCCGCTGAGCCTGCGCCAGAAAATGGCCGAAGCCGCCGCCCAGTGACTGCATTGAACCTGCTGTGCCTGCCGTATTCCGGGGCCAGCGCCATGGTCTACAGCCGCTGGCGGCGCAAGCTGCCGACGTGGTTGCAGGTGCGCCCGGTGGAACTGCCCGGGCGTGGTGCGCGCATGGCCGAGCCACTGCACACCGACATGCAGGCCCTGGCCCGGCAACTGGCCGCCGAACAGCGCCTGGCGGCCAGCGCCCCCTACGCGCTGCTCGGCCATAGTCTGGGCGCCTTGCTGGCATTTGAACTTGCCCATGAGCTGCAAGCGCTGGGCTGCCCGGCGCCACTGGCCCTGTTCGCCTGCGGCACCGCAGCACCGACCCGGCGCGAGGACTACGATGGCAAGAACTGGCGCGAGCCCAAGAGCGACGCCGAGTTGATCGGCGAGTTGCGCGAGCTTCAGGGCACGCCCGAGGAAGTGCTGGCCAACGCCGAGCTGATGAGCCTGACCTTGCCCACCCTGCGCGCCGACTTCCTGCTGTGTGGTACCTACGCCTACCGCCAGCGGCCGGCGTTGCAGTGCCCGCTGCACGTGTTGGGCGGCATGCAGGACCGCGCCAGTGACGAGCAGTTGCAGGCCTGGCGCAAGGAAACCCTCGGGGCGTTCTCGCTGCAGATGTTCCCAGGCGGCCACTTCTTCATCCATGAGCATGAGGACCGGGTGCTCGCTGCGCTGACCGCGTCGCTGCAACCGCTTCGGCTGTCCGCCTGATTGACGGCACCGCTTGCCTTGGGGGAGGCTAGGGCTTTTCCCAGGCAAGAGGCAGACAATGCTGATCGATCCCCACAAGGCCACGCTGCTGGTCGTCGACATCCAGGAAAAACTCATCGGCGCCATGAGCGACCCTGAAGGCACCCGCGCGCGGGCCCGCTGGTTGTTGGCGGCGACCAACGAGCTGGAACTGCCGACGGTGATTTCCGAGCAGTACCCCAAGGGCCTGGGCCATACCCTGGCCGAACTGCTGGCCGCAGCGCCGGCCGCCGAGGTGGTGGAGAAAAGCCATTTTTCCTGCGTGGCCGCCGAGTGCCTGCCAGCGAGTTTGATGGCGCGCGAGCAAGTGATTGTCTGTGGCATGGAAACCCACGTGTGTGTGCTGCAGACCGTGCTCGGCCTGCTGGCGCTGGGCAAGCAGGTGTTCGTGGTCGAGGATGCCTGCGACAGCCGTACCCCGGCGAGCAAGGCCGCAGGGCTGGCGCGCATGCGGGCTGCGGGGGCGCAGGTGGTGACCCGCGAAATGGTTTTGTTCGAGCTTATGGGCAGTGCCGGCCACCCGCTGTTCCGGCACATCAGCAAGACCTACCTGGTCGGTGAACAGCCCTGAACGGCCGGTTACTGGCTGCCGGGTTGATGGCCCTGGCGCTGCTGCAAGGCTGCGCCGGGCGCCGTGAGGAAGCACCCGAGGCGGACCCGGCCAAGGTCCGCGCCCAACTGCTGCGGTTGTTACCCGCCCAGGCCAAGGACCGTGAGGGCTGGGCCCGGGACATTCAGGTGGCGTTCGAGGCCCAGCGAATTGCCCCCAGCAAGAGCAACCTGTGTGCGGTGCTGGCGGTGACCGAACAGGAATCGACCTTCAATGCCGACCCGCAGGTGCCCAACCTGGGGCGTATCGCCCGGGAGGAAATCGACCGCCGCGCCGCGCGCCTGCACATCCCCAAGCTGCTGGTCGATGGTGCACTGAAGACGCCGTCGGGTAATGGCAAGAGCTACCAGCAACGTTTGCAGGCCGTGCGCAGCGAGAAGCAGTTGAGCGAACTGTATGACGAAGTCATCGCTCGCGTGCCGCTGGGTAAGACTTTGCTGGGCGGGCTGAACCCGGTGCATACCGGTGGGCCGATGCAGGTCAGCATCGACTTTGCCGAAAAGCATGCGCGGGATTACCCCTACAGCCACGACGGCAGCATTCGCCAGGAAGTGTTCACCCGGCGCGGCGGCATGTATTTCGGTATCGCCCACTTGCTGGGCTATTCGGCCAACTACGATCGCCAGCTGTACCGCTTTGCCGATTTCAACGCAGGCTGGTACGCCAGCCGCAATGCGGCATTCCAGGCGGCACTGAGCAAGGCGACGGGGGTGACGCTGGCGCTGGATGGCGACCTGGTGGCGCCGGGCTCGATCATGCCCGGGGCCACGGAAAAGGCGGCGCGCAAACTGGGAGGGAAGCTGGGCCTGCGCAACCCGCAGATCCGCAGCCAGCTGGAGGAGGGCGATAGCTTGGCCTTCGAGGACAGCAAGCTGTACAGCGGGGTGTTTGCCCTGGCGGATGCCGCGGCGGGCAAGCCGGTGCCACGGGCGGTGCTGCCGGGGATTCAGCTGAAAAGCCCGAAGATCACCCGCAAGCTGACCACGGCGTGGTTTGCCGGGCGGGTGGATGAGCGTTATCAGCGGTGCATGAAGCGCTAGCCTGTCATCCAACGCGGTCAACTGTGGGAGCGGCCTTGCGTCGCGAAAGGGCTGCGCAGCAGCCCCAGAAATTTGTGCATCTGTGCTGAAATCCTGGGGCCGCGATGCGGCCCTTTCGCGACGCAAGGCCGCTCCCACATTGACCGTGCCAGCCTGCCTGATCAGCTTTCGCCCAATGCCCCAACCACACGGTCGACGCTGGCTTTCAGCCCCGCAAACGCATCCTCAGGGTCACTTTCCACCACCACCAGCTTCGCCCCGGACGCCTTGATCACCTCGGCCACAGCCGCCTCCGGCTGCCGATGGTCCAGCACCAGCGCCACATCCTGCGCCTTCAGGTTGTCCCCCAGCGCCTTCAGCGCAGCGGCATCCCACTCGGCCGGCAGCGGCTGCTCGACCACGTCCAGGTTCAACCCGCTGGCCAGATAACCCAGCCGTTCCGACAAGCTCACCACCGTCAGGTTGTCGACCTTGGCCAAGCGTGTCTGGCTGCTGGCCGAAAGCTCCAGCAACTGGCGTTTGAGCCCGGCCAGGTTGCCCTGGATCTTCGCCTTGTCGCCCGGCGCCAACCGCTCCAGGTCATTGGCTACCACGTCGGCCATGCGCCCGAAGTTGGTCGGGTTGAGCCAGGGGTAGGCGCCATAGGCCTCGTCACCGCTCACCGCAATACCCGGCAGTGCGCCATCCACCGGCCGTGCGGCGTCGATCTCGACGATCCGGATATTGCTGCGCCGGGCCATCGGGTACAGCGGGTCGTCACGCCAGATCGAGCGCACGCCGATCACTGCGTCGGCCTGCCGCGCGGCCTTGTGCAGGCTGGCGCCACCGCGCCCGCTGAAATAGGAAGGTTGGCGGCTGGCAGGCAGGTTGGCGGGGGCTGCACGCGTGAGCTGCACCGTGGTGCCGTCGAGCAGGGCGCTGGCCAGGCTGTGGGTGACGGGCAGGGTGGTCAGCACTTGCGTGGCGAAAGACAGCGACGGCAGGCCGGCCAGGGCCAGCGCCAGGGTCAGGCGTTTCAGGTTCATGCCGGGTTTCCTTGCAGGCGGGGGACGAGGGCGCGGGCCAGCGCCGCCAGGGCGAAGCAGATGCCGGCGACCAGAATGATCGCGGCGCCGGACGGCACCGGCAGGTCGAAAACGATCGGCAGCAGGATGCCGAGCAACGTGCTCATCGTGGCGATCAGCACCGACAGGAAGAAAAAGCCCTTCAGCGACTGGCTGACCAGGCGTGCGGCGGCAGCGGGAATCACCAGCAGCGCCCCGACCAGGATCGCCCCGATCACCTTCACCGAGGCCACGGTGACCAGGGTCACCAGCACCACGAACAGGTAGTCCAGGGTTTTCACCGCCACCCCGCGCACGGCCGCCAGCTGTGGGTTGAAACTGGCCAGCATGATGCGGTTGTACAGCGGCACGGCCAATGCCAGCACCAGCACCGCGACGATGCCCAGCACCACCAGGTCCTGGCCGCTGACGGTCAGCACCGAGCCGAACAGCACGTTCTCGAGGATGTGCACGTTGATCTTGCCCGCCAGCATCAGCAGCAGGCTGGCGCCCAGCGCCAACGACACCGACAGGAACACGCCGATCAGCGTGTCCGGCGACAGCCCGGTGCGGTTGCGCAGGAAGTTGAGCAAGATACCGAACAGCAGGCAGTAGCCGAACAGGCTGCCGTAGGGGCCGGTGTAGGGCTCGCCCAGCAGGATGCCGATGGCCACGCCGGTCAGCGCGGCATGGCCGACCGCCTCGGAGAAGAAGGCAAAACGCTTGACCACCACCAGGGTGCCCAGGCCGCCCAGCACCGGGCCGATCATCAAACCGGCCAGCAAAGCGTTGACCACGAAGCCGTAGGCCAGCGCCTCGGGCAGGTAGCCGGCAGTGGCCCAGTCCTGGACCGTTTGCCGAAAGATTTCGAAACTCATCAGGCAAGGCTCTCGCTACGCGGGTGAACGGAGAACAGGCCGAGCAGGCGCTCTGGGGTAAGGGCCTGGGCGGGTGGGGCGTCGAACAGTACCTGGCGGCTCAGGCCGGTAACCCGGTCGGCCAGGCGCAGCACAGCTTCCAGGTCGTGTTCGATCCACAGCACGGTGGTGCCGGCCTGGCGCCAGCCCTGCAGCAGTTGTTCGAACACCTGGATGCCGGCTTCATCCAGGGCCGACATCGGCTCGTCCAGCACCAGCAGTTGCGGCTCGGGGATCAGGCCCTGGGCCAGCAGCACGCGTTGGCGTTCGCCACCGGAAAGCGCGCCCATGCGCCGTTTGCGCTTGTCGAGCATGCCGACCCGCGCCAAGGCTGCGTCGATGGCCGGCTGCACACGGCGCGACAGGCCGAGGAAGGCGGGGCGGCGCTGGCACATGGCAGCCATGAAATCGTCCACGGTCATCGGCAGGCCACGGTCGAACTCCAGCGCCTGCGGCACATAGCCGATCACTTCGCGTTCGCCGGGCCAGTGCAGGGTCAGCTGGCCCTGGTGCGGCATCTGCCCGAGCAGGGTCTTGATCAGCGAACTCTTGCCGCCGCCGTTGGGGCCGACGATGGCATGCACGCTGCCGGCGGCGACGTTGAAGCTGACCTGTTCGAGGATGCGGGTGCGGCCCAGGGTCAGGTCGATGCCGGCAAACTCGATGCGCGGCCCGCAGGCAGTCACCAGGTTGGCGGCGGCGGTCATGCGCGGTTCTCCTGGATGGCGCGGACCACGGTGTCGAGGTTGCGCTTCATCTCCACTTCGTACTTGTCCTTGGTGTATTCGCCGTAGGAGATGTGCGTCAGCGGGTACAGGCGCACGCCGGATTCACGCTGGATGGTTTCGACATAGGCCGACGGGAAGTCCATCTCCGAGAAGATCACCCGCACATCCAGCGCCTTGAGCTGGTCGATGGTCTTCTTCAGTTGGGCCGGGCTGGGTTCGATGCCATGGGCTGGCTCGACCACCGCAGTCACTTCCAGGCCGAAGTCACGTACCAGGTAGTCGTAGGCGGCATGGATGGTGGCGACCCGGAAGGTGGCGCTGGGCGCCTCGGTGACCTTGGCCAGTGCGTCGGCACGCAGCGTGCGCAGGCGCTTGGCATAGGCGCGGGCGTTTTGCGTGTACAGCTTGGCGTTGTCCGGGTCGAGCTTGCCCAGTTCGCGGGCGATGTTGTTGACCTGGGCGATGGTGGTGCTGATCGACAGGAAGGTGTGCGGGTTGACCACCTTGCCGGCGCCACGGGCGGCAATGCCGGTGGCCGCCAGCAACGGTACGTTCTGGTTGGCCTCGATGGTGTTGATGCCGGGCTTTTCGCTGGCGGCGATCATGCGGTCGGCGAAATCGTCATGGCCAACGCCGTTGAGCACCACCACGTCCAGGGTGCCGATGCGCTTGATGTCCTCGGCCCGTGGCTCGTAGGCATGGGGGTTGAACCCCGCCGGAATCAGCGGCACCACTTCGGCCTTGTCGCCGACGATGTTGCTCACATAGCTGTAGTAGGGGTGCAGGGTAATGCCGATACGCAGGGGCTTGCCGTTATCGGCCAGGGCCTGTGCCGGCAGGGCAAGGGCCAGGAGCAGGGCGAGGGCGGAGCGGAGCATGGGGGAGTCCTTGGGTTCAGTGACGGTGTTCGCGGGTGACCCCGGCGTCGTAATGGCTGACCACCTGCTGCCAGCCGGCGGCGATCAGGGCGGCCTGGCCAAGGTCGTCCGGGGGCACGGCGGTGCTGTCGCGGCGCAGCCAGACATCGGTCTGGCCGGTGCTGTCGGCCGGCAGGATCAGCAGCAGGCTGCCGGCCACTTCCGGGGCCTGGCTGCGGCCGAGGTAGGCCCCGGTCTCCAGCCACGACCATTGGTGGCTGCCGCGGCTCTGGCTGCCGGCATCGACCACGAACGGCGGCAGGCCTTCCTCGGCCAGGGCCTGCACGCTGGGCGCGGCGGCGTTTTCTTCACGCAGCAGCTGGATTTCGTCGAAGGCCACCCGCAGGTCGGTGTACAGGCCTTGCTCGGCGGCGGTGAGGTCGCGACGGGCGTCGATCTGGTGGCTGGCGATGGCCTGTTCATCCTCGCGTTCGCCGCGCAGCAGCACCACGCTGGTGGCGAGTACCACGATCAGCAGGCTGACCAGCAGCACGTACAGGGTTTCGTGCCCGGCACCGGCCGGGCGAATCACTTGGGCGCGGCTCATGGCTGGGCGATATCGGCGTGGTCGACTTCCACCACGTGCCCGGGGCCGGCATCGAACAGCACGTAGAACTCGCCGTCCGGGCGCTTGAAGGTCAAGGTCGAGTCATCACCGAGCTTGCCGCCGACCAGCACCTGTTCGTCGTAGCCGATCACATCCAGGGTAACTCCGGGGGCGCCGCTGCCGTCCGAGAAGCCGCCGGTGCACTTGACCTGGCCGCCAGGCAGTTCTTCGCACTCGCACATCGGGTTGTGCGCCAGGGCCGGGCCGGTGGCCAGCACCAGCAAGGGCAGGGCGAGGGTGCGTATCAGGTGTTTCATTTCTTGCCTCCTTGTTTCTCGAGCCAGGCCACGGTGGCTGGCGATGCCTTGGCCAGCGAGACCGACGCCTGGTGCATGCTGCCGTCCCAGCCTTCCAGGGTGATCCAGATCTGCGCGTCGGGCTTGGTGCGTGGCGGGATCGGCAACGAGGTGCCCATGTTGTACGGCGCACCGAAGAAAATCGTGCCGGCGGCGCGCAGGCTGCGCGGTTTGCCGATGCGCAGGTAGGCCGCCTTGACGCCGTTGACGCAGGCCTTGCACAGCGATGCATTGAAGACCTTGAAGTGGCCGGCAGGGCCGTCGGCGCGGGGGGCCTCGTCACGCATCTCGGCCAGGTCCAGGGTATAGGGGCCGACCTGGATGTCGTTGATCTCATTGGCGCCGAGCCCCGCTTCGCCGCGGAACAGCTTGGCGTCGGCGAAGTACTTGGGCATGAAGCCCAGCGGGATGAGGATCAGCAGGATGTTCAGGTGAAAACGCCACTTCAGCCACAGTTGCTTCAGCGGGCTGACGGGCACGGCTTGGGCCTGGCTCATGGGCGGATCTCCGCGGTGGGTTCATGGCGCGCCATACGCGGTGCGCGCTCGCTGCGCTTGAGGGCGGCGGCGGTGGCCTGGGCGGTGCGTTTGGTCCAGATCAGCAAACCGCTGAATACCATCAGGGTGAGGACCAGGCCAAAGAAGAACCACACCAGCTTGATCGGCAGGCCGCCGAAATCGCCGGTGTGCAGCGGGCGCATCGACTCGGTGACGAACTCCAGGGCGGAGCGGTCGCTGATCAGGAACTGGCTGTCGACATTACGCGTGTACGGGTTTACCGAGGCACTCTGGAACATCAGCGGGTACCAGCCTGGCCCCGCCAGGGTGATGTGGCTGTAGGCGGTGGCCGGCAGCGAGATGAAGCTGATGTCCAGCCCCGGGACCGCCAGGCCGGCGATGCGTGCCGCTTCATCCAGGTCGATGCGCGCTGCCGGGCTGCCATTCGGGGTTTGCGGCACGTCCTCACGGGCGATGACCGGCACGATGGGCCGGCTGGAAATGGTGATGTGGTTGTCGGCCAGGATCGCCTGGATCAGGAACCAGGTGCCGGTGATGGAAATGACCGCAATGAACCAGATCGACCAGACCCCGGCCAGGCGGTGCAGGTCGCCCCAGAAAATCCGCGAACCATGGCCGGTGCGCACCGGCTTGAAGAAGCCCTTCCAGAACTTCTTGTACACCACCAGGCCGGTGACCAGCGAAGCCAGCATGGGCAGCCCGAGCAGCGACACCAGGTACCAGCCCCAGCTGAAGCCGTTGGTGAACGGCACCAGCCACCAGCCGTGCAGGGCGCGGGTGAAGGCTTCGAAGTTGAAGTCCGGGGTCTTGCCCTGGATGGCCCCGTTGTAGGGGTTTACATACAGCGTCGGGCTGGTGCCGTCAGGCAGGGTGACATTGGCTTTGACCGCAAAGTGCGAACCGTCGGGCTGGATCAACCGCTCCACCACCATGTCCGGCTCGGCCTTGTGCAGGGCGTCCAGTACCTGCTGGAAGCTCAGGCGTTCGGCGTCGGCGTCGGGCTTGTTGGCGCGCACGGCCGGGTCGGCCAGCCAGACGATTTCCTGGCTGACCACCGCGAGCATGCCGGTGAAGCAGACGATCAGGACAAAGAACCAGATCGGCAAGGCGAGCCAGCTGTGGACCAGGAACCACAGCCTGGATTTGGATTTTTTCGGTGATTTGGCCATCTGACGGTCTTCTGCAATGGGGAGTCGAGCGTGTGCCCAGCCAAAGAGGGGCTGTATTGATAAGGACGAATGAGAATCGAAAACCTGCCGTTTTAAATGCAAGCAAATGTTTCAGGCAAAGAAACCTGAAAGCTGGCGCGACCCTGTAGGAGCGGCCTTGTGTCGCGAAAGGGCTGCGCAGCAGCCCCAGGGTTTCAGCGCAGATGCACAAATTGCCGGGGCTGCTTTGCAGCCCTTTCGCGACACAAGGCCGCTCCTACAGGACCTGTGCATGCCTTGAGGGCAGTGCTGGTCTTGCAGGGGATCAGGCGCGGGTCAGGGCCACTGCCGGTTGCGGCTTGCCGTGCAGCTGAGCCAGGTCCTGGTACAGCGCGCGGCCAATTTCCGCCGCGCGCGCCGGCAGCACCGAGAGCAGGGTGTCACTCAGGCCGTGGCTGTTTTCGCAGAAGCCCTGCAGGTACACCGAGGCCTGCAGGTCGGGGCTGGCCAGCACGCGGTAGTTGCGGTCGACGCTGAAATCTTCCAGGTAGCCGGCCAGGGGCGCCAGCAGGTCACGGTGCGAGCGGCGCTCGTAGCCGGTGGCAAGTATCACAGCGTCGTAGCGGTGGGTCTGCTGCTGGCCGGTGGCGAGGTCGCGCAGGGTCAGTTCCAGGCCTTCGCGGGTGGCCACCACGGCTTCGACCTGGCGCCGGCACAGCACGTTGTGGCGGTACTGGTGGGCGACCTTCTGCCGGTAGAGGATGCCGTAGATGCGTTCGATCAGGTTGAGGTCGACCACCGAATAGTTGGTGTTGTGGTATTCGCCCAGCAGCTTGCTGCGCTGGTCGGCCGGTTCGTTGTAGACCAGGTCGGTGTAGTCCGGCGAGAAGATCTCGTTGACGAACGGGCTGTCATCGGCAGGCTTGAGCGCCGAACCGCGCAGGATCATGTCGACCTTGACCGACGGGTAGCTGTCGTTTAGGTCGATAAATGCCTCGGCGGCACTCTGGCCCGAACCGATCACGGCAATGCGCATCGGCTTGCCGGCGGTGCACGGCAGCTTGTTCAGGCTGCTCAGGTACTGGGAGTGATGGAATACCCGCGGGTCGTCCTTGAAGGCGCCGAACTTTTCCGGGATTTTCGGCGTGCCGCCGCTGCCGACCACCACCGAACGGGTGCGGCGGCTGTATTCGCGGCCTTGGGCGTCGCGCGAGACCAGGCGCAGGTGCTCGACCCGGCCCGCCTGCACGTCCGGCTCGATGCGCAGCACTTCCTCGCCATATACCGCCTGGGTGGCGAAGTGCTCGGCGGCCCAGCGCAGGTAGTCGTTGTACTCGAGGCGGCAGGGGTAGAAGGTGCCGAGGTTGATGAAGTCGGCCAGGCGCTGCTTCTGGTGCAGGTAGTTGACGAAGCTGTAGGGGCTGGTGGGGTTGCGCAGCGACACTAGGTCCTTGAGGAACGAGATCTGCAGCTCGCTCTGGGTGGCCAGGGTTTCGCCGTGCCAGCGATAGTCCTGCTGTTTGTCGATGAACAGCGCGTCGAGGGCATGGCCCTGGGACTCGGCGAGTTCTTCCAGGGCGATGGCCAGGGCCAGGTTGGAAGGGCCGAAGCCCACGCCGATCAGGTCCTTGATGGTTTCCGGTTTTGCAGACTGGCTCATGGCTGCGGTTCCATAATGGTCGAATGTTGACGCTCGCCGGGAGAGGCCGGCGCCTGCGTTTGTACATTGGGTGGAACGAGCCAAACGACGGGGAATTTACTGGCGGGCGACCGGCCACTTGCAACGGGGGCTAAAGACCTGCGCCTGTCGGCCGATAGGCAGAACAACCCAAGGACCCATTTGCAACGCAGGGAGTAAGACATGACAGGTATTGCAGCAGTCAGCATCAGCACCACGGCCCAGGCGCTGAGCACCACCCAGGTCGCCGACAGCCAGGATGCGCAAAAGACTGAAGAGAGTGGGGCCGGCACTCAGGCCGACACGTCGAAATTGAAAGGTGGCGGCCAGGCTCAAGGCGCCCAGGGCAGCAGTGAGAGTTCGGAGCCTGCGCACATCAGGCAATTGCGCGAGATGATCAAGAAGCTGCAGAAGCAATTGGCCGAGGAGCAGAAGCAACTGGCCCAGCTGATGGCGCAGAAGATGGACGAAACCACCAAGCTGGCAGTTGTGTCCGCCAAGCAGGCGAGCATCGCCACCATCAATGGTGAAATCCTGCAGGCCACCGCGCAGTTGCTCGAAGCACTACAGAAAACGGGTGGCAGCAGCGCGGGCGGGATGGTCAGCACCACGGCCTGACGAACTTGGGGCTGCTGTGCAGCCCATCGCCGGCAAGCCGGCTCCCACATGGACCGCGCAGGGCAGTTGCTTTCGCAGGCCTGGTGCTGTCACTGTGGGAGCTGGCTTGCCGGCGATAGGGCCGGTGCAGGCCCCATCATTCCGGCGGCGGTCATTCGGCCGCCAGGCGCCCCTTGTTCTGCCGCTCCGCCTTGTACTGCATGGCCACCGCCGGCGCCGGCTTGGCAGCACCGGTTTCCAGCCACTGACGCATGCGGCTGGCATCGGCGAAGTGGGTGTACTTGCCAAAGGCGTCGAGGATCACCATGGCCACCGGGCGGTTGTCCATGCGGGTCAGCAGCACCAGGCAGTGCCCGGCTTCATTGGTGAAGCCGGTCTTGGTCAGCTTGATGTCCCAGTTGCTCTTGTTCACCAGGTGGTCGGTGTTGCGAAAGCCCAGGGTGTAGTTGGGCTTGCGGAAGGCCACGGTCTTCTCGCGGGTGGTCGACAGCTCGCTCAGCATCGGGTACTTGCGCGACGCCATCAGCAGCTTGGCCAGGTCACGGGCCGTGGACACGTTCTGCGTCGACAGGCCGGTCGGCTCGACGTAGCGGGTGTGCGCCATGCCCAGGCTGCGGGCCTTGGCGTTCATCGCCTTGATGAACGCCGGGTAGCCGCCGGGGTAATGGTTGGCCAGGGTGTTGGCCGCACGGTTTTCCGATGACATCAGGGTAATCAGCAAGGTTTCGCGGCGGTCGAGCTGGCTGCCCAGCCGCACACGCGAATACACGCCTTTCATTTCCGGGTTGTTGGCAATGGTCATGGTGAGCATCTCATCCATGGGCTGCTTGGCATCCAGCACTACCATCGCCGTCATCAGTTTGGTCACCGACGCAATCGGTACCACGCGGTCGGGGTGGCTCGAATACAGCTCCTGGTTGGTGTTCAGGTCTATCAGCAGGGCGCTGCCCGAGGCGAGATGCAGCTTGGATGGGTCACGTTGAACCTGGGCCGGGGGTTGTGCAGCAGCGGTCGACGGAAGGGTCGCAGTACCTGTGAGCAACAGCAGCAGGCTGAGGATGGACAGGGATGTTTTCACGTTGAGGCTCACTAAAAGTTGGTATGTCGTTGGCTGTGCAAGGGTTTTCCCCCAAAAACCGCTGCATTCTGGAGTATGGCTGATTTGCTGTCGAATGCCTTATGACTAAAGGGCGCAACGTGAACGAAATTTAATCCGGTACCTGTCCTGTACCCATCATCACTCTGCCGAAGACAGCAGAACAACCTCGAAGGTCGTCCCTTCCTCTTCGGTCGACTCCACCTCAATTCTGCCACCGTGGTTCGCAACGATCCGATGCGATGAACAGGCCAAGGCCGAGCCCCGCTGCGGAGCCCCGCTCTCCGGATGAGTAGCTCGAGTATCGCCCTTCCGGCTTGAAGATGTAGGGCATCACCTCGGGTGCAATAGGCTCTCCGGAATTCTGGACGCTGACCCGTGGAACACCATCCACCCTGGCCACCGTGACCTTGATCGGGGCCGTCGCATCGCCATGGCGCAGGGCATTGCCTATCAGGTTGGAGAAAACCTGAGAGATGCGGTCAGGGTCGAATTGCCCGGTGATGTGCGCCTGCTCATCCAGGATGATCCGCGCGTGCGGGAATGCCGTGCGCAGTTCGTCAATGACAGCCTGGCAGATAGAGTTCAGATCCATTTTCCGCAAATCCACTGGAATGCCAGTCCCCAGGTTGCAGCGGGCCAGATCCAGCAAATCGTTGATCATGACATTTGCCCGATGTGCACTGGTACAAACCTGGGTCGCAAGTACCTTTCCCTTTTCATCCAGTCCGGCCTGCCGCTGGATCAGCCCGCCAGCCATGAGTATCGCGCCCAAGGGCGAACGCAAATCATGACCGAGCACGGCGAGCACCATTTTCCGGGTCGCCTCGACTGCCGTTCCGTAGGCCGCGATCGACTCTACGAGCGCTTGGTCAATCGCTTCATTGAACCGGATCATGTCCTGAACATGATGCGCGTCTGCGAACGACTCCTGGGTAAGCCAGAGGGACAGAACGCTTGCGCGCAATGCCCGGTATTCGGACACCATCTGGTCCATCGAGAACCCAGCTATCAAGCGAGCAACCGCGTGGGTCTGCGGTGCGGTTTCGCTGGAACTACTGGGGCCTCTCCCTTGTGCTTTCTCGGACTGTTGTTGCCTGCTCTGGGGCGTTCTCATGTCTGCGGCCACGGTGCGGAGCATCTTCTCGGCATGATTGCGCAAGCCGATGGAGTCCTGCTTCGGCAGCTCTGTTTCAACCGAGCGGGCGTAATTTTCCCAAGCCTGGAGAATGGGTTCCATACTGCTATCAATGAAATCGAACAGTCTCATGGGGGCCTAACCCTGATCTGGAAAAAAGACATCCGAATAGCTTAGTTCATCCGGGAAGCAGGAAGTTTGAGCGGCAGCCATGAGCGGCCCACCAGGAGTTCAGCCAAAGGCGATCCCGATGCAACCTGCGTCGGGGGCAGGGGCATCGGGAAGTCTTGCCGGCGGCCTGGGTTCAGGCATGGATCAGCGAGAGGTCGCTGATGATGCAGATCGAGCCGTCATCGGCTGGCGTGGTATCGGTGTAGTCCACCTGGTTGTAGACCCCGCCGTGGAACTCGAATAGCTGTGTAGCCCAGGTGCTGTCGAACTGTAGATCGCCGGACGTACCGCTCACGCCATTGCACTTGGCCGTAACGTTGACCACGCCTGCTGCGGTGGCATGGATGCTCACCTCGAACTTTGCCCCCAGCGGTACCCCCTTGAGCACCGTCGAGTTGATCGGGTCAGTCTGGTTGTAGGTCCGCCGAAAACCCAGGGTGATGTCGCCCTTTTTCCAGAACACCTTCACGGGCGGGCTGTCGTCCCCGTAGACGTGCATCTGCGCGATGACCACCTTCTGCGCCCAGTTGACCTTGGTCAGCGTCATTTCCTGGCGATTCCAGTGATTCGGGGCACCGCCCAAGGTCCAGTATTTCGGCTCCGACCACTCGCAGCGGGTCCTGCGGGTGCTTTTGCTCGAAGCGCCTTTGGTGGGGGCAGACAACTGGACCGAACCATCGCTGAGCACTGTCACGTAGTTCGGGTACAGGGCAATCGCTTCGCTGCCGGTGAGTTCGACCGCTACGGTGCTGATCGACGATTCAGCTACCGGAACGGCGAGGATAAGGTTGCGGATATCTACGCTCATGGGGAGAACTCCTGAATGAAAATGACGGTGGGTGCCGCAGCAGCACGGTGGCGGCTGCTGGAATGAAATTTAGCCTTGCGCTAAATCATCGTCAATAGCTCATGGCTAAAATTATTTCGCCGGGCGACAAATTACCTGTTGGCGAAAATTTTCCACATCGGGGGCTTTACGCTTGATTTGGCGGTGAGATAAGCTTTCCTTGAATACTGTACGAATATACAGCTGTCAGGATAAGAATATGTCTAAGCCTTTGAAGTCGACGCCCCTTCAGCGCCAGGAAATGACCGGAATAGAGCGGCTGAGCTTGCGGGTATCAGCGATGATCAACCACCCGCTCGCGCAGACGCAGCGCTGGGTGACGGTGCATCGCCTGGATACCGACGGTGATGCCGAGTGGGAGGAGGTGATGGGCCTGCTGGCCGAGACGCCCGAGTTGGAACTGACCTTCAACGACGACGAGAGCGTGACGGTGCGCTGGGAGCGCGGCAGCGTGGAGGAGCGCGACGACTTTATCGTCGAGCAGGACAGCGAGCAGCAGATCGAGGAGGCGGCACCTTTCTGAAGGTCAGAAAGAGCCTGCGGGGTAACGTAATACTGTTCACTCGAGTTTGATGTGACATCGATGGGGCTGCCTTGCAGCCCTTCGCGGGCAAGCCCGCTCCCACAGGAATGTGCATTCCTTGAGGCTTGCATCGTACTTGTGGGAGCGTGCGTGCCCGCGAAGGGCCGCAAGGCGGCCCCAATTGCGCAAATGAACAGCATTACGCCGGGGTGGTGGGCTTCGCTTTATACAAGGTGCGCATTCCACACCAGCAGCACCCTGGCCTGGATGTAGGTCTCTTCCCGGCGAATCATGCGGTCCTTGTGCCGCGAGTTGTCGGAAATCATCTCGAAATGGTCTTCGTCGGCAATCTGCAGCCGCTTGATGTAGATGTGGTCGCCCCAGGAGAAGAAGTAGATTCCATCGCCGACGAACTCGCGGATGCTGACGTCCACGATCAGCGGGTCGCGGTGCTTGATGGTCGGTTCCATCGACTGCCCCCAGCCGGTCACCATCTTCAGGTGGTGGTGCTCGCTGAACTCCACGCCCAGCTCGCGCAGATGGCTTGGGCTGACGCGAACATCCTTGAACATCTCGGGGTAGTCGTGGGGGATCTGCCCGCCGCCCATGGCCGCACGGACGTCGTAGTGGGCAATCCACACTTCGTCGCCCACCAGGCCTGGCCGAACAAGTTCAGCCGCCACCAGCGTCGAGTCTGCCGGCTCTTCGGCGGCGGCCAGCAGCCTTTGCCGGGTTTCTTCGGGGATGCCCCTGCCGCTTCTGGCAAGCATGTGCTTGACCAGGTCGGCCGCGGAAAGCTTGCTGTCGCCAGCCTCGACCGGCGACTGCGGCTGGTCGCCCGCTGCCATCGCGTCGAACCACCCCCGCGGCAAGCCTTCGATGCCCTCGATCCTGCGGGCAACGTCATCGCCCAGGTTCTTCGCTGTCTTGTCCGAAAGGATCTGGCTCAGGTGCGCAGGCGCCATCCCCCAGCGCTCTGCGCAGGATCCCTTCCTCTGGCTGCCGATCAGCTTGACCAGGTTGTGCTTGCGAATTTCGTAGATGTCCATGGGGCGAAGCATGCCAGTGTTTAGCTTGCTGCTAAATATGCTCAAGGCTAAATTTCCCTTGTCATTATATTAGCTGTAGGCTAAATTAAATGTGCAAGCAAGGAAAGCCACCGAGAAGCTGTTCTCCAGGCTTACGACATCACCATCCGTTATGAGGTTTTCATGGACCCGACTGACCTCGGCCCAGGCACCATCACCTGGCTGGGCGGAACAGGCACCGTGTTGCTGGGTGCATTCCTCTGGCTGCGCAAGTGGCTGTCCAGGGATGCGGCTGACCGTGCCATGGACAACGCTGATATTGGCGTGGTCCGGCGCCTGAACGAGTTGCTCGATATCGAGCGTGACGCCCGAAGGGAAGCGCAGGCCAGGGCCGATCAGTTTGCCAAGGAACGCAATGAACTGGTGATCACCGTAGGGCGCCTGGAAGGCAAGATCGAAGCGCTGACCAGTCGGGGCGGCCATCCTCCCCGGCAGGTCACCGTCCAGGGCGAGGGGATCGCCCGCCTGCGCGGGAAGCAGGGTGAGTGAGGCGGCCCGCAAGACAAATTCTGTTCATGCCCATGCGTATGGGCCCTTTTCTGTATGGAGACAACATGGCTCGATTGGATTCTGCCGCTGCCGGCGGCGCGAACGTGCTCGCATTCCTGGACATGCTGGCCTGGTCCGAGGGTACCTCGACCATCGCTGCCAGTGACGATGGCTACAACGTCCTGGTCGGCGGCCAACTGTTCAATGACTACAGCGGGCATCCGAGGCAGAAGGTGTGGTTGCCCAGCTACGGCATCCACAGCTCTGCGGCAGGGCGGTACCAGATTCTGGCCGGTACCTGGGATGCCATCGTGAGCACTTATGGCTTCAATGGCCGCTTTACCCCTGAGGCCCAGGACCTGGCGGCAATCAAGTTGCTGAGCGAGTGCGGCGCACTGGCACTGATCAAGGCCGGCCGCATTGCCCAGGCGATCGCCAAGGCCGCGCCGATCTGGGCCAGCCTGCCTGGCGCGGGCTATGGTCAGCGCGAGCACCAGTTGGCCGCGTTGTTGGCAATGTTCATAGCCTGCAGCGGGGAGGTTCATGCGTAACGCCCAGGCAAAAAAAGACCCGCCAGGTAGGCGGGCCAGAAGGGCGTAGGGAGCAACGCACAACAAATACGGGTCAGGCGACCAGGGTGCCTGGTTGCAACTGTTCGACCAGGGCCTGGGCCGAGGCGAGGGTCGGCATCGGGCCGCTTACGGCTTCGCCGTTGCGTACCAGGTACCAGCATGCCAGCAGGCCCTGCTGACGCAGCGAAGCGGGGACGGCACTGCCGACGACGGACATGATCTGGATAGTGGCCATGTGGACCTCCTGTAAAACATGGCCCTACCTTACGCAGCAGCCGGGGCGGTTTGAAATTAACTTCCTCGATAGTGGTCATTGGTTCTATCAACATTTACCACCGCGGCGGGCCGTAATACACCGGTGGCGGGCCGTAGTAGGTGCGGTAGCCCGGGGGCGGTGGTGCTGGCACGTAGTACGGCTGGTAGTACACCGGCGGTGGCGGTGGTTGCACGTACACCGGTGGCGGCCCGTAGTAGACCGGTTGGCGCTCGACGTACACGGTACGGTCACGCCCGCCATAAACCGTCGCCCCGACCACGGCGCCAACCACGGCCGCACCCAGCAGCGGGCCGGGGCCATACCAACCGCCATGGCCATGGCCGCCATGGGCGACAGCGGGCGCGCTGATGGCCAGAGCGCCGACCAGCAGGGCGATTCCGGGAATGTGACGGTTCATGAAGAAACCCTCGCAAGGACACCCCAGGTGTGGGGTCCTATTACTATGACTCCACTTTTCGTCAGCTGAGCACGGGGGAACGGTAAAGGTTGTGTAAGCGACGACCAGCGGTTACGTCTGTTACGCTGAACAAACGTTTCAGTTATGACAAAGGAGCAGGTTATGTCGACAACTCCCAGCAGAGACACCGTGCTGTGCATCTCCCTGGCGGGCCGCCCCGGCACCTTCGGGGTACGGTTCCACAACCACCTGTACCAGCAGCTGGGCCTGGACTTCTACTACAAGGCCATGCGCACCGATGACCTGCCGGCGGCGGTGGCGGGCATCCGTGCCTTGGGTATCCGCGGTTGCGGGGTATCGATGCCGTACAAGGAGGCCTGCATGGCCTTGGTCGACGAGATCGACCCATCGGCGGCGGCCATCGAGTCGGTCAATACCCTGGTCAATAGCAATGGTCACCTGAAGGCTTACAACACCGATTACCTGGCCGTGCGCCAGTTGCTGGAGCAACACCAGGTCGACCCGACCACGGCGTTTGCCCTGCGCGGCAGTGGCGGCATGGCCAAGGCGGTAGCCAGTGCCTTGCGCGATGCCGGGTTCGCCGAAGGCATCATCGTTGCGCGCAACGAGCAGGCCGGGCGGCAGCTGGCGGATGTGTGCGGTTATCGCTGGGTGGCGGAGCTGGGCGACCTGTGCCCACCCATGCTGGTGAACGTGACGCCGATCGGCATGGCGGGCGGGCCCGAGGCCGAGGAGCTGGCGTTTTCCGAGAACGCCATCGCCGCGGCGGCGCGGGTGTTCGATGTGGTGGCGATGCCGGAGAGCACACCGTTGATCCGACGGGCGCGGGCGTTGGATAAGCCGGTGATCACCGGGCTGGAGGTGATTGCGCTGCAGGCGCTGGAGCAGTTCGTGCTGTACACCGGGGTGCGACCCACCCTGGCGCAGGTGGAGGCGGCGGTGGCGTACGCCCGGGATATCTGATTACTCCGGTGCCGGCCCTTTCGCGGGTAAACCCGCTCCCACAGGGATAGCGCACGCATGTAGCAGCGGCGCTACCCCTGGACTGCCCCCAAGAAGTTGGACACCAATCCAACCCGTGGGGGATCTATGGGTAAATACACAGAGCAGTTCAAGCTCACGGCTATCACCGCTTACCTA
>NZ_NEIO01000022.1:0-85174 GCF_002113575.1 Pseudomonas sp. B8(2017) | reverse complement strand
GGTGGTAGTGGCGGCGGCGGTGGTCATGGCGGTGGAGGTGGTGGTAGCGGCGGCGGTGGCTTGGGTGGTGGCCACGGCGGCAGTGGCAGCGGGCATAGTGGCGATGGTGGTGGGCATGGCGGCCCAGGCCATGATGGCCGCGGGCGCAATGGTGCTGATGATGGCGCCGACCACGAGGCCAACCACGAAGCAAATCATGAAGCCAACCACGAAGCCAACCATGAGGCGAATCACGAAGCGAATCACGACGTGGGCGAGCCCCACGGTGTAGGGCATGGCGCTGATGATGGGGCTGACCATGATGTTGGGGATGATCGCGGAGGCGACCAGAACTAGCAGTTTGGGTGCCTGTGCCGGCCTCTTCGCGGGCACGCCCGCTCCCACAGGTATCGCGCCGCTTTCAAGGTTGGCGCAGCACCTGTGGGAGCGGGCGTGCCCGCGAAGAGGCCTGAACAGGCCATACACCATTCAGATCGACAACCGCACCACCCGGTTATCCAGCACCTGCTGCTCCTGCCCCCGCCGCTTGTTCACCACCAACTCGCCGATCGCAATCAGCCGGGTGCGGGTGATGTTGCGCGACAATCCCAGCAACTGCGCGGTATGCACCTGGTTGTAATGGCAGAACCGATACGCCGACCGCAGCAGGGCATTTTCCACCTTCTCGTACAGGTCACCCGACTGCTCTTCGAACAAGCGGCTGAACGCGCGCTGCAGCAGATCCTCAACACCATTGCCCGCAGGCTCTTCCTCCTGCCGTTCGATACGCAGGTTGGACAAGCGCAGGTCCTGCGCCTGCACCGTACCGTCGCCACAGGTCAGCAAGCTGTGGTGAATCACGTTCTCCAGCTCGCGGATGTTGCCTGGCCAACTGTATTCCACCAGCTTGGCCTGGGCCTTGGCGCTCAACTCCACCGGCCCGTAGCCCAGCCGGTCGCTGTAGCTGCGGATGAAGTGCCGGGCCAGCGGCAGGATGTCACCCGGGCGGTCGCGCAACGGGTGCAACTGCAAGGTCACCACGTTCAGCCGGTAGTACAGGTCTTCGCGAAAATGCCCGGCGTTGATGGCCTTTTCCAGCTGCACGTTGGTCGCCGCCAGTACCCGCACATTGATCGGGATGCTCTTGCGCGACCCCAGCCGCACCACTTCGCGCTCCTGCAGCACGCGCAGCAGCTTGACCTGGATCGGCAACGGCAGGTCGCCGATTTCGTCGAGGAACAGCGTGCCGCCGTTGGCTTCCTCGAACCAGCCGGCCTTGGCCGCCAGGGCACCGGTGAAGGCGCCTTTTTCATGGCCGAACAGCTCCGCCTCGACCAGCGATTCGGAAAAGGCACCGCAGTTGACCGCGACGAACGGGCCGTTGCGCCGGCCGCTGAGGTTGTGGATGTGGCGTGCGACCAGCTCCTTGCCCGTGCCGGTTTCGCCGATGATCAGCACGCTGGCCTCGCTGGGGGCGACCTGTTGCAGGTGGGCGAGCAGCGCCTGCGACCTGGGGTCTTCGAAAACCTGTGCGGTGGCCCGGATCGAGGTGGCCAGTGTCGGGGACGGGGGGAGGGTCAGCAGTTGCATGGGCAATCCTCAGGAATAGAAGGATGGGGCAGGGCGCTTGTCGTTGAGGGCCCACTCGCCGAGTTCGTGGATGCGGTAGTCCACCGGGTCGTGCAGGGTTTGCGTGCGCAGGTTGCGCCAGTGCCGGTCGAAGCGCAGCGAAGCATGGGTGGCGCGGGCGCCGGTGACCTCGAACAGGCGGTTGCAGATGTCCAGGCCATGGCGGCTGGCGGCAACCTTGGCGGTGCCGATGGCCAGGGCCAGGTCGCCGCGCTCTTGCGCCGTAAGGGCGTGCTCCCTGGCCCAGGCGGCATCGAGCTGGCGTGCGGCCCGTTCGATCAGCAGGCGCACGCTCTCCAGGCCGACCCAGAACTCGCCGTAATGGCGCAGCACGTATGGGTCTTCGGCGCTGCTGGCGGCGCTGGAGCGGAACCACGGCCGGCTTTCCTTGAGCGTGTACTGGCGGGCCTCCTCGAACGCCCCCTCGGCGATGCCGAGGAACAGGTTGGCGAAGTGCAACTGGGCAATCAGCGGGCGCAGGGCGGCGAACGGCGTGCTCAGGGGGCCTGGGTCGAGCAGCAGTTCGTTGTGCTCCACCCGTACCCGCTCGAAGGTGGCGCTGCCGCTGTCGGTCTGGCGCTGGCCGATGTTGTTCCAGTCACTGTGCAGGCTGATGCCGGTACGGCCACTGGGGATGGCGGCGATCAGCAGCTTGCCGCCGGCACGTTCGTCCACCGCCGAGGCGATGAGCATTTCCGAATCGCTGGCGCCGGAGCAGAAGCTTTTCTTGCCGGAAAACTCGCACCAGCCATCGAAGTGCTTGACCACGGTGCGGGTGTCCAGCGGGTTCAGGGCATTGCCCCAGAACCACTGCTTGCGGGCGGTCTGCTCGAACCACGGTTGCCATTGGTCCGGGCGCGAGAACAGGCGCACGGTGGCCAGCATCAAGTGATGGAAGCCGAACACGTGGGCGATGGAGCTGTCGACCCGGGCGAACTCGCGCACCACCGCGAAGGTGTCGTGCCAGTTGGCGCCCTGGCCGCCGAAGGCCTGCGGGATCACCAGCGACATCAGGCCGCTGTCACGCAGGGCGTCGCGCTCGGCTTTTGGCGTGCCGCCGCGCTCGTCGCGCTCGACGGCGGTCTGGGCAAACTGCCCGGCCAGTTCGCGGGCGATGGCCAGGGCAGGGCGCCGGGGGGTGTTCACAGGTGCATTCATGGCCGCTCCTCAGGCGCTCTTGCGCAGCGCATGATGGGCGCCGAACAGCGGCACGGCGCGCTCGGCGGCCAGGCGGATACGGGCGGCCAGGGCTGCGCTGGACACCCGGTAGTCGGCCATTTCCGCCTGGCTGGCGAACACGCCGATGGGCAGGGTCAGGGCTTGCAGGAAGCTGAACAGTGGGCGCAGCTGGTGGTCGAGCACCAGCGCGTGGCGCTCGCTGCCGCCGGTGGCTGCGAGCAGCACCGGGGTGTCGACCAGCGCGTCCTGGCCGATCAGGTCGAACAGGTGCTTGAAGTGGCCGGTGAAGCTGCCGCGGTACACCGGCGTGGTCACCACCAGCAGGTCGGCTTTTTCCACCAGGCGCAGTTGCTGTTCGACGGCCTCGGGCAGTTCGCTGCGCCACAGGGCGCTGCCCAGCGGGCGGGCGATCTCGCCCAGTTCGATCAGGTGCGGCTTGATGTGCAGGTGCTGGGCCAGTTCGGCGAGGATCGCCTCGGTCAAGGCCAGGGTGCGCGAAGGGCGGGCAGTGCCGCCGGACAGGGCTACGACGTTCAGTGGGGTGCTCATGGGCAGGTCTCCGGTTCTGGTTGAGCGGGGGACTTTGCTTGAGCAATCGTCGTGCCGAGTTTGAATGTTCTTTTATTTCAACTGGTTAGCGCTTTTCTGATGGTTGCGGCGCTGTTGCCGTGCGGGCGTTGCCTGTTGATCATGTGTTGCGCTGCAGACAGTTGGCCAAGTGTTGGCGGCTGTGCAGTTGGGGGATTTATAGAGGATTACGGAATGATAAAAAAGGAATAAGATTTTATATTATTATTCCTTTTTTGTTTTTGTGTGCTGGGGCCGCTTCGCAGCCCATCGCGACGCAAGGCCGCTCCCACAGGATTTGCGCTGCCTGTGACGCAACACTGAACTTGTGGGAGCGGCCTTGCGTCGCGAAAGGGCTGCGAAGCGGCCCCAGAAGTCTCAAGTGTGCGGCACGCTCCGAGGCACTACCCCACCCGCATACTCCGGCTTCAGATGCCCCTGCTCATCCAGCAGATATGCATCCATCACCTCCCGCACCACCGGCCCTGCCACCCGCCCGCCGGCTTCACCATTCTCGATCATCACCGCCACCACCACACTCGGGTGATCAGCCGGGGCAAAGCCGACGAACAGGGCATTGTCGCGGTGCCGCTCCAGGGTCTTGTCGCGGTTGTAGCGTTCGCCCTGCTTGATCGCCACCACCTGCGCGGTGCCGCTCTTGCCGGCAATCCGGTATTGCGCACCGGCCGCGGCAGCGCGGGCGATGCCGCGCGGGTCGTGCATGACCATCTGCATGCCCTGGCTGACCTGGTCCCAGGCGTGCCTGTCGTGCAGCACGATATTGGGCATCGGGTTGGGGTCCACCGGCGCATCGCCACCCACGGTCATGGCCAGGTGCGGGCGGTGCCACACGCCCTTGCTCGCCAGCAGGCTGGTGGCCTGGGCCAGCTGCAGCGGGGTGACCTGCATGTAGCCCTGGCCGATGCCCAGGATCAGCGTCTCGCCCGGGAACCAGGCCTGGCGCCGGGTGGCGCGCTTCCACTCGGCCGACGGCATCAGCCCGGACGCCTCCTCGAACATGTCCAGCGAGACCTTCTGGCCCAGGCCGAACTCGGCCATGTAGTCGTGCAGGCGGTCGATGCCCAGCTTGTGCGCCAGGTCATAGAAGTAGGTGTCGTTGGAACGCATGATGGCGGTGTACATATCCACCCAGCCATCGCCGCTGCGGTTCCAGTTGCGGTACTTGTGGTCGTAGTTGGGCAGCTCGTAGTAGCCCGGGTCGAACACCCGGCTGCCCGGGGTGATCACGCCGCTGTCGAGGCCGGCGATGGCCACCTCCGGCTTCACCGTCGAACCGGGCGCATACAGGCCGCGCAGTACGCGGTTGAACAGCGGGCGGTCGATGGAATCGCGCAGGGCGGCGTACTGTTTGAAGCTGATGCCCTTGACGAACAGGTTGGGGTCGAAGCTGGGGTTGCTGACCATCGCCAGCACGTCGCCATTGGCCGGGTCGAGCACCACCACCGAGCCACGGCGGTCGCCCAGGGCCTTTTCCGCGGCCAGTTGCAGGTGGGCGTCCAGGGTCAGGACGATGTCCTGGCCCGGGGTCGGGGCCTTGTGGTTGAGCACACGCATCACCCGGCCCTGGGCGTTGGTCTCGACCTCCTCGTAGCCCACATGACCGTGCAGCTGGCTTTCGTAGAAGTGCTCGATGCCGGTCTTGCCGATCGACTGGGTGCCCCGGTATTCGGTGCTGTCGAGGGTCTTGGCCTCTTTCTCGTTGATGCGCCCCACATAGCCCACCGAGTGGGCGAAATGCTCTGCCAGCGGGTACTCGCGGATGAACTGTGGTTCCACCTCCAGGCCTGGCAGGCGGAACTGGTTCACCGCCACCAGGGCGATCTGCTCCTCGCTCAGGCCGACCATCAGGGTCACCGGTTCGAACGGCTTGCGGCCACGGCGCAGGTCCTTGTCGAACTGCTTGCGATCGTCCTCGGTCAGGCTCAGCACCTGGGCCAGGGTATCGAGCACCTTGGCCGTGTCGCCGCCGGCCCGCTCGCGGGTCATGGTCAGGTCGAAACTGGGCTTGTTGTCGGCCAGCACCACGCCGTTGCGGTCGTAGATCAGCCCGCGCTCGGGGGCGATGGGCAGCACGTGCACGCGGTTGTTTTCCGATACGGCGGTCTGCTGGTCGTGTTGCAGCACCTGCAGCACATAGAGCCGGCCCACCAGGACGGCGACCAGGCTGAAGACCAGGGCGGCGCAGGCCAGAAGCCGGCGGTTGACCAGGTGCTTTTCCTTTTCGTGGTCCTTGAGAGGTATGGGTTGCGGCATCGGGGTTCTGTCTGCTGATGGTGTGGCTGGGTGAGGTGTGAGCGCAGTGGGCACGCGCCTGTGGGAGCGGGCGTGCCCGCGAATGGGCCGCGCAGCGGCCCCGGGGGGCGGTGATGCTACGCAAGGTAGTGAGCCCCCTCAAGGTGAAGGCCTGCAGCTGCAGGCGCGAAGATGGCTGTCATGTCCGCAATCAGGGGCTTGCCGACAAAATGAAGATTTGTTCATGGCGACGGTACGGTGATCGAATTTGCCGATGGCACGATGTACGTCTAGTCCAGGAGCACACCCACGCCGCGATGAACCTGCTATTCCTAAGAAAACACCTGAACCCACCAAGGCCCGTCGATGCTGGTCATCGAGCAACTGCACAAATCATTCCCCACCCCCCAGGGCCCGCTCCCCGTGCTGCAGGGTGTCGACCTGCGCCTGGCGCGCGGCAGCAGCCTGGCGCTGATGGGCGAGTCGGGCAGCGGCAAGAGTACCTTGCTGCACCTGGTGGCCGGCCTGGACCGTGCCGACAGTGGCCGCATCCTGATCGACGACACCCCGCTCGACAGCCGTTCCGAGGCGTCGCTGGCGTTGTGGCGGCGGGAAGGCATCGGCCTGGTGTTCCAGCAGTACAACCTGATCAGCAGCCTGGATGTGGGGGCCAATCTTGCGTTCCAGGCGCGGCTGGCCGGTCGGCATGATCCCGATTGGCTGGCCTATCTGGCGCAGCGCCTGGGGCTGGCGGATTTGCTGGTGCGTTATCCGGAGCAATTGTCTGGCGGCCAGCAACAGCGGGTTGCCATTGGCCGCGCCCTGGCCGGGCGCCCGGCTTGGTTGCTGGCCGACGAACCCACCGGCAGCCTCGATGAAACCAGCAGCGATGAGGTGTTGAGCCTACTGTTGCAGCTGGTCGCCGAGGCTGGCAGTGGGGTGCTGATGGTGACCCACAGCCCGCGGCTGGCGGCGCGCTTGCAACAACGGTGTTACCTGCAGGCCGGCCGCGTGCGGCCCGAGCAGGGCGGATGAGGCTTCTATCGCTGGCCCTGCTGGCGCTGCTCAGCCACTGGCGGCGCCATCGCGTGCAGTTTTTCAGCATCTTCACCGGCCTGTGGCTGGCCACGGCGCTGTGGACCGGCGTGCAGGCGCTGAACAGCCAGGCACGCAGCGACTATGCCCGGGCCAGCGCGGTGCTGGCCGGGCCGTTGCAGGCGCAACTGGTGCCGCGCCGTGGCGAGCGCTTCGACCAGGCACTGTACGTGCAGTTGCGCAGGCTGGGCTGGGCGGTGACGCCGGTACTGGAAGGGCGCTTGCGCTTTGCTGGTGAGCCGGCGCGTAGCGTGCGGTTGATCGGCATCGAGCCGTTGAGCCTGCCGCCGGCCAGTAGCATCGCCGGTGTGCAGCCCGGAACGTTCGATCTGCAGGCCTTTGTCGGCATGCCCGGGCAAGCCTGGGTCGGGCCGGACACCTTGCGCCAGCTGCATGCAGGCCCCGGGGCTTCAGTACGCGACAGCGAAGGGCAGCTGCTGCCGCCGTCGGTTCTACAACCAGCGCTGGCTCCAGGGGTGATCGTGGTCGATATCGGCCACGCCCAGGCGCTGCTGCATGCACCCGGGCAGTTGTCGCGCTTGCTGGTGGCTGCCACGCCGGGGCCGCTGCCGGCGGATATCGCGCCTTACCTTGAGCTGCAACCCCGACAGGACGATGGCGGCTTGCAGCGGCTGACCGACAGTTTCCACCTCAACCTGACCGCCCTTGGCCTGCTGGCGTTCGTCGTCGGCCTGTTCATTGCCCATGCCGCAATCGGTTTGGCACTGGAACAGCGGCGCGGCCTGATTCGCAACCTGCGCGCCTGTGGCATCAGCCTGCAAACCTTGCTGTGCGCCTTGGTGCTGGAGCTGGGGCTGTTCGCGGTGCTGGGCGGCCTGGCCGGCGTGGCCAGTGGTTACGGGCTGGCCGCGTGGTTGCTGCCCGATGTGGCCGCCAGCTTGCGCGGCCTGTATGGCGCCCAGGTCGCCGGGGCGCTGAGCCTGCCCGCAGGGTGGTGGCTGATGGGCGTGCTGGTGAGCGTGCTGGGGGCGCTGCTGGCGGGTTTGGGCAGTGTACTGCGTGCGGCGCAGTTGCCGTTGCTGGCGCTGGCGCAACCTCAGGCATGGCGGTTGGCCCAGGGGCCTTGGTTGCGGCGCCAGGCCCTGGTGGCCGGCTTGTTGCTTTTGCTGGCCCTAAGCTGTGGCGTGCTGGGCGACAGCCTGCCCAGCGCGTTCGGCCTGCTGGCAGGTTTGCTACTGGCGGCGGCGCTGCTGCTGCCGGCCTTGCTCGACCGGGTGCTGGCCTGGCTGGCGCGCCATTGCCGGCGGCCTTTGGCGCAATGGTTCGTCGCCGACAGCCGCCAGCAATTGCCGGCCCTGAGCCTGGCATTGATGGCACTGTTGCTGGCGCTGGCGGCCAGTGTCGGGGTGGGCAGCATGACCGAGGGCTTTCGCAAGACCTTTGTCGGCTGGCTTGACCTGCGCCTGTCCGCCGACCTGTATGTCACCCCAAGGGACACCGCCCAGGGCTCGCAGATAGCCGAGTGGCTTGGGCAGCAACCTTCGGTGGATGTGGTATTGCCCGGCTGGCGTGTGGAAACACAGCTGCAGGGCTGGCCGGTGCAGGTCCAGGGCATCGTCGATCATCCCGTCTATCGCACACGCTGGCCATTGCTGGCGCAGCAAAAGCGGGCCTGGCAACAACTGGCCGCCGGGCAGGCCGTGATGCTCAGTGAACAGCTGGCCAGGCGACTGAAGCTGCAGCTGGGCGATCGCCTGAGGCTGCCCGCAGACACTTCGCCAGCCCTGAGCGTTGTGGGCATCTATGCCGATTACGGCAACCCCAAAGGGCATATGCTGGTCAATGCCGGCTGGCTGCGCGGGCATTGGCCACAGGCAACCCTGACCGGGTTGAGTGTCGATCTGGTGGGCGACCAGGTGTCGGCGCTCGAGGCTGCATTGCAAAAGCGCTTCGCCCTGGACGACAGCCGCGTGGTCGAGCAGACGCGTCTCAAACGTTGGTCGACCGACGTGTTCAACCGCACCTTCGCCGCCACCGCCGCGCTCAACAGCCTCACCCTTGGCGTGGCAGGCGTGGCGCTGTTCATCAACCTGCTGACCCTGGGCCAGACCCGCCTGGGCCAGTTGGCGCCGCTGTGGGCACTGGGCGTGCGGCGCACGCACCTGGTGTGGCTGAGCCTCGGGCAGACACTGTTGCTGAGCAGCCTTACCGTGCTGCTGGCGATCCCGCTGGGTATCCTGCTGGCCTGGTGCCTGGTCGCGGTGGTGAACGTGCAGGCATTCGGCTGGCGTTTGCCGCTCTACGTGTTCCCTGCGCAACTGCTGCACCTGGCCGTGCTGGGCATGCTTACCAGCCTGTTGGCCAGCGCCTGGCCACTGTGGCAGCTGGCGCGTCGCCAGCCGCGTGAACTGTTGAGGCCGTTTGCCGATGAAACGTAGCGCCTGGCTGTTGCTGTGTGGGTTGCTGGGCGGCTGTGATCAGCCGGCCGAGCAAAGCTATGCCGGGCTCGGGCAGCAGGCGGGCGAGTTCAGCCAGGTAAGCCGCGGCCATCGCCTGGAATTTCCGCGGGACCACGGGCCCCACGATGGTTTTCGCATCGAATGGTGGTATGTCACCGCCAACCTTCAGGACCTCCAGGGGCGGGACTGGGGTGCGCAGTGGACGCTGTTTCGCTCGGCCCTGCGTCCAGGCCCCGAGGCTGCTGGCTGGAACAGCCCGAACCTGTGGATGGGGCACGCGGCGCTGACCGGCCCCGGTGGTCATCAGTCTGGCGAAACCTTGGCGCGCGGGGGTATCGGCCAGGCTGGCGTGCAAGCCCAGCCGTTCCGGGCGTGGATCAATGACTGGTCGTTGCAGGGCAGCAGTGGCATCGAGCATCTGCAAATGGTCGCCGGTGGTGACGGCTTTCGCTATGACCTGCAACTGCACAGCGATCGGCCCTTGGTGCTGCACGGGGACCAGGGCTACAGCGAGAAGTCCGGCAAGGGGCAGGCTTCGTACTATTACAGTCAGCCGTTCTATCGGGTGAGTGGGGAGGTGCAGCGTGACGGCCAGTGCATTGCAGTCACCGGCCAGGCCTGGCTGGACCGGGAATGGAGCAGCCAGCCGCTGGCTGCCGGGCAGACGGGTTGGGACTGGTTTTCCCTGCACCTGGACAGTGGCGCCAGGCTGATGCTGTTCCAGGTGCGCGAGGTGCAGGGGGAGGCGTATCGCGCCGGGACCTGGGTCGGCCCGCAGGGTGAGGTGGTGGCACTGCAGGGTGCGCAGATCCAGCTGCAGGCGCTGGCCTGGGCCCGGCAGAAGAACGGCAAGCAGGTGCCGACGCGATGGCGGGTGCAAGTGCCGGGGCATGGCGTGGATGTGCAGGTCGAGGCTGTGGAGTCGCAGGCCTGGATGGAGACGCGGTTCCCGTACTGGGAGGGGCCAGTGCGCTTGACCGGGAGTGCGGGTGGGCGAGGGTATCTGGAGATGACCGGTTATTAGCACCTCATATCCCGGCCATGAGCCCAGCCCTTTGGGCTGCGCTGTTGCACAGGGAGCTATGCTCGAGAGGGTGTCGTATTACCTGTGGGAGCGGGCGTGCCCGCGAAGAGCCCAACACGGTGCATGGCACTGTCTGCTGGCCGGCTTGTTCATATCTCGGGTATGACGCGGTCCCGTGTAGGAGCGGCCTTGTGTCGCGAAAGGGCCGCAAAGCGGCCCCAGCAATGTTGTGGTGATGCGAAGATCCTGGGGGCGCTTCGCACCCCTTTCGCGACACAAGGCCGCTCCTACAAGGAATCGCGCCAACTTTTTGGAATTTGAACAAGACAGTTGCTCGCACAGGTACTGCACAAGGCTTGAGGTCGATGCAGTCGAGGTGGGAGCTGGCTTGCCGGCGATGGGCCGCAACGCGGCCCCAGGTTTTCAATCTTTGATCAACCCTCGCAGCACCGCTCGCGCTTCTTCAGTGCGCAAGCACTCGATGAACAGCCGGGCTTCCCGCGCCACTGTCGCCTCAAGCTCGGCCCGTTGGCCGTCCTTGAGCAGCCGCTTGCTGATGCGCAGCGCCGCCTGCGGGTAGCCTTGCAGCTGCCGCGCCAGGCGCCGGGCAGCTGCCAGGCACTGTTCACCGTCTTCATGCAGTTCATTGGCCAGCCCCCAGGCCACCATCCGTTCGCCATCAAGCAACTCGTTTGCCAGCAGCAGGCGAGCCGCCCGGGCATGGCCAAGCAAGCGCGGCAGCAGCAGGCTGGAACCAAACTCCGGGCACACGCCCAACGGCGCGAAAGGGATGCGCAGCTTGGTCGTACGGCTGACCAGCACCTGGTCGCAATGCAACAGCAAGGTGGCACCAATACCGATCGCCGCACCACTGACCGCGGCAATCAGCGGTTTGTCCAGGCCCATCACCACCCGCATCAGGCGGAACACCGGGCTGTCCAGGTCGACTGGCGGGTTGTCGAGGAAGTCGCGCAAGTCATTGCCGGCGCTGAAGCACTGCGGCCCACCGGTGATGATGATGGCTTCGACATCAGGGTCTTCACCTGCCGCCAGCAGCAGGTCGCTCAGCTGTTGGTACATGGCGGTGTTCAAGGCGTTGAGCTTGTCGGGGCGGTTGAAGGCCAGGGTCAGCAGGCCCTGGTCCAGGTCACGTGTGATCAGGTCGTTCATGGCAGCCGCTTTTGTTGTTGTGGGCATCGGTGCCAAGGGTTTATCACGCAGTCCGGCTTGTTGTACAGTCGTTCAGTCCAGCCCCTAGCCCGAGAGCCGACGATGAACCAGGAAGCCCGCTACCACCGCATGCTGCCGGAATTGCGCAAAGCCAACCTGGTCGAGGCGACCCTGGTATGCCTCAAGCGCCATGGCTTCCAGGGCGCGTCGATCCGCAAGATTTCGGCCGAGGCCGGGGTCTCGGTCGGGTTGATCAGCCATCACTACGCCGGCAAGGATGAGCTGGTGGCCGAAGCCTACATGGCAGTCACCGGCCGGGTGATGGGCCTGCTGCGCGAGGCCATGGCCCAGGCCGCGCCCAATGCCCGCGAGCGGTTGTCGGCGTTCTTCCGCGCCTCGTTCTGCGCCGAGCTGCTCGACCCGCAATTGCTCGACGCCTGGCTGGCGTTCTGGGGCGCGGTGAAGACCGCCGATGCGATCAACCAGGTGCATGACCATTCCTATGGCGAATACCGCAATGAACTGAGCGGGCTGCTGGCCACGCTGGCCGGGGAGGAGGGCTGGCAGGGCTTCGATGCCGACCTGGCGGCCATCAGCCTGAGCGCCTTGCTCGATGGCCTGTGGCTGGAGTCGGGGCTCAACCCCGGTACCTTCACCCCCGAGCAGGGCGTGCTGATCTGCGAGGCCTGGGTCGATGGCCTGCAGGCCGGTGGCCGGCGTCGCTTCAGCCTGCCGGAGGGCTGTTGATCGCCTGTTCAGTAACGAGTAGGCTGCTGTCGCGAGTGTGTAGAACAAACCAATAAAAAAAGAGACGACACGCAATGACGCCTCGGGTATTGATCGTCGATGACGATCCGCTTATTCGTGACTTGCTGCAGGCCTATCTGTCCCAGGAAGGCTATGACGTGCACTGCGCCGACACCGCGGAAAAGGCCGAAGCCCTGCTCGGCAGCCAGGATGTCGACCTGGTGCTGCTGGACATCCGCCTGCCCGGCAAGGACGGCCTCACCCTGACCCGCGAGCTGCGGGTACGTTCGGAGGTCGGCATCATCCTCATCACCGGCCGCAACGACGACATCGACCGTATCGTCGGCCTGGAATGCGGCGCCGACGACTACGTGATCAAGCCGCTCAACCCCCGCGAACTGGTATCCCGCGCCAAGAACCTGATCCGTCGCGTGCGCCATGCCCGCGAGGTGCACCCGGCGCCGGCCTGCGCGCAATCGCTGAAGCAGTTCGCCGACTGGGCGCTGGACACCGACCGCCGGCGCCTGATCGACGCCCGTGGCGGGCAAACCCTGCTGACCCATGGCGAGTTCCAGTTGCTCAGCGTGTTCCTGCGCAACAGCGGCCACACGCTCAGCCGCGACCAGTTGATGGACCAGATCCGCAACCGCGAGTGGGTGCCCAACGACCGCTCCATCGACGTGCTGGTCGGCCGCCTGCGGCGCAAGCTGCACGACGACCCGGCCGAGCCCCAGCTGATCATCACCATCCACGGCACCGGCTACCTGTTCACCGCCAGCGTGGCGGCATGACCCGCAGCGCCTGGGTGCTGGCCTTGGCATTGTTCGCCGTGCAAGCCAGTGCAAGGCAGCCGGTGCGCTATTGCGACTACCCGGTGTACCCGCCGATTTCCTGGAGTGACGGCCACCAGGTGCGTGGCCTGGCCCCCACCGTGGTGCGAGAGCTGTTCGCGCGCATGGGCTACGAAGTGCAGACCGTGGTGCTGGGCAACTGGAAGCGCTGCCTGATGGACGCCGCCGCCGGGCGGGTGGACGTGGTGCTGGCCTACAACAGCGACCAGCGTGACCAACGCATGCGCTTTTCCACGGTGCCGGTGGTGCGTGAGGAAGTGGCGGTGTTCTACAACCGCCTGCGGCCAGTGCAGTTCCAGCGCCTGGAGGACCTGGCCAGCTACCGCGGCGGCCTGTTGTACGGCGAAAGCTACGGCGCCGATTTCGACCGCTTCGTCGCCCGCCACCAGAACATCGAACGGGTGTCGTCCAGCCAGCAGAACTTCGGCAAGCTGATCCGTGGGCGCATCGACTACCTGATCCAGGAGCGGCGCACCGGCCAGCTGTTCATCGAAAACCTGCCCGGGGCGCAGGACATCCGCGTATTGCCCACGGCCCTGAGCGTGGACTACCTGCGCGTTGCGATATCACGGCAATCGCCCTTGAGCCAGCATATGGACGAAATCGACGCGCAGTTGCTGCGCATGAACCAGGCCGGCGAGATCGAGCGCTGGCTGGAGCAGAGCGAAGTGACCTACCGCGACATGGTCAACCTGCCGGCGGACGCCCGATGATCCGCCTGCGCACCGATGGCTTGCTGCGCCGCCTGCTGCTGTTCATCCTGCTGTTCAGCCTGTGCTTCACCGTGCTGGCCAGCTCGGTGCAGCTGTACTTCGAATACCGCCGCGAGATGCGCGATATCGAGGCGCGCATGGCGTTGATCCGCGCCGGTTACCTGGCCAGCCTGGAGCGCAGCCTGTGGGACCTGGACGAGGCACAGCTGGACGCACAACTGCGCGGCCTGGTGGACTTTTCCGATGTCGCCCGGGTGCGCCTGGTCAGCGACGATTTCCAGCTGCTGCGCGGCGCCGCCGAGCCCAAGGGGCCGCTGCGCATCGAACGCTTCCCCCTCGATTACCAGCCGCCCTCGGGGCCGGCCAGGCACCTGGGCGAGCTGGAAGTGAGCATCGACCTGGGCGCGGTGCACAGGCGCCTGTATGCCACTGGCCTTGCCAGCCTGCTGTGGATGGGCGTGTTCCTGTGTGGCCTGGCGGTGGCGCTGTCGGGGCTGTTCTACCGCCTGGTCACCCGCCACCTGCAAGTGATGGCCGAGTTCGCCCGGCGTATTGGTGCCGGCCAGTGGCAGGAACCTTTGCGCCTGGGGCGCCGGCCGTCGACGCGCCCGGACGAGATCGACACCGTGGCCAATGCCCTGGATGACATGCGCCGCGCCATCCTCAGTGACATCGAGCGCCGCGAGCGCGACCGCCTGGCGTTGCAGGACAAGCGCGACGAACTGCAGGCCATGGTCGAGCGGCGCACGGCCAGCCTGGCCCGGGCCAAGGACGAGGCCGAAGCCGCCAACCTGGCCAAGTCACGCTTCCTGGCGACCATGAGCCATGAGCTGCGCACACCGCTCAACGGCATTCTCGGCATGGCCGAGCTGCTGCGCGGCGGCCGGCTGGAGGCGGCCGACCGCCAGCGCGTCGAGGCCTTGTACAAGGCTGGCGAGGGGCTGCTGGCGATTCTCAACGAAGTGCTGTATTTCGCCCGGCTCGAGGAGGGCGAAAGCCGCGCCGAGCTGGTCGGTTTTTCGCTACGCCAGTTGTGCCAGGAAGTGCTGGCGCTGCTCGAACCCATGGCCAGGGACAATGGCGACGCCCTGCAGCTGGACATCGACGAGCAATTGGCCGAGTACCAGCACGGTGCCGAACAGTACCTGCGCCAGGTGCTCAGCAACCTGCTGGCCAACGCCATCAAGTTCACCGAACACGGCCAGGTGCGGCTTGCGGTGCAGGTACTGGCCAGTGACCAGGGCTCGCAGCGCGTGCGGGTGTCGGTCAGCGACAATGGCATCGGCATCGAGCCGGCTGTGCAGGCCAGGGTCTTCGACCGCTTCGTCCAGGCCAGCGAGGCGGTGGCCCGGCGCTACGGCGGCACCGGCCTGGGCCTGGCGATCTGCAAGCACCTGGTGGAAAAACTGGGGGGCTGCATTGGCCTGGACAGCGTGCAAGGGCAGGGCAGTTGCTTCTGGTTCGAACTCGACATGGCTCGCGGGCAGCCAGTGCAGGCCAACTCACCAGCCCCTTCGCCCCTGGCCAGCCTGGATATCCTGGTAGTCGAGGACGTGGCATTGAACCGCGAGGTGGCCGGTGGGTTGCTGCTGCGCGATGGCCACCGGGTGAGCTTTGCCGAGGACGCCGGGCAAGCCCTGCAGGCCTGCGCACAGCGGCGCTTCGACCTGATCCTGCTCGATGTGCACCTGCCCGGCATGAGCGGGGTGGAACTGTGCCGGCAACTGCGTGCCACGCCCGGGCCGAACCGCCACAGCCGGATCCTGGCACTGACGGCTGGCGTGCAACCGGGGCAAGTGCCAGGGTACCTGGATGCCGGCATGCAGGGAGTGCTGGCCAAGCCCCTGCGGCTGGACAACCTGCGCCGGGCGCTGGCCGAAGCGGCGCCCGCTGAAGTGGCGGGCGTCGACGCGACAATGGACTGGTCATTGCTGGACACCCACCGCTCGCTGCTGGGTGAACAGAAGCTGCAAGGCCTGTTGAAGGTGCTGCGCCAGTCGCTGGAGCAGCACGCCACCGCGTTGGCCGAGGCGCTGCCGGCCCAGGACTTTACCGAAGTGCTGCACCTGGCCCACCGCCTGGCCGGCAGTTGCGACTCCCTGGGTTTTTCTGGCCTGGCTGCGTTGTTGCGACGCCTTGAGGACGCTGCCCGGCAGCATGACGAACAGGCATTGAAAGCGCTCGGCGCGCCGCTGGCCACCGAGCTTGCCCAGGCCCGCGCCACCCTGGAACAGTTGATCCAGAGCTGACGTACAAAAAACTTACGACTTTTTACATCTTCGATCCGTTCGTACAACGGCACCTTACATCCGTTTCCAATAATCCATGGCAACCGTGTTGCACGCGGTCCATGAGGCTTATTGGAGACAAGAATAATGACATGCCGTAGCGCTCAGCCCCTCCTTCCTACCACACCGCGCGGCACCCCCGCGCGGCCTGGCACCAGCCGCAAAGGCGAGGTGCGCCATGACTGACAACCGCGAAAAGATCCAGCTCACCCGCGCGCTGAAAAGCCGGCACATCTTCATGCTCTCGCTGGGCGGGGTGATCGGCACCGGGCTGTTCATGGGCTCGGGCGTGACCATCAACCAGGGCGGCCCGATAGGCGCGATCCTGGCCTACCTGGTCGCGGGTTTGCTGATGTACCTGGTGATGGTCTGCCTAGGCGAGCTGTCGGTGCAGATGCCGGTGTCCGGTTCGTTCCAGGCCCACGCCACCAAGTTCATCGGCCCGGCCACCGGCTTCATGATCGGCTGGGTGTACTGGATGAGCTGGGCCACCACTGTGGGCCTGGAGTTCACCGCCGCCGGCATGCTGATGACCCGCTGGTTCCCCGAGGTGCCGATCTGGTATTGGTCGGCGCTGTTCGTGGTCGTGCTGTTCGGCCTCAACGCCCTGGCCACCCGTGCCTTCGGCGAGGCGGAGTACTGGTTCTCGGGGATCAAGGTGGCGACCATTCTAGGCTTCATCATCATCGGCCTGCTGGTGATCTTCGGCGCCATCCCGCTGAGCAGCGGGGCGCCGGCACCGATGCTGGACAACCTGATGGGCGAGTCGCTGTTCCCCCATGGTCTGTCGGCGGTGTTCGCGGTGATGATGACCGTGGTCTATGCCTTCCAGGGCTGTGAAATCATGGGGGTGGCGGCCGGCGAGACCGAGCACCCGGAAAAGAGCATCCCACGGGCCGTGCGCAACGTGGTGTTCCGCGTGCTGATCTTCTACGTGCTGGCGATTGCCGTGCTCTCGGCCATCGTGCCGTTCGAGCAGGCCGGGCTGATGGAAAGCCCGTTCGTGCAGGTGTTCGACATGGTCGGCATTCCCTTTGCCGCCGACCTGATGAACTTCGTCATCCTCACGGCCATCCTTTCGGTGGGCAACTCCGGGCTGTATGCCTCCACGCGCATCCTCTGGGCCATGTCGAAGAGCGGCATGGCGCCGAAAAGCCTGTCGCCGCTGAGCAAGCGTGGCGTGCCGTTGCGGGCGCTGAGCATCACCTTGTGCTTTGCGCTGATCTCGCTGATGACCAGTTTCATTGCCGCCGACACCCTGTTCATGGTGTTGATGGCGGTGAGTGGCATGTCCGGCACCGTGACCTGGATCGTCATCGCCCTGGCGCAGTACCGCTTCCGCAAGGTCTACCTGCGTGAAGGTGGGCAACTGCAGGACCTGAAGTACAAGGCGCCGCTGTACCCGCTGGTGCCGCTGCTGTGCATCACCCTGTGCAGCTCGCTGTTCGTGTTCCTGGCGCTGGATGAAACCCAGCGGCCGTCGTTGTACTGGGGCTTTGGCTTCATTGCCCTGTGCTACGCGGCGTACTTCTTCGTCAACCGCCGTCGGCAGGGGGCTTTCGAGCCGAGCGTGCCGGGGGTTTGATTCGGGTGTTGGGCTGAAGATTGCCGGGGCCGCTTTGCGGCCCATCGCGACACAAGGCCGCTCCTACAAGAGATCGCTCGAGGCCGGGCCTATGCGCGATTCCCCTGTAGGAGCGGCCTTGTGTCGCGATGGGGCGCAAAGCGCCCCCGGCAATCTGTCAGTTGTACAAAGTTGTAACAACCACCTCCTATCTCAACCTTGACCCAACAAATAAAATTAATAAAAACAACGACATACATCGTTTTCAAGCGTTGTTACAGCCCAATCCCCGCGCAATTGCCGCCTTGTTGAACACTCGTTTAGTATCTCCCTCATCAAGCCCTCTCAAACCATCACAACAATACCGAGGCCCCCCATGACCACCCCGTCGTCGTCACTGTTGAGCAAGGTCGAAGCCGGCGTTGCCTGGATCACCCTCAACCGCCCCGAGCAGCGCAACGCGCTGGACATTCCCACCCTCAAGCAACTGCACGCCCTGCTGGAAACCTGCAACAGCGACCCGGCCGTGCGCGTGGTGGTGCTGACCGGCAGCGGGCGCAGCTTCTGCGCCGGAGCCGACTTGGCCGAATGGGCCGCGGCCGAGGCCCAGGGCACCCTGGAAAGCTACGGCTGGACCGAAACCGCCCACGCCCTGATGTTGCGCCTGCACAGCCTCGACAAGCCCACCATCGCTGCCATCAACGGCACCGCCGTGGGCGGTGGCATGGACCTCAGCCTGTGCTGCGACCTGCGCATCGCCGCGGCCTCGGCGCGCTTCAAGGCCGGCTACACCAGCATGGGTTACAGCCCCGACGCCGGTGCCAGCTGGCACCTGCCACGGCTGATCGGCAGCGAGCAGGCCAAGCGTCTGTTGTTCCTCGATGAACTGTGGGGTGCCGAGCGTGCCCTGGCGGCCGGGCTGGTCAGCGAAGTCTGTGCCGACGAGCAGCTGCCCGCCGTGGCCGCCGAGCTGGCCGGGCGCCTGGCCAATGGCCCTACCTTCGCCTACGCGCAGACCAAGCGGCTGATCCGCGACGGCGCCCGGCGCACCCTGGCCGAGCAGCTGGAGGCCGAGCGCCAGGCCGGCCTGCTGTGCGGCCGCAGCCAGGACGGTGCCGAGGCGCTGCAAGCCTCGGTGGAACGCCGCGCCCCCCGTTTCACTGGCCAGTAACCCGATAACCGACCCTCACCAGGACCTTCGCAGATGAATTTCCAACTGACCCAAGAACAAGAAATGTTGGTGGAAGCGGTACGCAGCTTTGTCGCCAAGGAGCTGCTGCCCCATGAGGAGGCAGTGGACCGCGCCGATGCCGTGTCGCCCGAGCTGGCTGCGCAGATCCGCGGCAAGGCCATCGCCGCCGGGTTCTATGCCTTCAACATGCCCGAGGAGGTCGGCGGCGGTGGCCTGGACTATCTGTCCCAGGCGCTTATCGAGCGCGAACTGTCCAAGGTGTCCTGGGCCCTGCACGTGTTCGTCGCGCGGCCATCGAAAATCCTCATGGCCTGCAAGGACGAGCAGATCAACGACTACCTGTTGCCCTGCGTGCAGGGCGAGAAGATCGACTGCTTCGCCCTCACCGAGCCGGGCGCCGGCTCCGATGCCAACGCCATCAAGACCCGTGCCGTGCGCCAGGGTGACGACTTCGTCATCAACGGCAGCAAGCACTTCATCAGCCATGCCGGCCACGCCGATTTCGCCATCGTCTTCGCCGTCACCGATACCTACGAGCACAACGGGCGCAAGCGCAATGCGGTAACCGCCTTCCTGGTCGACCGGGGCACGCCGGGCATGACCATCCGCCGTGGCCCCAAGTGCGTGAGCAACCGTGGCTACCACACCTACGAGCTGTTCTTCGACGACTGCCGGGTGCCGGCCAGCAAGGTGCTGGGCGAGGTCGGCAAGGGCTGGGAGGTGGCCAACGCCTGGCTCACCGCCGGCCGGGTGATGGTCGCCGCCAACTGCGTGGGCCAGGCCCAGCGTGCCCTCGACCTGTCGCTGCAATGGGCCGCCGACCGCAAGCAGTTCGGCCAGGCCATCGGCAGCTACCAGGGGGTTTCGTTCAAGCTGGCCGACATGGCCACGCAGATTCGCGCCGCGGAAATGCTCACCCTGCACACCGCCTGGAAGATGGACCAGGGCAGCATGACCGACGGTGAGGCTGGCATGGCCAAGCTGTTCGCCAGCGAGGTGCTGGGCAAGGTTGCCGACGAAGCCGTGCAGATCTTCGGTGGCATGGGCCTGATGGATGAAGGGCCGGTCGAGCGCATCTGGCGCAACGCACGCATCGAGCGCATCTGGGAAGGCACCTCGGAAATCCAGCGGCACATCATTGCCCGCGAACTGCTGCGCCCGCTGCTGCGCTGAGCGCCAGGAGAACACCCATGTCGCATTCGATTCGTGACAACCTCAAACGCCTGCTGGCCCCCCGGCACCTGGCCTTCGTCGGCGGGCGCAGCATGGCACGGGCGCTCAAGCGCTGCGCCGAAGGTGGCTTTGGTGGCGAGCTGTGGCTGGTCAACCCGCAGCATGACAGCCTCGAAGGCATTCCCTGTGTAGCACGGGTGGCCGACTTGCCCCATGCCCCGGATGCGGTGTTCATCGCCACCAACCGCGAACTGACCCTGCAGTGCGTTGCCGAGCTGGCCGCACGCGGCGCCGGTGGCGCCATCTGCTATGCCTCGGGCTTTGCCGAAAGCGGCGAAGAGGGCCGCCAGCTGCAGCAGCGCCTGCTCGCCGCCGCCGGCAACATGGCCTTGCTCGGCCCCAACTGCTACGGCCTGCTCGACTACCTGCACGGCGCTGCGTTGTGGCCGGTGGCCCATGGTGGCCAGCAGGTGGAGAAGGGCGTGGCGATCCTCACCCAGAGCGGCAACTTCGCCTACAACCTGTCGATGAGCGACCGCTCGCTGCCGGTGGCCTACATGGCCTCGGTCGGCAACCAGGCACAACTGGGCGTGGCCGAGCTGATGGACGTGCTGCTCGACGACCCACGGGTAACCGCCATCGGCCTGCACCTGGAAGGCCTGAAGAACGTGCCGGGCTTCGCCCGTGCTGCCTGCAAGGCATTGCAGCAGGGCACGCCGATCATTGCGTTGAAGACCGGCGTGTCGCAGATCGGCGCCGAACTGGCGCTCAGCCACACCAGCTCGCTGTCCGGCTCCGATGCCTTGTACGACAGCCTGTTCCAGCGCCTGGGCGTGATCCGCGTCAGCGGCCCGGTGAGCTTCGTCGAAACCCTCAAGGCCGCCGCCTGTGGCCGCCTGCCGGTGAATGGCGAGCTGATCGCCCTGGCTTGTTCCGGTGGCGATGCCGGCTTGATCGCCGACTATGCCGAGCGCAACCAGCTGGTCCTGCCGAAGCTCGCACAAGGGCAGGTGGCGCAGTTGGCCGAGGTGCTGCCGGCCTATGCCAACCTGGTCAACCCGCTGGATTTCACCACTGCCATCTGGGGTGATGCAGCGGCCCTGCAACGCATGCTCGACAGCACCCTGAGCGGCGCAGCCGACGCGGCCATGCTGGTGCTGGACTACCCGGCGGCGTTCACCGGCGAACGCAAGGAATGCGACCTGCTGCTGGCGCTGTACTGCGATGCGCTGGAGCGCCACGGCAAGATCGGCTTCGTCACCTCGGCATTCCCGGAGCTGTTGCCCGCCTGCGCGCGCGAGCGTTTGCACGCGCGTGGCATTGCCGCCCTGCAGGGCGTGGAGGATGGCCTGGCAGCCTGGGGCCGCATCGTCGCCTACCAGCGCAACCGCCAGCGGCTGCTGGAACAGGGTGAGGCCACGCGGGTGCCGCTGTGCCCGCAGGCCCTTGGCGGCGAGAGCCACCTGCTGGACGAATGGCAATCCAAGCAAGCCCTGCGTGCCTTCGGCCTGCCGGTACCGGCAGGGGTGCTGAGCACACCCGAGCGCGCCGTGGCAGATGCCGCCCGCGTCGGTTATCCGCTGGTACTGAAGGCGGTCAGCGCGCAACTGCCGCACAAGACCGAGGCCGGTGCAGTGGCGCTGAACCTGCGCGATGCCGCCGCCCTCGAGGTTGCGCTGGTGCAGATGCGCCAGCGCATCGCCGCCTACGCCCCGCAGGTAGCGTTCGACCAGGTGCTGCTCGAACCGATGGCCGAGCCGCCGCTGGCCGAACTGATCGTTGGTATCAAGCGCGAGCACGACTTCGCCCTGGCCCTGGTGATCGGCGCCGGCGGCGTGCTGGTCGAGTTGCTCAAGGACAGTGTCAGCCTGTTGCTGCCGACCACCGACGCTGCCATCCGCAGCGCGCTGCTCGGCCTGCGCAGTGCCAGCCTGCTGCAAGGCTTCCGTGGCCGCCCGGCCGCCGACCTCGACGCACTGGTTGCGGCTATCCGCGCGGTGGCCGACTACGCCTGCGAAAACGCCGGGCAACTGCTGGAGCTGGATGTGAACCCATTGATGGTCGGTGCCCACGGCACCACCGCGGTCGACGCGCTGATCCGCCTCGGCCAGGCGCAAGGAGAACGACATGAATAAGCACACCCCGACCGCCGGCCAGGCGTTGGTGCGCCTGCTGGCCAACTACGGCGTAGAGACGGTATTCGGCATCCCCGGCGTGCACACCCTGGAGCTGTACCGCGGCCTGCCGGGCAGCGGCATCCGCCACGTGCTGACCCGCCACGAGCAGGGCGCCGGCTTCATGGCCGACGGCTATGCACGGGTAAGCGGCAAGCCGGGGGTGTGCTTCGTCATCACCGGCCCGGGCGTGACCAATGCCGCCACCGCCATCGGCCAGGCCTATGCCGACTCCATCCCGATGCTGGTGATTTCCAGCGTCAACCACACTGCCAGCCTGGGCAAGGGCTGGGGCTGCCTGCACGAAACCCAGGACCAGCGCGCCATGACCGCGCCGATTACCGCGTTCTCCGCCGTGGCCCTGCGCGGCGACGACCTGCCCGAGCTGATCGCTCGTGCCTGGGCCGTGTTCGACAGCGAACGGCCGCGCCCGGTGCACATCTCGGTGCCGCTGGACGTACTGGCCGCGCCGGTCAGCCGTGACTGGAGCAATGAGGTGGTACGCCGCCCCGGGCGCGGCCAGCCGTGCCGCGACATCCTCGACCAGGCCGCCGTGAAGCTGGCCGCCGCCAAGCGGCCGATGATCATTGCCGGTGGTGGGGCATTGCACGCGGCCGAGCAGCTGCAGCAGCTGAGCACTCGGCTGGCAGCGCCATTGTTCACCAGCGTAGCCGGCAAGGGCCTGCTGCCAGCGGACGCGCCACTGAATGCCGGCGCCAGCCTGTGCGTCGAGCCCGGCTGGCAGCTGATCAGCCAGGCCGACGTGGTGCTGGCAGTGGGTACCGAAATGGCCGACACCGACTTCTGGCGCGAGCGCCTGCCGATCAGCGGCGAGCTGCTGCGCGTGGACATCGACCCGCGCAAGTTCAACGACTTCTACCCCTGTGCCATCGCCCTGCACGGTGATGCCCGGCAAACCCTGGCCGGCCTGCTCGAGCACCTGCCAGCGCTGGACCGTGACCCGGCCCAGGCCAGCGAAGCAGTGGCCAAGCTGCGCCAGGCCATTCGCAGCGGGCATGCGCCGCTGCAGGCCGTGCACCAGGCAATCCTCGACCGCATTGCCGCCGTGCTGCCCGACGATGCCTTCATCAGCAGCGACATGACCCAGCTGGCCTACACCGGCAACTACGCCTTCACCAGCCGGGCGCCGCGCAGCTGGCTGCACCCCACCGGCTACGGCACCCTCGGCTACGGCCTGCCGGCCGGCATCGGCGGCATGTTCGCCAGCGACCACCGCCCAGGCCTGGTGCTGGTGGGCGACGGCGGCTTCCTCTACACCGCCCAGGAACTGGCCACGGCAGTCGAGGAGCTGGACCGACCGTTGGTCGTGCTGTTGTGGAACAATGACGCCCTCGGCCAGATCCGCGACGACATGCTCGGCCTGGACATCGAGCCGGTCGGCGTACTGCCGCGCAACCCGGACTTCATCGGCCTGGCCCGCGCCTTCGGTTGCGCGGTGCGCCAGCCGCGTGACCTGGATGCGCTGCAGGCCGATCTGGCCAGCGGTTTCGCCACCCCCGGCGTCACCTTCATCGAACTCAAACACACCTGCGTCTGCTAAGCCGCAGACACCACGAACAACAAGAGAAACCACCATGCCATTTCGCCGTACCCTCCTGGCTGCATCCCTCGCTCTGCTGATCACCGGCCAGGCCCCGCTGTACGCCGCACCACCCCTGTCGATGGACAACGGCACCGCCGCCCTGACCGCGCAAAACAGCAACGCCTGGGTCGAAATCAGTGCCGGCGCGCTGCAACACAACATCCGTACCTTGCAGGCCGAGCTGGGCGGCAAGTCCAAGCTGTGCGCCGTGCTCAAGGCCGACGCCTATGGCCACGGTATCGGCCTGGTGATGCCGTCGATCATCGCCCAGGGCGTGCCTTGCGTGGCGGTGGCCAGCAACGAGGAGGCCCGGGTGGTCCGCGCCAGCGGCTTCACCGGGCAACTGGTGCGGGTGCGCCTGGCCAGCCTCAGCGAGGTGGAAGATGCCTTGCAGTACGACATGGAAGAACTGGTCGGCAGCGCCGAGTTCGCCCGCCAGCTCGATGCCATCGCCGAACGCCACGGCAAGACCCTGCGCATTCACATGGCGCTCAATTCCAGTGGCATGAGCCGCAACGGCGTGGAAATGACCACCTGGTCCGGCCGGGGTGAAGCGCTGCAGATCACCGACCAGAAGCACCTCGAGCTGGTCGCGCTGATGACCCACTTCGCCGTGGAAGACAAGGACGATGTGCGCAAAGGCCTGGCAGCGTTCAACGAGCAGACCGACTGGCTGATCAAGCACGCGAAACTTGATCGCAGCAAGCTCACCCTGCACGCCGCCAACTCCTTCGCTACGCTGGAAGTGCCGGAAGCGCGCCTGGACATGGTGCGCACCGGCGGCGCGCTGTTCGGCGACACCGTGCCGACGCACACCGAATACCAACGTGCCATGCAGTTCAAGTCGCACGTGGCAGCGGTGCACAGCTACCCGGCAGGCAACACCGTCGGCTATGACCGCACCTTCACCCTGGCGCGTGATTCGCGCCTGGCCAACATCACCGTCGGCTACTCCGATGGCTACCGCCGGGTGTTCACCAACAAGGGCCATGTGCTGATCAACGGCCACCGTGTGCCGGTGGTGGGCAAGGTGTCGATGAACACGTTGATGGTCGATGTCACCGACTTCCCCGATGTGAAGGGTGGCAACGAAGTGGTGCTGTTCGGCAAACAGGCCGGGGGTGAAATCACCCAGGCCGAAATGGAAGAAATCAACGGCGCGCTGCTCGCCGACCTGTACACCGTATGGGGCAGTTCCAACCCGAAGATTCTCGTCGACTGAAACCGCCAATGAAGGGAGATTGCCATGCGCTACGCCAAGCTCACTCAACGCATCGCCGGCGACGGGGCTGCGGCCTGGGACATCCACTACCGCGCCCTGGCGCTGCAGGCCGAGGGCAAGGATATCCTGCTGCTGTCGGTGGGTGACCCGGACTTCGACACCCCCGCGCCGATCGTCGAGGCGGCCATCGACAGCCTGCGTGAGGGCCACACCCATTACGCCGATGTGCGCGGCAAGCTGGCGCTGCGCCAGGCCATCGCCAACCGCCACCGCCAGCGCAGCGGCCAGGCCGTCGATGCCGACCAGGTGACGGTGCTGGCGGGTGCCCAGTGCGCGCTGTACTGCGTGGCCCAGTGCGTGCTCGACCCGGGTGACGAGGTGATTGTCGCCGAGCCCATGTACGTGACCTACGAGGCGGTGTTCGGGGCCTGTGGCGCCAAGGTGGTGCCGGTGCCGGTCAAGCCGGAGAACGGCTTTCGCGTGTGCCCGCGTGACGTGGCCGCGCGCATCACCCCGCGCACCCGCGCCCTGGCCCTGAACAGCCCGCACAACCCTTCGGGGGCGAGCCTGCCGCGCGCCACCTGGGAGGCGCTGGCCGAGCTGTGCATCGCCCACGACCTGTGGCTGATTTCCGATGAGGTGTACAGCGAGCTGTTGTACGACGGCGAGCATGTCAGCCCTGGCAGCCTGCCGGGCATGGCCGAGCGCACCGCCACCCTCAACAGCCTGTCGAAGTCGCATGCCATGACCGGTTGGCGGATGGGCTGGGTGGTCGGTTCGACCGAACTTGCCACCCACCTGGAAAACCTCGCCCTGTGCATGCTGTACGGCTCGCCGGACTTCATCCAGGACGCCGCCGTGGTTGCACTGGAGCAGCAACTGCCGGAACTGGATGTCATGCGCGAAGCCTATCGCCAGCGTCGCGACCTGGTGTGCGAGCAGTTGGCCGACTGCCCTGGCATCAAGGTGCTCAAGCCCGATGGCGGTATGTTCGTGATGGTCGACATCCGTGAGACCGGCCTCAGCGCCCAGGCCTTCGCCGATCGCCTGCTCGACAGCCAGGGCGTGTCGGTGCTCGCTGGCGAAGCCTTCGGCCCCAGCGCTGCCGGGCATATCCGCCTGGGCCTGGTATTGGGTGACGAGGCCTTGGCCGACGCTTGCCGGCGCATCGCCCGCTGCGCCGCCGCACTGATGCAGGGGCAGGCCCATGCGTGAGTATGCGCGGCTTTACATCGACGGCGCCTGGCAGGTACCGAGCGGGCAGGGCATGGCCGAGGTGATCGACCCGGCCACCGAACAGGCCATCGGCCGCGTGCCGCTGGGCGCCGAGGCCGATGTCGAACGGGCAGTGATGGCTGCGCGGCGGGCCTTCGATGGCTGGTCGCGCACGCCGTCCAGCGTACGTGCCGGGTTCATAACGGCGCTGGCCGCACAGCTGAAAAGCCGTGCGGCGGAAATGGCCTCGCTCATCACCGATGAGCTGGGCATGCCGGTGCAGTGGTGCCAGGCGGTACAGGTCGAGGGCCCGATTGCCGGGCTGGAGCAGTACGCCGAACTGGCCGGGCTGATGGATGAGGTGCGCGAAGTCGGCAACTCGCTGGTGTACCGCGAGGCCGTTGGCGTGTGCGCGTTCATCAACCCGTGGAACTACCCGCTGCACCAGATGATCGGCAAGCTGGCGCCGGCCCTGGCCGCCGGCTGCACGGTGGTGGTCAAGCCCAGCCAGGAAACACCGCTGCATGCGTTCCTGCTGGCCGAGATGATCGAGGCCATCGGCCTGCCGGCCGGGGTGTTCAACCTGGTCAGCGGGCCGGGGGCCAAGGTCGGCGAGGCGCTGGCCCGGCACCCGCAGGTGGACATGGTGTCGTTCACCGGCTCCACCGGCGCCGGGGTGCGCGTGGCCCAGGCGGCCGCGCCGACGGTGAAGCGGGTGTGCCTTGAGCTGGGCGGCAAGTCGCCGCTGCTGATCACCGCCGACACCGACTTGCACGCGGCGGTGCGCCATGGCGTGCAGGATGTGATGATCAACTCGGGGCAGACCTGCACGGCCCTGACCCGCATGCTGCTGCCGGCCAGCCGCTACGCCGAGGCGCTGGAGATTGCCGAGGCCGAGACCCGTGCGCTGGTCATGGGCGACCCGCGTGACCCTGCCAGCTTCCTCGGGCCGATGTGTTCGGCAGGCCAGCGGCGCACCGTGCTCGACTACATTCGCCTGGGGCAGGAAGAGGGCGCGCGCCTGCTGTGCGGCGGTGATACGCCGGCCGGCTTCGAGCGCGGCTTCTACGTGGCGCCGACGTTGTTCGCCGATGTCGACAACCGCATGCGTATTGCCCAGGAGGAAATCTTCGGCCCGGTGCTGTGCCTGATCCCCTATGCCGACGAGGCCCAGGCGCTGGCCCTGGCCAACGATTCGCCGTTCGGCCTGTCCAGCGCGGTGTGGGCCGGTAGCCGCGAGCACGGCCTGGCCCTGGCGCGGCAGATACGCGCCGGGCAGTGCTTCATCAACGGTGGCGGGTTCAACTACCAGGCACCGTTTGGTGGCTACAAGCAGTCGGGCAACGGGCGCGAGTGGGGCGAGGAGGGCCTGGCCGAGTTTGTCGAGGTGAAAGCGGTGCAGTGCTGAGCCACAGCTGGAAGACAACCTGTTTTGTGTGAGGAGAATGTTTGTGAATGTACTGATCGTCCACGCTCACCCCGAGCCGCAATCGTTCACGGCTGCCCTGCGTGACCAGGCCGTGGAAACCTTCCGCGCCCAGGGCCACCAGGTGCAGGTCAGCGACCTGTACGCCATGGGCTGGAACCCGGTGGCCAGTGCCGATGACTTCAGCCAGCGCGAGAACCCCGAGTACCTGGTGTATGCCCTGGAGCAGCGCCAGGGGGTGAAGCGTGGTGCCATTGCCGCGGATATCCAGCAGGAGCTGGACAAGCTGCTGTGGGCCGACTTGCTGGTGCTGAACTTCCCGATCTTCTGGTTCTCGGCGCCGGCCATGCTCAAGGGCTGGATCGACCGTGTGCTGGTGTCGGGGGTGTGTTATGGCGGCAAGCGCTTCTACGACCAGGGCGGGTTGGCGGGCAAGAAAGCGCTGGTGACCGTGACCCTGGGCGGGCGCGAGCACATGTTTGGCGACGGGGCGATTCATGGGCCGCTGGAAGACATGCTGCGGCCGATCTTGCGCGGCACGCTGGCCTACGTGGGGTTCGAGGTGCTGCCGCCGTTCGTGGCCTGGCATGTGCCGTACATCAGTGACGAGGCGCGGCAGGCGTTTTTGCAGCAGTACCGGCAGCGCCTGGAGCAGCTCTCGGACGACCAGCCACTGGTTTTCCCGCGCCTTGAGCAGTTTGATGAGGCGCTTTACCCGCTGGCGTGATTGACTGTTCTGGCCCAATCGCCGGCAAGCCAGCTCCCACAGGGAAATCACAGGGCTTCAGGACTGTGGAGGACCTGTGGGAGCTGGCTTGCCGGCGATTGGGCCTGTGGCCTTCATACAAAATTCACCTGCCAAAAAAACGACCACCCACACATTCGGGGTATGTCCCCCTTCGGCAAATCCCTCGATAGTGCCCCCATCGGCTCGATCCCGAGCACTCACACGATGGAGTTGCCATGCGCAAGGTACTGAAGGTGATTGGCGGTCTGCTGCTGGCGTCTGGCGCCAGCCTGGCCCAGGCGGCAGAGGTGGACAGCGGTAACACGTTGCGGTTGTACAACTGGACCGACTACATCGGCGAAACCACCCTGGCCGACTTCGAGAAGGCCACCGGCATCAAGGTCATCTACGACACCTTCGACGGCTACGAAACGGTACAGACCAAACTGCTCACCGGCCGCTCCGGCTACGACCTGGTCATGCTCAACGCTTCCCTGGTACCCCCGCTGATCAGCGCCGGGGTATTCCAGGCGCTGGACAAGCAGCAACTGCCCAGCTGGCACAACCTCGACAAGCAGGTGGTGAACAACCTGCAAGGCTACGACCCCGGCCTGAAATACTCGGCGCCCTACACCTGGGGCAGCTCGGGGGTAACCTACAACGTCGACAAGATCACCGCGCGCATGCCCGATGCCCCCATCGGTTCGCTGGCCATGCTGTTCGACCCCAGTATCGTCTCGCGCTTCGCCGACTGTGGCGTCACCCTGATGGACGCGCCGACCGAAGTCATCCCGCTGGCCCTGCAGTACCTGGGCAAGGACCCACGCAGCGCATCGCCGGCCGACCTCAAGGCGGCCGAACAACTGCTGCTGGGCATTCGCCCATACATTCGCAAGTTCGACTCGGTCAATTACCTCACCAGCCTGCCCAACGGCGATGTCTGCCTGGCCCTGACCTGGTCCGGTGACTACGCCACCGCCCAGGCCCGCGCGGTGGAAGCGAAGAAGGACATCAAGCTGTCGTTCTTCATCCCCCAGGAAGGCTCGCTGATCTGGTTCGACAACCTGTACATCCCCAAGGATGCGCCGCACGCGGCCAACGCCCACCGCTTCATCGAGTTCCTGCTGCAGCCGCAAACCATGGCCAAGGTCACCGACTACATCCACTACGCCAACAGCAACGCCGCCGCCACTGCGCTGGTGCGCGACGAGATCCGCCAGGACCCGGCCATCTACCCCGACGCGCAAACCCGCGAGCGCCTGTTCGCGCAGAAAACCCAGAGCCCGAAGGACATGCGCGCCATCACCCGGGTCTGGAGCACGGTCAAGACCGGTTTCTGAACACTGCCCAACGATCACTGCCAAGGAGCTGCCCATGGCCACCCCAAGCAAAGCATTCGCCATTGCCCACGACCCGCTGGTGGAAGCCGACAAGGCCCACTACATGCACGGCTACCACGTGTTCGACGAGCACCGCGAGCAAGGCGCGCTGAACATCGTTGCCGGCGAGGGCGCCTACATCCGCGATACCCACGGCAACCGCTTCCTCGATGCCGTCGGCGGCATGTGGTGCACCAACATTGGCCTGGGCCGCGAGGAAATGGCCCTGGCCATCGCCGACCAGGTACGCCAGCTGGCCTATTCCAACCCGTTCTCCGACATGGCCAACGATGTGGCCATCGAGCTGTGCCAGAAGCTTGCGCAGCTGGCGCCGGGTGACCTGAACCATGTGTTCCTCACCACCGGCGGCTCGACCGCGGTCGACACTGCCTACCGGCTGATCCAGTACTACCAGAACTGCCGTGGCAAGCCGCACAAGAAGCACATCATCGCCCGCTACAACGCCTACCACGGCTCCACCACGCTGACCATGTCGATCGGCAACAAGGCCGCTGACCGGGTGCCGGAGTTCGATTATCACCACGACCTGATCCACCACGTGTCCAACCCCAACCCGTACCGCGCCCCGCACGACATGGACGAGGCCGAGTTCCTCGACTTCCTGGTGGCCGAGTTCGAGGACAAGATCCTCTCGCTGGGGGCCGACAACGTGGCGGCGTTCTTCGCCGAGCCGATCATGGGCTCGGGCGGGGTGATCATTCCGCCCAAGGGCTACTTCCAGCGCATGTGGCAGCTGTGCCAGACCTACGACATCCTGTTCGTCGCCGACGAAGTGGTGACCTCGTTCGGGCGCCTGGGCACCTTCTTCGCCAGCGAGGAACTGTTCGGCGTCACCCCCGACATCATCACTACCGCCAAGGGCCTGACCTCGGCCTACCTGCCGCTGGGGGCGTGCATCTTCTCCGAGCGCATCTGGCAGGTGATCGCCGAGCCGGGCAAGGGCCGCTGCTTCACCCACGGCTTCACCTACAGCGGCCACCCGGTGTGCTGCACTGCGGCGCTGAAAAACATCGAGATCATCGAGCGCGAACATTTGCTGGCGCACGTCAAGGACGTTGGCGGCTACCTGGAGCAGCGCCTGCAAAGCCTGCGCGAGCTGCCGCTGGTGGGGGATGTGCGCTGCATGAAGCTGATGGCCTGTGTCGAGTTCGTTGCCGACAAGGCCAGCAAGGCGCTGTTCGCCGACGAGGTGAACATCGGCGAACGCATCCACAGCAAGGCCCAGGCCAAAGGGCTGCTGGTGCGGCCGATCATGCACCTGAACGTGATGTCGCCGCCGCTGATCATCACCCATGCGCAAGTGGACGAGATCGTCGAAACCCTGCGCCAGTGCATCATCGAAACCGCGCGCGAACTCACGGCGCTTGGCCTGTACCAGGGCCGATGAACCTGGCGCAAAGGGCTGTGCGCGGGCGTGCCTGGCAGGCTAGACTGCCGGGCATGACCCAGGCCTCTCCCGACACCCCGCTTACCCTTTCACTGGGCGCGCTGCAGCAATGGCATGCGGCGCTGCAGCGCGCACTGGCCCACAGCGAAACGCCCGAGGCGCTGGCGCATGTGGCGGCCGCCATCGGCCAGCTGGTGCAGGTGGAATCGATGATGATCAGCCTCGAGTGCCAGGGGCGGGCACCGCAACTGCTGTACCAGCAAGGCATCCCCGACCTGCACCGCGCCGCCGTGCTGGAGCGCTACTTCACTGCCGGCTACCTGCTCGACCCGTTCTGCCTGGCCGTGCAGAGCGGCCTGGCCGAGGGCTTCTACCACCTGCAGGAAATCGCCCCGGACAACTTCTTCGACAGCGACTACTACAAGGCCTATTACCTGGGTACCGGTTGCAGTGAAGACAGCTATTACATCGTCGACCTCAGCGCTGGCCGCAAGTTGTCGCTGAGCCTGTTCCAGGGCTGCAGCGGCACGCGCCTGAGCGCCGGGCAGATCGACCTGCTGCGTGCGCTGGAGCCGATGGTACGCGAGCTGCTGGGGCGCTACGCCCGGCACCATCTGGAGCCCGGCCCCGCTTCGGCGGAGCGTGGCAGCCTGCAGGCGGCGTTCGACAGTTTTGGCTGCCAGGTGCTGACCGACCGTGAGCGGGAGGTGGCGCACATGATCTTGCGTGGGCATTCGGTGAAGTCCACCGCGCTGGAGCTGGGCATCTCGCCGGAAACCGTGCGCATGCACCGCAAGAACCTGTACCTGAAGCTGGAGATCAACTCGCAGTCGGAGTTGTTTGCGCGGTTTATCGACTGGCTGCGCGGCGATCACCTGCCGGCCTGGCAGCAAAGGAGCAACTGCCTTACTCAAATCTGAAAGCTGGCGCGGTCCCTGTGGGAGCGGGTTCACCCGCGAAGCAGGCACCGCGGTGGATGGCACGGGCTTCGCCCGTGTTCGCGGGTGAACCCGCTCCCACACGGATCGCGACAGACTTGGGTTTTCGGGTAAGCCTTGTCACGAAGCAGCCAGGCGGGCCTCCAGCGCGGCAATATGCGCCTGCAGCCGTTCATGTTCCTGGCGCTCGGCGCTGATGTCTTCGAACACGCTGATCAGGTGCTCCGGCTCGCCGTTGTCGCGGCGTTGCAGCGAGGTGCGGGCGCGTACCCAGATGTACTCGCCATTCTTGTGGCGTACGCGTTTTTCCACCTCGTAACGCTCGGTTTCGCCGGCCAGCATGCGCTGCAGCAATTGCAGGTTCTGCGCCAGGTCATCGGCGTGGGTGATCTGCTGGAAGGTCATGCCGTACAGCTCCTCGGCACGGTAGCCCAGCAGCTCGCACAGGCTGTTGTTGACCCGTTGCCAGGTGCCGTCGGGGTCGATGTAGGCGAGGGCGCCCCAGGCCAGCTCGAAGATCGTGCGGAAGCGTTCCTCGCTTTGGCTCAAGGCCTGCTGGGCCATCTGGCGCTCGGTGTTGTCCATGCTGATGCCGACCATCTTCACCGATCGCCCGGCGCTGTCGCGTACCACCGTGGCGCGGGAGGAGATCCAGCGTACTTCACCGTCGGGGCGGGTGATGCGGAAGTCGCACTCGCAGCCGTTGCCCTTGGCCACTGCCTCGGCATACATCGCCTGCATGCGCTGCACGTCTTCGCTTGGCAGGTGTTTCCAGAAGTCTTCGTTATGGTGCACCGGCCAGCCATATACCTGCTCGACATTGGGCGAGTAGGTGACCTCGTCGCTGATCAGGTTCCATTCCCAGGTGACGATGCGTGCGCCTTCCTGGGCCAGTTTCATGCGCGTTTCGCTTTCCATGATCTCGGCCGTCAGGCGCCGCCGCAGGTCGGTCATCGGCAGCTCGACCACCTGTGGTTGCTGGATGTTCTGCAGCGCCTCGTCGCCATAGCGCAGCCAGATCCAGTTGACCTTGAGAAAGTCGGCCAGCTTGCGCAGGTTGTCGTAGTCGATCTCGCCGCCACGGGTCCACTTGTGCACCGCGGTGCGCGAAATGCCCAAGGCCGTGCCCACGGCTTGCAGGGTCAGCTTGTGATGTTCGAGCAGTTCCTTGAGGCGGAAGGCGAAGCTGTTTTCCAACATCGGCAGGGTGTCCTGATCTGGGCCAAGAGCCTGCCAGTATACCCAAGCTGTCAACTTTTGGTTGACGGATCAGTGGTCCTCTCTCTCGACCTTGTGTTGCCTGTACTGGCCTCATCGCCGGCAAGCCGGCTCCCACATCGACCGCATCGCCTTCAAGCCATGTGCAGTACCTGTGGGAGCTGGCTTGCCGGCGATGAGGCCAGTACAGGCAGCATCAGCCGGGGGTTATTACAAGTCGAGCACCAAGCGGGCAGTACGAGCACGCGAGACGCACAGCATGATGCTCTGCTGGGCAGCCTTTTCTTCGTCGCTCAGGTACTGGTCGTAATGCTCGGCTTCACCCTCGAGGATGGCCGTCTCGCAGGTGCCGCACACGCCTTCGCGGCACAGGCACTCGACCTTGGCGGCTTTGGACTTCTCGATGGCCTGCAGGATGGTCATGCCTTCTTCCACCTGCAGCTCCACACCCGACTGCGCCAGCACCACGGTAAAGGCACTGCCGGTGACCGGAGTGGCGGCAAACTGTTCCCAATGCACGCGGTGCTCGGCAATGCCGGCCTCGGCGGCGCAGGCGATGACCGCGTCGATCAGTGGTTTGGGGCCGCACACGTACAGGTGCGCCTGCTCGTCCAGGCCCGCGCACAGGGCGGCCAGGTCGAGCTTGCGGTCGAGGCTGTCGATGTAGAAACGGGTGTTGGCGGCGTGCGGGCCGTTGGCCAGCTGGTCCTGGAACGCCCCGTGCTCCGGCGCGCGGAAGGCATAGTGCAGTTCGTAGTCGGCACTGGCGCCTTCCAGTTCATGCAGTTGCGCCAGGAACGGGGTAATGCCGATGCCGCCGGCAATCAGCACATGGCGGCCGGCGGTCGGGTCCAGCGCGAACAGGTTGTTGGGCGAGGAAATGGTCAGGCGGGTGCCCACTTCCACCTGCTGGTGCATGAACGCCGAGCCGCCCTTGGACTGCTCCTCCAGGCGCACGCCAATCTGGTAGCTGCGGGTGTCGCGCGGGTCGCTCATCAACGAGTAGGCGTTGCTGAACTGGCTGCCGTCGGTGCCGTGCATCTGCACGATGACGTGGCTGCCACCGGTGAAGGCGGGCATCGCCGCGCCGTCTTCGCGGGCCAGGGTAAAGCGCTTGATCAGCGGCGTGGCTTGTTCCACCGCGGTAACCTGCACGCTGAACATTTCATATGTGTTGGCCATGGTTCACCTCGACTGCCTGGGTGCGCGGCAGGCCCTGCCGCGCACCTTTACGTGCAAAAAACGTGGAGCGGTTGCCATCAATCGTCGAGGTGGGCCACGGCGATCAGGTTGTGGAAGTGGGCAATGCCGTGTTCGCTCATGCCGCTGCGCTCGCGGTCGGCCATGATCCGGCCCTGGCCACGGTAGCCACGGGACTTCAGGCCCTTCTGCACGCTTTCGACCAGGCGCAGGTCTTCCGGGCGGAACACTTCGCGGTACCAGTCGATCAGCTTCTGCTGCTCTTCGCTGATGTCCTTGTTGAGGAAGTAGATGTCGTAGTGCTGCAGGGTGGTTTCGGCATCGACCGGGAACTCGTAGATCACGGTCATGAAGTTGGCTCCTGGCGGCACGTTGAACATGGTGCAAGGCCAGGCCCAGAAACCGGCGAACGATGGGTCTTTCACATTCTCGTCGAACTTGAACGACTGCTCCGAAGGCTTGGCCAGGCCGTATTGCAGGGTCCAGTTGCCGTGCAGGCTGTGGCTGTACTGGCCAACGTCCACCGAGTCGGAGAAGCCCGGGTGGGCAGGGGCGCAGTGGTAGCACTCCAGGTAGTTGTCGACGATCGACTTCCAGTTGGCCGGGGTGTCGCTGACGAAGCGCGCGGCCAGGTGCAGGTCGTCGATCACCGCGCAAGCTTCACGCATGCGTGCCTGCAGGCCTGGCAACTGGTCTTCTACCGAGCCTGCGTCCATGTCCATGTTGATGAAGATGAAGCCGGCGTATTCCTCTACGCGCAGCTGCACCAGGGTGGAGTTTTCCTTGTCGAAGTTGACCACGTTGTCGCAGTTGCGGGCGTGGGCCAGTTCGCCGTCGAGCTTGAAGGTCCAGGCGTGGTACGGGCAGGTGATGACGTTCTTGGCCTTGCCGCTGCCGCTGAGCAGCTGGTGGCCGCGGTGCGGGCAGACGTTGTAGAACGCGCGCAGCACGCTGTCACGGCCACGTACGACGATGATGCTTTCGCCAATCACTTCGCGGGTGATGTAGGCGTTGTTCTCTGCCACTTCACTACGGTGGCCCACGCAGATCCAGCTGCGAGCGAAGATCGCTTCCTTCTCGTGCTCGAACACCGCGGCCTGGGTGTAGAAATTGGCGGGGATGGTGAAGGCCTCGTCGGCGTTCGCGCAGAAATCGGCGGGCAGGCGTTTGAAGTCGTTCATGACAGGTTTCTCACAAGCTCGGTTTGTATTTATTGGTTAACGCGTATCTGTTGGTTAACAGATCAGGCAAAAAAATTTGCAGCTATCCTGGGGCTGCCTGGCAGCCCCATCGCGAGCAAGCTCGCTTTCTACAGCATCGGTCAGTGCACCGCAGCGGCGCTGCGCGGGGCCTGCTCGGTTGGCTCTTCGCCAGCCATGCGGGCCGCTTCTTCGTCGATCAGGTGGGCCGATACCTGGCCGTAGTCGGCGATCATCCACTTGAAGAAGCCGTAGATCTTCACCAGCAGGATCACCATGAACGGGATGGCGGTCAGCACCACGGCGGTCTTCATGGTCGACAGCGAGGCCTTGGCGAACAGCATGGCCAGTGGCACCAGGGTCAGCACCACGCACCAGAACAGGCGGTGGGTCGGTGTCGGGTCGTCGCCTTCACGCAGGTTGCGGGTGCTGGTGGCGGCTACCGCATAGGCTGCGGCATCCATGTGCGAGGCACAGAAGATGGCCATGATGAACAGGTACACACCGAGGAACACCTGGCCCCATGGCAACGCCAGCAGCAGGTGGGTCACGGCCGATTCGCCGCCTTGTTCGGCGAGCATCTTCGGTACATCCACCGCACCGGTGATGAACTGGTGCATGCTGTAGCTTTCCAGCGCGCCGAAGAAGAACCAGCAACCGAAGCTGCCACCCAGCAGCAGGGCCAGCACCACTTCCTTGATCTGCCGGCCGCGCGAAACGCGGGTCACGAACATGGCCACGCCTGGTGCGTACGACACCCACCACAGCCAGTAGAACACCGTCCAGTTGCGGGTGAAGGCACCGTCGCCGGCCGGGTCGGTGAACAGGCTCATGTGCACGTAGTTCTGGATCATCAGGCCAATCGAGTTGGCGGTGTTGTTGATGGTGAACTGGGTCGGGCCGACCAGCAGGATCACCGCGGCGAACACCAGCGCGCCGATGCACACCATCTTGCTCAGGCGCTGCAGGCCGCCATCGATGCCGATGTAGGAACTGAGCGAGAACATCACTGCCACGCCACCGATCACCAGCAGCTGCACGGTGAAGGTGTCCGGGGTGCCGGCCAGGTCGTGCAGGCCGCGGGTGAGGGTGGAGGCGGTGAGGGCCAGCGACACGGTCAGCGCGCCCATCATGGTCAGCAGGAAGATCAGGTCGACGCTACGGCCTACCGGCCCGGTAGCCTTGAAGCCGGTCACCGCTTCGACGATCGAGGCCAGGTTCAGGCCGCTCTTCTTGCGCACATGGAAGTGGTAGGCCATGGCCAGCGAGGCCAGGGCATAGATCGACCAGGCGCTGATGCCCCAGTGGAAGAACGAGTAGCCAACGCTGTACTCGAGCGCCTTGGGGCTGGCCGCGGCGATGTTCAGGCCTGGGGTCTGGTAGTAGTAGGCCCATTCCATCACGCCCCAGTACAGGGTCGACGAGCCCATGCCGGCGCAGATGAACATGAACACCCAGGTGGCGGTGGCGTATTCGGGCTTGCCGCTGCCCAGGCGGATGTTGCCGTACTTGCTGAAGGCCAGGTACAGCACGGCCAGGGTACTGCCGAACACCAGCACCTGCACGCTGGTACCGAAGGTGCGGGTGGACAGTTCGAACAACTGGTTGGCGGCGCTTTCCGCCTGGGCGGGGAAGGCTGCAAGGCCGATCACGGTGAGCAGCACGGCAATCAGGCTCACGGTAATCAGGAACACATCAATCTTTTTATTCTTGTGCGACATCATCGTCTCCTGGGACGTTGGCGTACTTGTTTTACCCGGCAGGCATCCGGGGTGTTGCAGTACCACTCCTTCCTTGGTCGTTAACCTATGGTTTACGAATATCTAATGGTTAACGGATTTTGCATACAATCCACGCCGCTCGCAAGAGCCAAAGGGCCGATTGTCAGACACTTCTGACAATCGGCCCTGGTGGATCAGGCCTCGACCAGCGCGGTAATTGCCTGGCCCACTTGCTGGGTGGACTGCTGCCCGCCCATGTCGCGGGTCACGTCACCGGCGGCGATGACCTGCTCGATGGCCTTGAGGATGTCGTCGTGGGCGGCGCGATAGCGCGGGTCGGCGCCGTCGTTGCCGAGGAAGTCGAGCATCAGCGCACCGGACCAGATCATCGCGATCGGGTTGGCGATGTTCTTGCCGTAGATGTCCGGCGCCGAACCGTGCACCGGTTCGAACAGCGACGGGAACTTGCGCTCGGGGTTGAGGTTGGCCGATGGCGCGATGCCGATGGTGCCGGCGCAGGCTGGGCCGAGGTCGGAGAGGATGTCGCCGAACAGGTTCGAGGCCACCACCACGTCGAAGCGGTCCGGTTGCAGCACGAAGCGCGCGCAGAGGATATCGATGTGCTGCTTGTCCCAGCTGATTTCCGGATAATTGGCAGCCATCGCCGCCGTGCGCTCGTCCCAGTACGGCATGCTCACGGCCATGCCGTTGGACTTGGTGGCCGAGGTGACATGCTTGCGCTGGCGGGTCTGGGCCACATCGAAGGCGTACTTGAGGATGCGGTCGACGCCGCGGCGGGTGAACACCGACTCCTGCAGCACGAACTCGTTCTCGGTGCCGTCGAACATGCGCCCGCCCAGCGACGAGTACTCGCCCTCGGTGTTCTCGCGAATGACCACGAAGTCGATGTCACCTGGCTCACGGCCAGCCAGTGGGCAAGGTACGCCGGGGAACAGGCGCACCGGGCGGATGTTCACGTACTGGTCGAAGTCGCGGCGGAACTTGAGCAGTGAACCCCACAGGGAGATGTGGTCCGGTACCTTGTCAGGCCAGCCCACTGCGCCGAAGTACAGGGCGTCGAAACCCTTGAGCTGTTCGAACCAGTCGTCCGGCATCATCTTGCCGTGGGCCAGGTAGTAATCGCAGCTGGCCCACTCGAAGAACTCGAAGCTGATGTCCAGGCCGTGCTTGCGCGCAGCGGCCTCGACCACGCGAATGCCTTCAGGCAGTACTTCGTTGCCGATGCCATCGCCGGGGATTGCCGCGATTCTGAAAGTCTTGCTCATGGGGTGCACTCGTTGTCTAGGGAACAGGTGCTGGCCATGCTATAAGGGCTTGATCCGGAGATAATCTAGCCATTCATGGATTCTTGGAACACGCTACGTGAATAATCTGCCCAACCTCGACGACCTCAACATCTTCCTGCAAGTGGCCAGGCGCGCCAGCTTCGCGGCCGTGGCCGATGAGCTGGGCATGTCGGCGGCGTACATCAGCAAGCGCATTCGCATGCTCGAGCAAACCCTGGAAGTGCGCCTGTTGCACCGCACCACCCGGCGGGTAACGGTGAGCGAGGAGGGCGAGCGGGTGTACCAGTGGGCGCTGCAGATTTTCGATGCGGTGCAGCGCATGGGTGATGACATCAGCGCCCAGCACCGCGAGCCGGCCGGGCAACTGCGCATCGCCAGCAGCCTGGGCCTGGGCCGGCGCTTCGTGGCGCCAGCCTTGTCGGAGCTGGCCGAGCGCTACCCGCGGCTGGACATTCGCCTGGACGTGCATGACCGCCTGGTGGACCTGATCGCCGAAGGCGTCGACCTGGATATCCGCGTGGGCAACGCCATCGCCCCCAACCTGATTGCCAAGCCGCTGGCGCGCAACCGCCGGGTGCTGTGCGCCGCGCCGGCGTACCTGGCCCGGCGCGGCACGCCCAAGGTGCTGGGCGACCTGGCCAGCCATGACTGCCTGGTGATCAAGGAGCGCGACCACCCGTTTGGCGTGTGGCAGCTGATGGGCCCGGAGGGTGAGGAGGGGGTGCGGGTAACCGGCGGTTTGTCGAGCAACCATGGCGAAGTGGCGCACCAGTGGTGCCTGGACGGGCGCGGGATATTGCTGCGTTCCTGGTGGGATGTGCACGACAGCCTGCAGGACGGGCGCCTGGTGCAGGTGCTGGAGGACTATCACCAGCCGGCGGATATCTGGGCGGTGTACACCACGCCGCTGGCAAGTTCGGCCAAGGTGCGGGTGGCGGTGGACTTTTTCCGGCAGTACTTTGCCGAGCGTTATAGCCTGCCGGGGTAGGTCGAACTCGAATCCTGCCCGGTATGCTTCTGCTTTTTTGTGGGAGCGGCCTTGCGTCGCGAAAGGGCTGCAAAGCAGCCCCAGGATGTCAGCGGTGTCGCATGGATTGCCGGGGCCGCTGTGCGGCCCTTTCGCGACGCAAGGCCGCTCCCACAAGCATCAAAGCAGAGACGATTCCTCAGCCCCTTCCTTTGGCCAGATAGGCCGCAAACTCCGCCTCCGGCACCATGCTGCCACCGGTCCCCCACACCAGGTGCGTGGCCCGCTCCATGCGCCCAGCCGACAGGCCCATCCGCGCCAGGTACTCAGGCGATTCAAGTACCCTGACCATGCCCGGCATCCCCGCCAGCGCCGAAGGCTCCAGCCGCGCGTTCTCCTGGTCATGGGCCAGCACCAACAGCCGGTACAGCGCCTCGTCGCTGACCGTGTAATAACCATCGAGCAAACGCTGCATCGCTTTGCCGACAAAGCCGGAAGGGCGGCCTACCGCCAGGCCGTCGGCGGCGGTCAGGTTGTCGATGCCGAAATCCTGCACGCTGGTGGCGTCATGCAAACCGCTATACACCCCCAGGAACATGCAGGGCGAGTGGGTGGGCTCGGCGAAGATGCAGTGCACATGGTCGCCCCAGATCAGCTTCAGGCCGAACGCCACGCCACCCGGGCCGCCGCCGACCCCGCAGGGCAGGTAGACGAACAGCGGGTGCTCGGCATCCACCTTGATACCCGCGGCCTCGAACTGGACGGCCAGCCGCTCGGCCGCCACTGCATAGCCGAGGAACAGGTGTGGCGAGTTCTCGTCGTCGACGAAGTAGCAGCTCGGGTCCGCCGCCGCCTGCTGGCGCCCTTGCTCCACTGCCACGCTGTAGTCGCTTTCGTACTCGACCACCTTCACGCCATGGGCGCGCAGTTTGTCCTTCTTCCATTGGCGGGCATCGGCCGACATGTGCACGGTGGCCTGAAAGCCCAGCCTGGCGCTCATGATGCCGATCGACAGCCCGAGGTTGCCGGTCGAGCCGACCGCAACCTTGTACTGGCTGAAGAATTGCCGGGCCTGGTCGCTGGCCAGTTCCCGGTAATCGCTGTCGAGGCTGATCAGGCCGGCCTCCAGAGCGAGGTCTTCGGCATGCTTGAGCACTTCATGAATACCGCCGCGGGCCTTGATCGAACCCGAGATCGGCAGCTCGCTGTCGGCCTTGAGCCAGAGTGAACCGCTGGCTGGCAGGCCCGCTGCCTGCAGCAAGGTGGCGTGCAGGGTGGGCAGCGGGCGCAGTGGCGACTCGATGATGCCGCCGGTGGCGGCGGTATCCGGGAACACGCTGGCCAGGTAGGAAGCAAAGCGTGCCAGCCGGGCACTGGCGGCACTGACATCGGCTGCGCTCAGGCCGACATCGGCCAGGGCCCGGGCGGCAGGAGCGATGTGCGGGTTGAACCAACGGGTTTCGCGCAGGGCCACCAGGTCTTCGATCAGGGGGTGGGAGCTGCACCATGCTTGCAGTGTCTTGCCGTGAATCATGCTGGTTTTTCCTGTTGGTTGATGATGACCAGGGGGCGATATCAGGCCGTTCCTGCGGATTGGCGGGGACCCTGTGGGAGCGGGCGTGCCCGCGAAACAGGCGATACGGTGGCTGGCACGGGCTTCGCCCGTGTTCGCGGGCACGCCCGCTCCCACAGGGTCCGCGCAAGCTTCAGGTATCTAGACAGACTGTCGATCCTGCAGGAGCGCGCGCTCATTCGGCCTGTTGTGCAATCAATGCCAGGCAGCGCTGCACGATCGGGCTCACATCGCCCATGCGCCGGCTGAGGATGATCGGGCTGACGGCGCCGCTGTCGAGCAGGCTTACATATTCGATATCGGTGCGGTGCTGCTGCTGCACCGACGCCGGCACCAGGGTCACGCCTACGCCGACGGCCACCAGGCCGATGGCGGTCTGCAGTTCGTTGGCCCACTGGCTGACGCGGATGCTCATGCCGTGGTGGGCGAACAGTGCCAGCACATGGTCGGCATAGCTGGGCCGCGGGTTGGCCGGGTAGAGGATGAACGCCTCGCCAGCCAGCTGGGCAAGGGTAAGCGGGCTGCTCGCCAGCGGGTGGCCCTTGGGCAATACAGCCACCAGCGGGTCCTCGCACAGCACTTGCTGGTGAATGGCCGGGTCATCGATGCGAATGCGCCCGAAGGCGATGTCGATGCGCCCGCTTTTCAGCGCCTCCACCTGCTGCAGCGTGGTCATCTCGTTCAGGCCCAGTTCCAGCTCGCTGTCCTGGCGCAGTTCGCGGATCAGCTCCGGCAGCACCTTGTACAGGGTCGAGGGGGCAAAGCCGATCCCCAGCCACTGGCGCTGGCCCTGACCGATGCGGCGGGTATTGTCGCTTATGTTCTCCAACTGCTGCAGCACGGTGCAGCTCTGCTCGTAGAAGAATCGGCCCGCCTCGGTCAGCCGCAGCGGGCGGTCGCGCACCACCAGCAAGGTACCGAGCTGGTCCTCGAGTTGGCTGATCTGCCGGCTCAGCGGTGGCTGGGCAATGTGCAGCAGCTCGGCGGCGCGAGTGAAGTTCAGGGTTTCGGCCAGGACCTTGAAGTAACGCAGGTGGCGCAGCTCCATCAGACCTCCAGGGTATGGTGGGAGATTCATTCGATATTGGACGGCTATCAGGGTCTCGCGCAATCCTTGAACAAGCAAGTAAATGCACTACTCGGGCCTGCGGCTGGCAGCCCGAAACCACGGGACCTGGCAACAATGACAAGCGCGCTGATTGAACGTATAGAGGCAATTATCGTCGACCTGCCGACCATTCGCCCGCACAAGCTGGCGATGCACACCATGCAGCAGCAGACCCTGGTGGTATTGCGTGTTCGCTGCAGTGATGGCGTGGAAGGCATCGGCGAGGCCACCACCATCGGCGGCCTGGCCTATGGCTACGAAAGCCCCGAGGGCATCAAGGCCAACATCGATGCGCACCTGGCGCCGGCGCTGATCGGCCTGCCGGCAGACAACATCAACGCCGCCATGCTCAAGCTGGACAAGCTGGCCAAGGGCAACACCTTTGCCAAGTCGGGTATCGAGAGCGCCTTGCTCGATGCCCAGGGCAAGCGCCTGGGCCTGCCGGTCAGCGAACTGCTGGGTGGCCGCGTGCGCGACAGCCTGGAAGTGGCCTGGACCCTGGCCAGCGGCGACACCGCCCGCGACATTGCCGAAGCCCAGCACATGCTGGAGATTCGCCGGCATCGGGTGTTCAAGCTGAAGATCGGCGCCAACCCGTTGGCCCAGGACCTCAGGCACGTGGTGGCGATCAAGCGCGAGCTGGGCGACAGCGCCAGCGTGCGGGTCGACGTCAACCAGTACTGGGACGAATCCCAGGCCATCCGTGCCTGCCAGGTGCTTGGCGACAACGGCATCGACCTGATCGAGCAACCGATTTCGCGCATCAACCGCAGCGGCCAGGTGCGCCTGAACCAGCGCAGCCCGGCGCCGATCATGGCCGACGAGTCGATCGAAAGCGTCGAGGACGCCTTCAGCCTGGCCGCCGACGGCGCGGCCAGCATCTTCGCCTTGAAAATAGCCAAGAACGGTGGCCCGCGCGCCGTGCTGCGCACCGCGCAAATCGCCGAGGCTGCCGGCATCGCCCTGTATGGCGGGACCATGCTCGAAGGCTCGATCGGCACCCTGGCTTCGGCTCACGCCTTCCTGACCCTGCGCCAGCTCACCTGGGGCACCGAGCTGTTCGGGCCGCTGCTGCTGACCGAAGAAATCGTCAACGAGCCGCCGCAGTACCGCGACTTCCAGCTGCACATTCCAAGTACCCCGGGCCTGGGCCTGACCCTGGACGAACAGCGCCTGGCGCGCTTCGCCCGCCGCTGAGTCACGCTGGCTGAAAGAACACACAACCCCTGTGGGAGCAACTGTCTTGCTCAAATTTTAAAACTTGGCGCGATCCCACAGGTACAGCGACAACCTCGAGAGCAACGCTGTTCCTGTGGGAGCGGCTTTAGCCGCGAAGCAGGCGACGCGGTGGATAGCACGGGCTTCGCCCGTGTTCGCGGGCTCGCCCGCTCCCACAGTGTTCGCGCCAAATCAGAGAAAGGAGATACCAGCATGCTGTTCCACGTGAAGATGACCGTGAAACTGCCGGTCGACATGGACCCGGCCAAGGCCGCCCGGCTCAAGGCCGACGAAAAGGAACTGGCCCAGCGCCTGCAGCGCGAAGGCACCTGGCGCCACTTGTGGCGCATTGCCGGGCACTACGCCAACTACAGCGTGTTCGACGTGCCCAGCGTCGAGGCGCTGCACGACACCCTGATGCAGCTGCCGCTGTTTCCGTACATGGACATCGAGGTCGACGGCCTGTGCCGGCACCCCTCGTCGATTCACAGCGACGACCGCTGAGTCGCACCTGTCTACCTGACAAGAACAAGATGAGGCAAGCACGATGACCGTGAAAATTTCCCATACTGCCGATGTTCAGGCGTTCTTCAAGGAAGTGGCCGGCCTGGGCCATGCCGAAGGCAACCCACGCTTCAAGCAGATCATCCTGCGTGTGCTGCAGGACACTGCACGCCTGGTCGAAGACCTGGAAATCACCGAAGACGAGTTCTGGCATGCCGTCGACTACCTCAACCGCCTGGGTGGCCGTAACGAAGCCGGCCTGCTGGCGGCGGGGCTGGGCATCGAGCACTTCCTCGACCTGCTGCAGGATGCCAAGGACGCCGAGGCCGGCCTGACTGGCGGCACCCCGCGCACCATCGAAGGCCCGCTGTATGTGGCGGGGGCGCCGCTGGCGCAGGGCGAAGCGCGCATGGACGACGGCAGCGACCCGGGCGTGGTGATGTTCCTCCAGGGCCAGGTGTTCGATACCGAAGGCAAGCCGTTGGCCGGCGCCACCGTTGACCTGTGGCACGCCAACACCCAGGGCACCTATTCGTACTTCGACTCCACCCAGTCCGAGTACAACCTGCGCCGGCGCATCATCACCGATGCCGAAGGGCGTTACCGCGCGCGCTCCATCGTGCCGTCGGGGTACGGCTGCGACCCGCAGGGGCCAACCCAGGAGTGCCTGGACCTGCTTGGCCGTCACGGCCAGCGCCCGGCGCACGTGCACTTCTTCATCTCGGCGCCGGGGCACCGCCATCTGACCACGCAGATAAACCTGGCCGGCGACAAGTACCTGTGGGATGACTTTGCCTATGCCACCCGTGACGAGCTGGTCGGCGAGCTGCGCTTTGTCGAGGATGCTGCGGCGGCGCGTGATCGCGGCGTAGAGGGCGAACGCTTTGCCGAGCTGGCGTTCGACTTCCACCTGCAGGCGGCCAAGGCGCCGGACGCCGAGGCGCGCAGCCACCGCCCGCGTGCGTTGCAAAACAGCTGAGCCCTGAAGGGATCCCTGTGGGAGCGGGCGTGCCCGCGAAGAGGCACCGCGGTGTATGGCACCGGCTTTGCCGGTGTTCGAGGGCATGCCCGCTCCCACAGGGGCGCCTAGCAATCGATGACTGGTTTTGGCCTGGGCCTTTCCGTGCGGGGAGGGCCTGGGCTTTTTGCTGCCAGGGGCTGTTGATCTAGAATCCGCCTTTTTACCCGAGCCCTCGCACCATGCTGCCCATCGAACTGCTGGCAACCACTGCCGACCAGGCCCCGCTGATTCGCAACCTCTACCAGTTCTACGCCTACGAGTCCTCGGACTGGGAGCAGGAAGACGTCGAAGTGGACGGCCGCTTCTATATCCATGACGAGCACCTGCAACGTTACTGGCAGGCCGATGGCTGGGGCGCGTACCTGGTGCTGGCAGATGGTTTCATCGCCGGTTTCGTGCTGGTCGAACGCAGCGAGCTGCCGGGCATCGACGCGTTCGAACTGGCCGACCTGTTCATCCTGAAAAAGTACCGCCGACAGGGCATCGGCCGGGCGGTGGCATTGCAACTGCTGGGCGGCGAGGGCGACTGGCTGATGCGCTGTTACGCACAGGACATGCCTGCCGTGGCCTTCTGCAATGCCGTGCTGGCCGAGCTGTCGCGCCCGGCGCAGCCCATAGCCCTGGATGACGAACCGGGCTTGCTCAACTTCCTGGTGACGGGCGCCCGCCATTGAGGGGTTGCCAGCCTTCGTTCGCAAATTGAAGGGATCGTGGCTTTTTGTGAGCTACTTCACAAAATCGTCATCGGAGGCATAATGCCACCAATCCTTTTCACGCCTTTCGAAGGCCCAGGTAAAGTTCATGTCGCTAGTCGCAAGCCCCGACATCATGTACCGGCTGTTGATCCAGAGTGTGGTGGACTATGCCTTCTACCTGCTCACCCCCGAAGGAATCGTCGCCAACTGGAACCCCGGCGCCCAGCGCGCCAAGGGCTACCTGGCCGAGGAAATCGTCGGCCAGCACTACTCGTTGTTCTATACCGATGCCGAGCGCGCCGCCGGGCTGCCCGCGCTCAACCTTGAGCAGGCGCGCAGCACCGGGCGCTTCGAAGAGACCGGTTCGCGCCTGCGCAAGGACGGCACGACCTTCCATGCCCATGTGGTGATCGACGCGGTGTACGACGATGCCGGGCAACTGGTGGGCTTCGCCAAGGTCACCCGCGACATTTCCGAGCACCACCGGCAAGAGCTGGAACTGCTGCAGGCCAAGGAACTGGCCGAGCAGTACAGCCAGGAAATGACCAAGCTGTCGCAGTTTCTTGATTCGGTGATTGCCAACATCCCCGCCAGCGTCATTGTCCAGGACCTCGAAAGCCAGCGCATCCTGCTGGCCAACCAGCAGGCCGAACGCCTGTTCGGCGGGCCGCAGCGCAGGATGACCGGGCAGTTGCCCGGCGAATGCCTGGCACCGGGTGTTGCCGGTTACCTGGAACAGCAACTGGCCCGTGGCGCCCGCAGCACCAAGGGCCATGCCGCCGAAACCCGGGTCGACACGGCCTGCGGCCCACGCACCCTGCGCAGCCGCACCTTGCTCAGCCAGAACCGTGAAGGCCAGGCCGACTACGTGCTGTTCGTTGCCGAAGACGCCACAGAAGAGCTGGCCGCCCACGCGCAGATCCACCACATGGCGCACCACGATGCGCTGACCGGGCTGCCCAACCGCACCCTGTTCAACGAACGCCTGCGCCAGGCGCTGGTGCGTGACAGCGAGCACGCCAAGCTGACCGCCGCCCTGTGCCTGGACCTGGACAACTTCAAGAACATCAACGATTCGCTGGGCCACGCCTTTGGCGACAAGCTGCTGCGCGCGCTGGGCAAGCGCCTGCGCCGCGAGCTGCGCGAACACGACACCCTGGCCCGCCTGGGCGGCGACGAGTTTGCCGTGGTGCTGACCGGCCTGGAGGGCCGGGAGGCCGCATGCAACACTGCGCAGCGCCTGATCAACGCGATCTGCCCGCCGTTCCAGATCGAGGGGCACCAGTTCACGGTGGGGGTGAGCATCGGTATTGCCATTGCGCCTGATGACAGCGACCAGGCCGAGCAACTGCTGGGCTACGCCGACATGGCGCTGTACGAGGCCAAGCGCAACGGCCGCAACCGCTACGAGTGCTTCAACGTCGAACTGGACGTCGCCGCCCGCCAGCGCCGCCTGGTGGAAACCGACCTGCGCACCGCGCTGCACCTGGGCCAGTTGCAGCTGCACTACCAGCCGGTGGTCGACCAGCAGACCAGCAGCGTTACCGGCTATGAGGCGTTGCTGCGCTGGGAGCACCCGACCCGCGGCATGGTCATGCCCATGGACTTCATCCCCATCGCCGAGGAAACCGGGCTGATCCACGAACTGGGCAACCGGGCGCTGAACCTGGCCTGCCAGGAGGCGGCCAGCTGGGACAGTGAGCAGACGGTGTCGGTCAACCTGTCGGCGGTGCAGTTCAAGAATGCCAACCTGGTGCACACCGTGGCCCTGGCGCTGGCCGACTCAGGCCTGCCGCCGCAGCGGCTGGAGCTGGAGATCACCGAGTCGGTGCTGCTGGGCAACAGCGAGGAAAACGTGCGTACCCTGCGTGCACTGAAGGACCTGGGCGTGTCCATTTCGCTGGATGATTTCGGCACCGGGTATTCCTCGCTGGGCTACCTGCGTTCGTTCCCGTTCGACCGGATCAAGATCGACAAGTCGTTCGTGCATGACATGTGCGACAGCCGCGAGGCGATGTCGATCATCCGCGCTATTACCGACCTGTCCAACAGCCTGATGATCAAGACCACGGCCGAGGGGGTTGAGTCGGAAGAGCAAATGCGCCGGTTGGCGGCGGAGGGTTGCTCGCACTTCCAGGGTTACCTGTACGGGCGACCGGCACCGGCGAACGAGCGGTTGAAGCAGGTCATGACGCCGGCATAGTGCCCTTGCGCGGGCCTGCAGAATCACCGCAGCCGATCGGCCCGGCGCAGTACCTGTGGGAGCGGGTTCACCCGCGAAGCAGGCGACACGGTGGCTGGCACCGGCTGCGCCGGTGTTCGCGGGTGAACCCGCTCCCACATGGGCCGTGCAAGCTTTCAAGGCTTGATCAAGGCTTAGCTGTCCCAGTCCGGCGCAAACGCCGGGCTCACCACCCGCTGGTCCTTCGGCAACCCGGCGATCGCAGCGCGGTCCTCGTCATCCAGCTGCACGTTCGACGCCGCCAGGTTGGCCAGCTGGTTCTCGCGGCTGCCGGCCTTGGGGATCACCGCCACGCCGTCCTGGTCCAGCAACCACTGTAGTGCCACCTGGCTGGGCAGTACGCCATGCTTGCGGGCGATCGCCTGGATCACCGGCTGCGCCGCCGCCTGCCCACGGGCCAGCGGGGTGTAGGCGGTGAGCAGCAGGTCGTGGCGGCGGGCGTAGTCCAGCAGCGGTTGCTGGCCGAGCAGCACGTGGTATTCCACCTGGATCGCCGACAATGGCGCGCCCAGGGTTTCCACCACCTGGCGCAGCAGCCCCAGCGGGAAGTTGGCCACGCCGATGCTGCGCGCCTTGCCCTCGTCACGCAGGGCCACCAGGGTTTCGATGCTGCGGGCCAGGTCCCAGTCCTGGCCGGGCCAGTGGATGTGGAACAGGTCGACCTGCTCGGTACCCAGCGCGCGCAGGCTGTCCTCCAGCGACTGGCGCATGGCCTTGGGCGCCAGGCGATCCCACCATACCTTGGTGGTCAGGTGAATCTGCTCGCGCGGTACATCGCTGTCGCGCAGGGCCTGGCCGACGGCGGCTTCGTTGTCATAGGCAGTGGCGGTGTCGATGTGCCGGTAACCCACTTCAAGCGCCTGGCGCACGGCCTGGGTGCACTCGCTGCCGGTCATTGGCCAGGTGCCCAGGCCGATCGCGGGCAGGTCCAGGCCGTTTCGGGTGGTGAGCCTTTGCATGTAAATTCCTTGTAGGGTGGGCAGGGTTCGCATTCGATGGTCGGCGATCAGCACGCCACGGGCCATGCGCGCGGGGCGGAAAGTGGTCGATCAGCGAACAGAAATTGCAGTCGGCCTTGGCTGGCGGCAATTGAACTTCCTTATTCTTTGGCATCTCTTCTAGAATCCGAGCTGTTGCATCCGCCAGGCAACGCCTGCGCGGCCTTCCCTGGGCGCCGCATCCAGCCGCGCCGTCATCGAGAGTGCCATGAGTTCCAGCACACCGCTGTCCGGAGTCAACCAACCCCTGCGCGGCATCGCCCTGGTGGTGGTGGCTACGTTCCTGTTCGCCAGTCACGATGCCCTGTCCAAGTTCCTCGGCGGCCTGTACCCGATCATCATGGTGGTGTGGGCGCGGTATGTGGTGCACACGCTGTTGATGGCCGGCATCTTCCTGCCCAAGGCCGGCCTCAACGTGCTGCGCACCCGCCGTCCGCTGTTGCAGACGTTACGTGCCCTGAGCCTGTTGAGTACCAGCCTGCTGTTCACCACCGGCCTGCAGTACCTGCCGCTGGCCGAGGCCACGGCGGTCAACTTCCTGGCCCCGGTGCTGGTCACCGCGCTGTCGGCGCCGTTGCTGAAGGAGCGGGTGACGGTGGGGCAGTGGGTGGCGGTGGTGATGGGTTTCATCGGTGTGCTGGTGGTGGTGCACCCGGGCGGGGCGATGTTCACCCCGGCCATCCTGTATCCGTTCGGTTCGGCGCTGGGCTTCTGCTTCTATCAGTTGCTGACGCGCATCCTGGCCGCGCATGACAGCCCGACCACCAGCAACTTCTATGCGGGGTTGTGCAACACCCTGGCGATGAGTGCGCTGGTGCCGTTCTTCTGGGAGATGCCGCGTTGGGACCATGCGCTGCTGATGCTGGCGCTGGGTGGCTTTGGCATGACTGCGCACCTGCTGCTGACCCAGGCCTTCCGCCATGCGGCACCGGCCTTGCTGGCGCCGTTCAGTTACTGCCAGATCGTGTTTGCCGGGTTGCTTGGGTTGGTTGTCTATAGCCAGGTGCCGGATACCCTGAGCCTGGTGGGCATCTCGGTGATCTGCCTCAGTGGGCTGGGGGCGGCGTGGATGCAGCGGGGTAAGTGACAACCTGTAGTGGCCTCTTCGCGGGTAAACCCGCTCCCACAGGTACAGCGCAGCCCGTGGACAGGGCGCTGTACCTGTGGGAGCGGGTTCACCCGCGAAAGGGCCCTCAAACGCGACCCTTCAACAACGCCTGCAACGAATCGTCAAAGTCGCGCAAGGCATCCGCCTGCACCGCCCGTTCATCCTCGGCCACCCGCGCCACATCGTCCAGGCGCTTGCTGGCTCGCCCTTCAGCGCGGCCGATGTAGGTCAGCTGGTCATCGAAAAAGCGCGCTACCACCCGGCTTTCGATATCCGCGCTGGCCAAACGGCTTTCGGTGTCCAGCAGCACGATCACATCCGGGTGGTCACCCAGCAGCGTGTCCAGGTCGTCATAGAAAGTCACTTCGGCAAACTGCTGCGCCAGTGACCGCGCCAGCCAGTCATACGCCTGGCTCTCGCTGCCCAGGGGCGCAACAGGGGCACGCTGGCCTTGGGTCGGCGCGGCTGCCTGGGTGCGATGGCTGCCGAGGTATTCGAGGGTTGCTTCGGCGTCTCGCCCCAGCAGCACCGCCACCCGTTGGCCGGGGGCCAGGGCGACACTGGAAATGGCCGTGGCCGAATAGAAGTGCCCGTAGGGCTGCGCGTCGGTAGCGGCAGGGCTGGCACAACCGCCAAGGGCGGCCAGCAAGGCGAGCAGGGCAGCGATCATGCCGGTTTTCATGGGAGGCCTCATCAATCAGCGAATGCCGCCATCTTCCGCCCGGGCTGGCCGCAGCGGAACTTGATGGCATTCATGGTGGCTATCGATGAGGTCGATGCATCACTGCGTGGCCATGAACTGCAGGATGCGCTCGCGCAGCCAGCGCTCGGCCGGGTCATTGTCCTGGGCGCCGCTCCAGACCATCGACAGTTCGGCCTCGGTGATGTCGAACGGCGCCGGGTCGGCGCGCAGGCTGCCGTCGTCGGCCAGGGCGCAGGCGGCATAGTCCGGCACCGTGGCGATCAGCTCGGTGTTGCGCAGCAGGGCGCGCAGGCTGCCGAACTGCGGCACCGCCAGCACCACCTTGCGGCAGCGGCCGATGCGCGCCAGGTCGAGGTCGATATTGCCGCTCATGTCGCCCGAGAACGACACCATCACATGCGGGCGGGCGCAGTATTCGTCGAGGGTCAGCGGGCCCGGGCGGTCATCGGCGCGCAGCACTCGCACGCCGATGTTGCGCAGCTTTCGGCGCTTGGCGGTGGCCGGCAGGTCCGTGGTGTAACTCACGCCCACCGAGATCTCGCCGCTGGCCAGCAGCCCCGGCATCAGCAGGAAGTTGGCCCGGCGCACCACCACGCTGATGTTCGGGGCCTCTTCGCGCAGGGCCTGCAGCAGGGCCGGGAACAGGCCGAACTCGGCATCGTCCGACAGGCCCAGGCGGAACACGTTGCAGCTGTGGACCGGGTCGAATTCGCGCGCGCGGCTGATGGCAGCGGAAATCACATCCATGGCCGGCCCCAGCTCGGCGAAGATCTGCATGGCCCGTGGCGTGGGCTCCATGGCCCGGCCGTTGCGGATCAGCAGCGGGTCGTCGAACAGCTCGCGCAGGCGGGCAAGGGCGGCGCTGACGGTGGGCTGGGTGATGAACAGTTTTTCGCCGACCCGGGTCAGGTTGCGTTCGATCATCAGGGCTTCGAACAGTACCAGCAGGTTCATGTCGACGCGGCGCAGGTCGTTGCGGTTCATGAGGGGGGCGGGTTCCGGAGTAGAGGGGGTGGCGGTGTATTGAAGCATGTGGCCAGCCTGATTGCCTTGTATGGATGTGCCGGCCTCTTCGCGGGCATGCCCGCTCCCACAGGTACTGCACAGTTCTCGAGACCTGCGCAGGTCCTGTGGGAGCGGGCGCGCCCGCGAAGAGGCCAGTACAGGCATGACCCTGACAGAGCCAACCTATCACCCCTCAATAGCCACTCTATTAGAACTCTGTCCAAGCTCGGCTAGTCTTTCCCCTGGCCCCGCGAATTCCGCGAGCGGGCGGCGTGTCAGCACTTGCGTGCAAGACCGCACCAACCCCGTCGTGACAGCTTCGCAAGCCCCGTGTAGACCTGATGAGGGGTAGCACGAGCCCACGCGCTCGGCTGAAAGAACACCTGGCAAAGACCGGAAATCTGGATAACCGACCCAAAGGTACCCGCAGATGTCGAACGAATCGAAATGCCCGTTCCATCAAACCGCAGGTGGCGGCACCACCAACCGTGACTGGTGGCCTGACCAGCTCAACCTGAGAATTCTTCACCAACATTCCTCCAAGTCCGACCCGATGGACCCGGGTTTCGACTATGCCAAGGCGTTCAAGAGCCTCGACTTCCAGGCCCTGAAGAAAGACCTGACCGCCTTGATGACGGACTCCCAGGACTGGTGGCCCGCCGACTTCGGCCACTACGGCCCGCTGTTCATCCGCATGGCCTGGCACAGCGCCGGTACCTACCGTATTGGCGATGGCCGGGGTGGTGCAGGCTCTGGCCAGCAGCGCTTCGCCCCGCTCAACAGTTGGCCGGACAACGTCAGCCTGGACAAGGCCCGGCGTCTGCTGTGGCCGATCAAGCAGAAGTACGGCAACAAGATTTCCTGGGCCGACCTGATCGTGCTCACCGGCAACGTCGCCCTCGAATCCATGGGCTTCAAGACCTTCGGTTTCTCCGGCGGGCGTGCCGATGTGTGGGAGCCGGACGAAGATGTGTACTGGGGTTCGGAAAAGGTCTGGCTGGGCGGTGACATCCGTTATGGCAATGAGCAGGTCAAGGCCCAGCCGCCAGGCCAGGGTGACCTGGTGGCAGAGCCAGCCAAGCACCCAGAGGAGCAAAGCCGGGACCTGTCCGGCGAGCGCAACCTGGAAAACCCCTTGGCTGCTGTGCAGATGGGCCTGATCTACGTGAACCCGGAAGGCCCGGACGGCAACCCCGACCCGGTAGCCTCGGGCAAGGACATCCGTGACACCTTCGGCCGCATGGCCATGAACGATGAAGAAACCGTGGCGCTGATCGCCGGGGGCCACGCCTTCGGCAAGACCCACGGTGCCGGCCCTGCCGACAACGTTGGCCCGGAGCCGGAAGCTGCAGGCCTGGAGCTGCAGGGGTTGGGTTGGGCCAACAAGTTCGGCAGCGGCAAGGGTGGCGATACCATCACCAGCGGCCTGGAAGTGACCTGGACTTCCACCCCCACCCGATGGAGCAACGAATACCTCAACAACCTGTTCAACTTCGACTGGGAACTGACCAAGAGCCCGGCCGGTGCCCACCAGTGGCGGCCGAAGGAGGGCAAGGGGGCAGGCACCGTGCCGGATGCCCATGACCCGGCCAAGCGCCACGCGCCTTCCATGCTCACCTCCGACCTGGCGCTGCGCTTCGACCCGATCTACGAGCCGATCGCCCGCCGCTTCAAGGACAACCCTGAGCAGCTGGCAGACGCCTTCGCCCGAGCCTGGTACAAGCTGATCCACCGCGACATGGGCCCATTGGCGCGCTACCTGGGCCCGGAAATGCCCAACGAAGAGCTGCTGTGGCAGGACCCGCTGCCAAAAGTCGACCACCCACTGGTGGGTGAGCAGGACATTGCCGCGCTCAAGGCCAAGGTGCTCGCGGCGGGCCTGAGCGTTGGCGAGCTGGTGTCCACAGCTTGGGCGGCGGCGTCGACCTTCCGCGGTTCGGACAAGCGTGGCGGGGCCAATGGCGGCCGCCTGCGCCTGGCGCCGCAGAAGGACTGGCCGGCGAACCAGGGCACAGGCAAGGTGCTGGCGGCGCTGGAGAAGATCCAGGCCGAGTTCAATGCCGGCGGCAAGAAAATCTCCCTGGCCGACCTGATCGTCCTGGCTGGCGCCGCCGCAGTGGAAAAGGCTGCCAAGGACGCCGGGCACAACGTCAGCGTGGCGTTCCGCCCGGGGCGTACCGATGCCTCCCAGGCGCAGACCGACGTCGAGTCGTTCGCCGTGCTGGAGCCGCTGGCCGATGGCTTCCGCAACTTCACCAAGGCCCGCTACAGCGTCAAGGCCGAGAAGCTGTTGCTGGACAAGGCCCAGTTGTTGACCCTGACCGCGCCGGAAATGACCGTGCTGATCGGCGGCCTGCGCGTGCTCGGCGCCAACCATGGCGGCAGCCAGCAGGGCGTGTTCACCGACAAGGTCGGTACCCTGAGCAACGACTTCTTCCGCAACCTGCTGGACATGGGCGTTGAGTGGAAGCCGACCTCGGCGGATAACGAAACCTTCGAAGGGCGCGACCGTAAGACCGGGCAGGTGAAGTGGACCGGTAGCCGGGTTGACCTGGTATTCGGCTCCCATGCCCAGTTGCGGGCGTTGAGCGAGGTGTATGGCAGCAGTGATGGCCGGGACAAGTTCGTGCGGGACTTTGTGGCTGCCTGGGAGAAAGTGATGGAGCTGGATCGCTTCGACTTGAAATAGCTTCGTCAGAAATGGGGGCGCTTTGCGCCCCTATCGCGACACAAGGCCGCTCCTACAAGCCACCGCCGAATGCGGCGCCGAACCTGTAGGAGCGGCCTTGTGTCGCGACAGGGCTGCAAAGCAGCCCCATGCTCTCCGAGGGCTGGACCATTTCAATCTTCCTGTGCAAGCTGATGCACGACAGTGATTGCACACAGAAGGTGATCGTTCGTGAACCCCGAAACCATGCTGGCGGCATTGCCAGGCTACGCCATGTCGGCCGAGTCGATACAGGTGCTGCCCGATGCCAAGGCCTACCGCGCCTGCCTGCTCGAGCGCATCCGCGCCGCAACCCGGCGTATCGTCATCGTTGCGCTGTACCTGCAGGAAGACGAGGCCGGCCAGGAAGTGCTGGATGCCTTGTACCAGGCCAAGGCCGCGCGGCCGGGGCTGGAAATCACCATCGTGGTCGACTGGTTCCGTGCCCGCCGCGGCCTGCTGGGCGCCGGGCGCCAGCCGGGTAACGCCGCCTGGTACCAGGCCCAGCGCCAGCACCATGGGCTGGACATCGTCATCCATGGCGTACCGGTGCAGACCCGCGAGCTGTTTGGCGTGTTGCACCTGAAGGGCAGCATCATCGACGACTGCGTGATCTACACCGGCGCCAGCCTTAACAACGTGTACCTGCACCGTTTCGATCGTTATCGCCTGGACCGCTACCACCTGTTCCAGTCACCAGAGCTGGCCGACGCGATGGTCGGGCTGGTGCGGCGCCTGCTGCACCACACCGCCACGCCGCGCCTCGACCTGCCGGCGCCACCCTCCACCCGCAGCCTGCGCGGCGACATCCGGCGCTTGCGTGCGCGGCTGCGGCGCATGGCCTATGAGGCACCGGCCAGCGCAGCGGGGCAGGGCCTGCGGGTGATCCCGCTGTTGGGTGTGGGCCGTGGCAACCCGCTGAACCGGGCACTGTGCGCCTTGCTGGCGGCGGCGCGCTCGCAGGTCATCATCAGCACGCCGTATTTCAACCCGCCCCGGGTGCTGATGCGCGAGCTCGACCATGCCCTGGCGCGTGGCGTGCGGGTGGAGCTGATCGTTGGTGACCGCACGGCCAACGACTTCTATATCGCCCCCGGCGAGCCGTTCAGTGCCAGCGGCGCGTTGCCCTATCTGTACGAAGACAACCTGCGCGCCTTCACCCGACGTCGCCACGCTGCGATTGCCAGCGGCCAGCTGCAGGTGCGGATCTGGAATGACCCCGGGCATACCTTTCATGCCAAGGGCGTGTGGGTAGACCAGCGCTATTCGTTGTTGACAGGTAACAACCTGAACCCGCGCGGCTTCAACCTGGACCTGGAGAACGGCCTGCTGATCGATGACCCGCAAGGGCAATGGCTGGGGCCACGAGAGGCAGAGTTGACCGAGTTGCGCCGGCATGCGCCGAAGATCGGCTCGGCAGAGGAGTTGGGGGTCAAGGCCGAGCACCCCAAGGAAGTGCGCAAGTTCCTGCGGCGGCTGCGCTATAGCCGGCTGGAGCCGCTGATCAAGCGGGTGCTCTGAGGGAATTCAAGCGTTTTTGTGGGAGCGGCCTTGTGTTCGCGAAAGGGCCGCAACGCGGCCCCTCGATTTCAGCGTCAACGCCGCTATTGCTGGGGCTGCTTTGCAGCCCTTTCGCGACACAAGGCCGCTCCTACAGGGGCCGTGCCAGGCTGTGCCACCTTTGTTTCCTGTTTGCCCCGCGGCTTGAGCCGCGACACCGCAAACAGCACCACCGCCAACCCGACGACCTGATACAGCGAAATCTCCTCGCTCAGGATCGCCCACGATGCCAGCACCGTCAGCACCGGCCCCAGGTTGCCCACCGCGGCAGTATGGGTCGGCCCCAGGCGCTGTATCGCCAGCGCCACCCAGTAGATCGGCAACACCGTGGAAAACACCGCCATCAACCCGGCATTGGCCCACACTGCGCCTGGCAACTGCCACAACTGCCCGACCGGTGCCACCACCAGGTAATGCGCCAGCACCATCAGCGAGGACGCAGTACCGCACAGCCCGGCCAGGCGCATCGAGCCCATGCGCTTGAGCATCATGCCGGTGCCGGAGTAATACAGCGCGTAGGTCACCGCACTGGCGAACACCCACAGCGAGCCCAGCACCACCTGCTGGCCAGCCCCGGCCACACTGACGTCGTGGACAAAGGCAATGCCCAGCCCCAGGTAGCACAGGCCCATGGCCGACAAGGTGCGCAGGCTTGGCCGCTCACGCAGGGCGATGGCCTGGAACACCAGTACCAGGGTCGGGTAGGTGAACAGGATCAGCCGCTCCAGCCCGGCACTGATGTACTGCAGGCCATAGAAGTCGAACAGGCTGGCCAGGTAGTAGCCCAGCAGCCCGAGCAACGCGACACGCAGCCCATCACCCAGGTTGAGCGGTGCGCTGCCCTGACCACGGCTGGCCCACACCAGCCAGGCGAACATCGGCAGCGACAGCCCCATGCGCAATGCCAGCAGGCTGATGGCGTCCACCGGCCCTGCGGCATAGGCGAGCTTGACGAAGATGGCCTTGAAGCTGAAACCCAGGGCCGCCAGCACGGCGTACAGGGCGCCGCTTTGCAGTTGGCGCTGGATCAGGCTGCGTAACGCGTTCATGGGGTACCCGTGGCAGAAGAAAGACAGGGTTATTCTGAACTGAAGGCAGCCTTACTAGCAGCGCTTTATCGAGGAATTGGCGATGAACCTGGCCATGCTGCCCGCACAGCCGCCGTGCGCGCCGAGCAGGAGCTGCCGGTGCGTCGGGTGGCCCTGGCGGAAAGCTGGGCCACCCTGGAGCTACGTTTGTGTTTCCGCGACTGGGAGCGCCTGAGCTCACATGGGCGGCAACTGGTGAGCTTTTTGTCCGGGCAATGGCTTACTGCGCCGGGGCCAGGCGAATACCACTCACCTGCACCTGATCACCGGGCTTGAAGCGGGCATTGGGCGAGCGATAACGCTGGGTACTGCCGTCGTCATGGCGTACCACGTAGGCCGCGTCGCTGTGCCCGCTGCCTTGTTGCACGGCGGCGCCGCCAAATGCACCCAGGGCTGCACCGGCGATGGCGCCGAACGGGCCACCGAGCGCGGCGCCGACCATCAGGCCGCTGACGCCGCCGGCGCCATAGCCCACCGTGTTGTCGGGGCTTTCCGAGAGCACCTCGTCGGCGCAGGCGGGCAGGGCGATGGACAGGGACATCGCCAGAGGGAGGAGGATATTTTTCATGATGGTTATTTCCGCAAGGCAGGTAGTGGCGAAAGAGAATGGTTCAGCTTTCGTGCCAGCTGGGCAGCCCTTGCAGATGGGCGTGTTGCGCTGGTGTGTTGTCATAACGACAGCGGTTTTTGTGGTGCAAATGACAGGCTGATGTCAATATGACATTCACTCGCACGGGTATTGGCCAGGGCTGGGCTATCATTTGCAGGCTGGTGGTGTAAGGCTCCTCTGAAAAGTCATCACGAGCGCATACAATCGGGCCTTTTCCTCGTCAACCAGATAGGCCAAACCGTTCATGGCGCTTGATCCACCCACGATGCTGACTATCTCGATCGCCCTGGCTGCCGCGGCTGCGTTGTACCTGGCGATCGAGTGGCGAAGCGTACGCGAGCCGTCGCTGCTGTTCTGGAGCGCAGGCTTTGCCACCATCACGATTGGTTCCACCCTGGCATTGCTGCGCGGCATCGGTTTGTTGCTGATCGGTATCTGGTTCGCCAACGGCTTGCTGGTGGTGGCGCACTGGTTCTTCCTGATGGGGGTGTTGCGCTTCACCCAGGTGCGGCTGTCGCGTATCTGGTTATCGGTCGTGCTGGTGTGGTTTGCCTTGCTGCTGTTGCCTGTTGGGCCGCAGTGGTCGAAGGTGATGCTGATGGTCAACTCGTTGCTGGTGGCGCTGTTGACGCTCAAGGCCAGCTGGCTGTTGCGGCCGCATGGCAAGTCGCTGAGTGTTGGCGCGGTGCAGTTGCGCTATGTGTTGCTGGCGCATGGGTTGTTCTATGTGGCCAAGGCGATCATTGCGATTACACCGGGTACGCTGATTGACCTGGCCACCTTCGGCGGGCTGATCATTCAGGTTTCGTTGGTCGAAGGTGCGATGGCGATCATGCTGATTGCCTTGTCGATGACCGGCACCGTGCGCTACCGGCGCGAGGAGCGGATTGCCCGCCTGGCGGCCCGTGACCCGTTGACGGCGCTGTACAACCGACGCGCACTGGAGGTGCGGGCGGGGCCTTTCTTCAAGGCAGTGGATCCGGCGCAGCCCGGGGCCTTGCTACTGATCGACATCGACAACTTCAAGCTGGTCAACGACCTGCACGGGCATGTTGCAGGGGACCGCTTGCTGATTGCCCTGAGCGAGATGATTCGCACGGTGCTGCCCGAGCGCTCGCTGGCGGCGCGGCTGGGCGGTGATGAGTTCGTCATTCTGCTGTGTGGTGCGAGCAGCGAGCGGGTCATGGAGCTGGGTGGACTGCTGCGCGAGCAGTTCCAGCAGTATGCCAGCAAGACGGTACCTACGCCGCAGCCGGTCACACTTAGCATCGGCGCCAACCTGTTCGACCAACCGCCGACGAGCCTTGCGGCCTTGATCGAGCAGGGGGATGTCGCCTTGTACCAGTCCAAGCGCGGTGGGCGCGACAGCATCCGCTTTGTCGAACGACCGATGGCCGACCTCAGTTAGTAGCAGTTTTGCCTTTGCCTTTGCTTTTGCTTTTGCTTCTAAGCGCGCGATAGTTCAGGCGCCGCCGATTGCGACTTCAGGAGGCCGAGCGAAGGGACTGCGGAGGGAGGTGACGGGCATGGATGCCCGTCAAGCGCTGAGGCCCCATGGATGGGGCCTGCAGCGCGTACTCCCGGGAGCAGGCCCGTAGCGAGGGAACCCCGGAGCGCAGCGGAGGGGCCGGATGATGGGAGCCGACGGTTTTTGGTTCCTTTTTGCCACGACAAAAAGGGACCCGCCGTAAGGGCGGAAAGGTGACTTGGCGCCACCATCGCGAATGAATGTCTACTCGATGCAAATGCCCACATCCAAAAAGCCAAATAGCTGCAGGCCCCATCCATGGGGCCTCAGCAAGTCAGCAAGAATGGCGAATCAGGTCACCACCTGGTAGCACGGTACATACGCCGCGCCGCCAGGCAACTTCATCCGATGCTGGTCGACGAACGCCTGCAACAACCGGCCCAGTGGGTCAAGCACGGCGCTGTCGCCACGGATCTGATACGGCCCGTGTTCCTCGATCAGGCGGATGCCCTTGTCCTTCACGTTGCCGGCGACGATACCGGAAAACGCCCGGCGCAGGTTGGCGGCCAGTTCGTGGGCCGGCAGCTCGCGGCGCAGGTCGAGGTCGGCCATGGCCTGGTGGGTCGGGTCGAACGGCCGCTGGAAGCTCTCCTCGATCTTCAGCAGCCAGTTGAAGTGGAAGGCATCGTTGCGCTCGCGGCGGAACTGCTTCACCGCCTTGAGCCCTTCGACCATGTGCCGGGCAACTTCCGCCGGGTCATCGATGATGATCTCGTACAAGCGATGCGCCGCTTCACCCAAGGTGGCGCCGACGAACGCGTGCAACTGTTGCAGGTACGGCTCGGCACTGCGCGGGCCGGTGAGTACCACCGGGAACGGCAGCTCCTGGTTGTCCGGGTGCATGAGGATGCCCAGCAGGTAGAGGAACTCCTCGGCCGTGCCGGCACCGCCCGGGAAGATGATGATGCCGTGGCCGACACGGACGAAAGCTTCCAGGCGCTTCTCGATGTCCGGCAGGATCACCAGTTCGTTGACGATCGGGTTGGGCGCTTCGGCGGCGATGATGCCCGGCTCGGTCAGGCCCAGGTAGCGGCTGCCGTGCATGCGCTGCTTGGCGTGGGCAATGGTGGCGCCCTTCATCGGGCCCTTCATCACACCCGGGCCGCAGCCGGTGCACACGTCCAGCTTGCGCAGGCCCAGCTCGTGGCCGACCTTCTTGGTGTACTGGTATTCCTCGCTGCTGATCGAATGGCCACCCCAGCACACCACCATCTTCGGCTCCACGCCCGGGCGCAGGGTGCGAGCGTTGCGCAGCAGGTGGAAGACATAGTCGGTGATGCCCTGGGAGCTTTCCAGGTCGATGCGCTGGCTGGCCAGCTCGCTTTCGGTGTAGACGATGTCGCGCAGGGCGCTGAACAGCATTTCACGGGTGCTGGCGATCATTTCGCCATCGACGAAGGCGTCTGCCGGGGCATTCAGCAGCTCCAGGCGCACGCCGCGGTCCTGTTGATGAATACGCACCTCGAAGTCCTGATAGGCCTCGAGGATGGTCTTGGCATTGTCGACATGGGCGCCGGTGTTGAGGATGGCCAGGGCGCACTGGCGGAACAGGGTGTAAAGGCTACCGGTACCGACTTCACTCAGTTGCTGCACTTCACGTTGTGACAGCGTCTCCAGGCTGCCTTTGGGGCTGACGGATGCATTGATGACATTGCGTTGAGGCATCTAAGTCTTTCCTGTGCGGGTAAAACATCCTTCTTTGACAACACCATACCGAGAAATGTGGACGGCAACGAGGGGGGAGTGGAAAAAGCTTGAGACCAGGCTGGCTTCTTCGCGGGCTTGCCCGCTCCCACAGGGGCCGCGCTGCTTTCAGGCTTGCGCTGGACCTGTGGGAGCGGGCAAGCCCGCGAAGCAGGCGACTCGGTCTCAAGTCATCCCAACAGCTTCTGCACGCCAAGGGTAATCGCCACGCCACCAAACACCAGCCAGAGGTTGAGAAGCGCCCCGGTGGCCAGCGCCCGCGGCCCGGCCTGGCGAATCTGGCTGAGGCGCGTCTCCATCCCCAGCGCGGTCATGGCCATGGTCAGGGCGAAGGTATCCAGGCTGTTGACCGCCTGGGTCACGCTGCCTGGCAACACCTGCAGCGAATTCACCAGCACCAGCGCGAGGAAGCCGAAGGCGAACCAGGGCATGGCGATGCGCCCGTTGCCCTGTGCCTGGCCCGGCTGGCGCGCCCGGCTGATCCAAAGGCCCACCACCAGCAGCACCGGTACCAGCAGCATCACCCGGGTCATCTTGACGATGGTGGCGATATGCGTGGCCTCGGGGCTGACGTTGCTGGCCGCACCGACCACCTGGGCCACCTCGTGAATGGTGCCACCCAGGAACAGCCCGGCACCCATGGCGTCCAGCTGCAGCCAGCCGGCATTGAGCGCCAATGGGTAGAGGAACATCGACAGGGTGCCGAACAGCACCACGCTACCAACCGCCATGGCGCTTTTGTGCGGTGCACTGCGCAGCGCCGACTCGAAGGCCAGAACCGCGGCGGCGCCGCAGATGGCGCTGCCAGCTGCGGTCAGCAAGGCGGTATCGCGGTCCAGCTTGAACAGCTTCATGCCGCACCACAGGCCGATCAGCAGGGTGCTGGACACCACCAGCAACGACACGATGAGCCCGGACCAGCCGACTTCGGCAATTTCCTGCAGGCTTACCCGCAGGCCGAAGAAGGCCACGGCAATGCGCAGCAGGCCGCGGGCGGAAAAGTTGATACCCGCCGCCCAGCTTGCCGGTACACCGTCACGCAGTGCATTGCCGTAAAGCGCACCGGCGACGATACCGACGATCAGTGGGCTGATACCCAGGTTGGCGATGGCGGGCAGGGCGGCCAACTGGGTGACCGCAAGCGCGAACAGCGCGACGAACAGGATGCCATTGAGCCGCCCTCGGGTAGAGAGGGTAGGTGCAAAGGCGGGGTTGGACGGAGCCGTGGCCATGTGAGTCCTCCGGAAAGGTGTTTCGACATGGCTTACGTTAATCTGGTTATAAGCTTATAAAAAATCGTAATTTAGGATGGCAAATATCCGTTTAGCTGATATTTTTCATTCATGACCCCAGAACAACTGATAACGTTCGCCACCGTCGCCGAGCACGGCAACATCAGCCATGCGGCCCAGGCCCTGCATTTGTCGCAGCCGGCGGTGTCTGGCCAGCTCAAGCTGCTGCAGGAGGCCTTTGGCGAGCCGCTGTATCAGCGCGCCGGCCGTGGTGTGCGGCTGACAGCAGCCGGCGAGCAATTGCTGGCCCATGCCGAGCGCCTGCGCGAAACCTTCCGTCAGGCCCAGGCATTGCGCGAGGCCATGCGCGGGCTGGAGCGCGGTACCTTGCGCATCGGCGCCAGTACCACGCCGGCCAGCTACCTGCTGCCTTACCTGATTGCCGATTTCCATGCCCGCTACCCGGAGGTGCTGGTGAGCACTTCCAACGGCAATACGGCAGAAATCGTCGCTGCGCTGGACAGCGTCGATATCGCCCTGATCGAAGGGCCGCCTGGGCAGGAACTGCCATTGGGTACGGCGGTGACGGCGTGGCGGGAAGACGAGATCGTGGCCATCGTGCCACGTGGTCATCCGCTGGCTGGCAGTGACCGACAGACGCTGGCGTCGCTGGGGGCTTACCCGTTGGTGCTGCGCGAGAGCGGCTCGGGTGTGCGACAGATCGTCGAGCGGGCATTTGCCCGCAGTGGCGTGGCGATGCGCGTGGCGCTGGAAATTGCCGGCGTGGAAGGGGTGAAGGAGGCAGTGCGGGCCGGGATGGGTATTGGTTTTGTGTCAGCGATGTCGATCCGGCATGAGGATGGGGCGTTGCAGCGGTTGCAGGTTGTGCCGCAGGCGTTGGTGCGGCGGTTTTCCATTCTGGTGCCGCATGCAGCCACCCCGTCGCGGGCTGCAGCGCGGTTTCTGGAGTTGTGTGTTGGCCTGCAAGAGGTGGGGTGACTGTGCTGGCCTCTTCGCGGGCTTGCCCGCTGCCACAGGTTTCTCACGGTTCTTGAATGCGGTGCAGTACCTGTGGGAGCGGGCGAGCCCGCGAAGAGGCCGGCACAGGCAACCTCAATCCACCCGAAAGACATGCTTCAGATAGGCCACGAAGTTCTCATCCCGGCACTGTGTCTTGCCCGGGCTGTCGGAAATCTTGGCCACCGGTGCCCCATTGCAGGCCGTCATCTTGATCACGATGTTCATCGGCTCCACCCCCGGGATATCGCAGGTCAGCCTGGTACCAATGCCAAAGCTCACATTGATCTGCTCATGCAACGCCCGGTACAGCCCCAGCGCCTTGGCAAGGTCCAGCCCGTCGGAAAAGATCAGGGTCTTGCTCTTCGGGTCGATCCCCAGCCGCTCATAGTGGGCAATAGCCTTTTCCGCCCAGGCCAGCGGATCGCCCGAATCGTGCCGCAGGCCATCGAACAGCTTGGCGAAGTACAGGTCGAAGTCGCCCAGGAACGCGTCCATGGTGATGCAGTCGGTCAGGGCGATGCCCAGCAGCCCCCGGTATTCCCGCACCCAGCATTCCAGCGCGGCAGCCTGGCTGTCGACCAGGCGCGGGCCGAGTTGCTGTTGGGCCATGAACCACTCGTGGTTTCGCTAATTTGCCCGAACGGGTGCAAGAATTGCCAAAAATGCACCTCGCCCACCCCAGAGCTGTCTATTCAGGCCTTTTCCTACCTCGCCTTAGCCTTGCGCTCCTGCCTTCGACCCCAGGGCCTGAGGCCTGCATACGGCCGTGAATGGAAGGCAAAAAATTGCTGATGGTTGAGGGGCTTTCAGTTGAAAAACCTGACAGGGTGTGACAGCCCGCTCTTCAGTAGAAACTCATCTCCTGCTAGCTGAGGATGTATGTTGGCAGGACTTGCGGCGGAGGAAATATTTTGTGCCAAGTTGCCGCTCGTAAGGCGCTTGCTGACTCCTTGCAAGCGCCATCCTCGCCTCCCGTTTTGAACGGTCAAAAGGCCGTCTCTCTGGCTTTTGCTGATTTCGAGGGCCTGCATCTAACCAACTGCCTAAGCCAATGAATGTCGAGTGTCGTTAGTGAATACTCTATGGAATATTAAGGACTACTAGGTCAGCTGGGTTATACAGCACCAAAGATCGCTTCATGGCTAACTGCGATGGAATGATCTCGCGAGCGAAAATGCTCGATAGCTGACTGAAGTCGAACATTAGGCGAGGGTCGTGAGTTTTACGAAGCGCTCCTACTATCGAGAGCACCGATCCTGGGTCTTTAAGGCTTGAAATCCACGTCGGATCTAATGCGTTAAACAATTGGCTAGCTGAACAGTATGCTTTGGAGTAAGGGTCGCCCTGGTATCCAAATTCGATATAGATGGCGTCCGGAATCCACTCCTGGAATATCCTGTTAACCTTATAGCCTTCAGGCGAATAACAATCTGGAATTGAGCAAAAGTTAATCAAGGCAGAAATGGCACAGGCGATGTCTTCATTCGTATAGGGAAGATTTCGCATACCGTTCCATGCTTGACGAGCCGTAGATCTCAGCAACGCCTCGTCAACTTCCTCTGGAAGTCCGGTAAAGATCCACTCTACTGCTTGGGCTCGAAGCCCTCGTTGTGTGTTCAGTGCCCCTCTTATCGAATGTTTCACCTGATCGGCAAGACTGGGGGCTGTGGCCCCGCTACGAAGGGGCAAAGGCATATGGCGGCCAACGGTCGAATAAAATTGTTCGTTTGGATTTACTCGCCATGGTTCGAGTGCCTCGTCGCTCCATTGCGCGGTGGGGCTCAGCGGAGCGATGAATGAATCTGAGTCGTAGGTTTCGGGCGTCTCGACATAGATATTGCGGAACAGGCTTTGCTTTCCTTGCTCTTCTGCCATGCCACGGAGCATGGCATGGTTCTCTATGCGTCGTTCATTGAAGAAATACGTGTCGAGTATTTGCTCCAAGGCGCTCTTGTGTGAAGGGTATATCTGTTCGCGCGATGGGAAGGCTGGAGCACCACTCCAAGGGAATACGATTCTATCCATGTCGTAAATCTGATACCATGGATGATTCGCGAACAAGAAGTGACCGTGCTGTGATTCCAGCCTCCAAAGATTAGGGACGTTAACCGTCACTGGCTCTGCAATAAATGCTATTCCTTCAAACGAAGGGGGCAGATGACTATAAAATTCTTTAAGGTCTGAAGTATCTAGGCAGTAGATAACGCAATTGCCAGGCTCCTCGGGTGGAGATTGAGTGTCAGATGCAAAGAAGCCTGCAATTGTAGGTTCGGTGCTAAAGTCAATATAGTTCGTAGGGAATCCATAATGCTGAAGCACAGCGAATAGAGAATCGACGTGCTCTTCCTCTGCAAGATAAGCGAGAGCTGGCTGCTCGATCACCCAGTTCGTGAACCTCAGCAGCTTCTCATCAAGCTGAGATTTAGCGACCGGGTCGTGAAGTACTTTGCGCTCCAGCGACGAACTTGGCATCCACTCGCGGAGCTGTCCTCGAAACCAATCGTAGCGTCCTTCGGCTTTGAAACTCTCAGCAAGCGCAACTGCGTCTTCTACGTTCGCTGCTTTAAATACTGTCATCGATGATATCCATATATCAAATTATGCAGTCGATAGTTTGACCGCCTTGCACCAGTTTGTTCACTAAGCCCGTAACCTGAATTATTTGCCGTGGAGCATCAAGCCACTGCGCGGGTGACTGCTAGCCACGGCAAATTCAGAGTAGTAATTGATCTGGGCCCAAACTCCAGCTTCAGGAGGTTTGTGCGATATCTTCCTCCAGCTCCCGCACCGCTTTACTGGCTTTGATCTCAAAGCGGCGTTCGACCTCTGAATCGCTCAATTTTGCCGCTTCTGCGCCAAGCCACATAGCGAGCTTCTCGCGCTTCTGGGGCACCGTGAGAGCGTCAAGGTTTGGAATGTACCCATCGCCTGCCTTCATGCCTCGTTGAAGCTCGTAATAGGTCTTGATCAGCGACTTTGGGTGAATCTCGCCGCCAGGACAGAATCGATCGGTAAGCTTCCTGATGGTGTGATTCACGGAGCGTAGTTGTGCAGTCGTGGTGATCTGCGAGAAGTAGGCTGCCCAGCCGAGCCGCTTGCCCTTGAAAATGCAACCGGTGATCCTGAGGTTGAGCTTCCATTGGCAATAGGCAAGCGCACGCTCTTTATCTGCCATGCTACGGGCGGTCAGCAACTTGTGACGGTAAGCAGTGAAGATCTTGGCCACCGATGCTTCGAATCTCAGGATGCTCTCGTGACGTATCAGTACGTTGCCGCTCTCAATCTGATAACCCAAGAAACTGAAGGGCTCAGTCAGTGGCGCGACTTTGGATTTCGACTCAGGCCCAAAGTCATGAGGGTTGAGCTTCAACCCCTTTAGCTGGGTAATCAGCTCGTTCGCTGTTGAGCGTGCCAAGCCTGCGGGCGCGAGGATCAGGATGTCATCCACGTAGCGCTTGTACCAAATGCCCGGCCTTGATCCAAAGGTGGCATCAATGCTTTGCAAGGCAATCTCTGCAAGTACGTTGGAGATTGCCAGGCCCTGCGGTACGCCAATAGTAGGGCGATCAGCACCTTTACCTCCCCTGGATTCAGGCACAGTGGGCGTGGTGAGGGCGCTGCTGATCAGCTTGCGAAGCTCTGGTTTTCTGATCTTTTTCTTTGTTGCCGAGGCTACAAGGTCATGGGGAATGGATGGATAGAACGTTTTCAGATCGATTTTGGCGTATTCAGCGTAAGCGCCTGAGTCGAGCGCTTTTTTCAGCGAGTCGATGACGGTCTGAGGGAGTGTGAGTTTCGCAAGGGGGAACACGTCAGAGAGGCAATTGCAGAGCGCGCGCAGGACGATACGGTCTCGGGCTGTGGGGATGGATATCTGCCTGGGAAGAGATGATGCCCCTTTGAGTATCAGTTTTTCCTTGTAGGCGGTGAAGCGGTACTCACCTTGGTGAACCTTTTCGTGAATGTGGTCGATTTCCGCACTCAGAATCTTGTTGAGGTTAGCCGGGCGCATACGGTCGAGCCCGATTGCACCAGATTGCTTGATTTTCTCGGTGTAGATTTCCAAAAGGTGCTCACGGCTGAAGCGCTTTTTGAAACTCAGGGCCGCGCTCATGGCTTGTTCCAAAACGAGTAAAGCCCGACTACCACAGGCAGTGCATAAAGCATCGTCGTGATCAAAAAGCGCATCGTCAGCCAGAACACTGCATTGAAGTACTCGAAACCCGTTGGAATTCGACTGGTAAGCCCAGTTGCGAACACCCGCGCTATGCGATCGTCGATCTCTCGATGATTTTCGGACTCAGCGAGCAATTCGTCGTAGCGGTTTACCTGCGCAGGTGTGGGCTTCGGGGCGTCAGGTTCAGATGAGTCGTTGGGCAAATCACGATGAAGCTTCTGCAGCTCCAGATAATTCGTACGCATCAGCATCGCACGACCTCGGAAATCCCGATTCGCTACCGCGAGTGAGATGCCCAGCAGCGCGACGGATAGAATGGTCGCCATGACATCAGTGTCGGGGCCCAGCACTGTGCTGTGTCGTATGGTTAGCACCCCCAGGGCCGTGCTTAGAATCGCATACCAAACCAGCAAGAGCTGTGAGTGAAAGTCCAGCCACTCTAGGCGTTTATGAGCCTGAATTCGCGCCTTGTAAGTGAACCAGACGTTGTCCTTTTTCACGCACATCTCTCCATAGAAAAGGGGAGAAGGGGTGGGAGGATTTGAGTACCGTTGAACATCCCTAATGGGATCAGCGGGCCGAAGCCCAACAGCCGAAACTGTTTATTATCAGAACCGCCCTCGCTTGCGCGAGAGGAAGAGCCCACCCCTCCGCGAGTGATTCTACCGTGCCAGTATCACCGGTGGAACTGGTTCCACCTAACGGGCTAAGCATTTTGTGAAATGCCGGATGAAGGGCACGGACTCAGATTCAGCCGCTGAAAACCAGCTAGAGTACAAATGTACTCTTCTGTGTAAGGTCTGACGCCTAGAGAGGGTGTCAAACTGAAATGCAGGCCGGCGTCGCTTCTACGGGATGCTCATGTACTCCTAATCCGGCAAATGCGTCATGCAGCGTGGCGTGCTGGCTGCTGGCCATCCTTTCCGGATATGCTCCGGCCACAGCATCACATCCAGCCCTACGCGGAGGTGGCCATCGGCCCTGCAGGCTGCAATTGATGCGTAATTGTCGCCTGGGCGCATGTCGAGGCGGGTGGTTCCTCTTCCTGGTCAGGCGGGGGCAGATTCCATGGAGATGGCATGAGCTTTTTTTCGGACGAAGAGATTGATTCACTCAAGATCACACGGATGATCTTGCATGTCGTGGGTACCAAAGACTTCGCGGCCATGCCAGAGCGGGCTCTGGAGGAGGAAGCGTTCTTCATCGGCAAGATCGTGGACATGGCCACCGCGCCGGTGTTCATGTTCAAAGCGGTATCGGTGACCCGTAACGAGGTCGAGGCGATCGCAAGTGAGGACACGTCCTTCGTGGCCGGCGCTCAGGCCCTAGCCGCCAGTTTCAACCGTGCGCACGTGGGTGGCAGTGCTGATGGCGTTCTGTTGATGTTCGAGCTGTCGGTCGCAGACCCGGATGTGAAGATCTATAGCCTGATCAAGTACGACTACAAGCTTGCGTTGGAGCAGAATGATGGTGCTCCAGGAAAGAAGCTGCGGCGTATCGTGAATGCCTTGGTGGACGAGAAGAAGGCCATTCAAAAAACGGCGCTGATTCGGGTGATCAGCGGGGTTGCTGACCAGAACATTTCGGCCACCGACCGCACCAAGCAAGGGGTTGATCTTGCCGACTACTTCGCCGATTTCTTGGCTGTGAGCAGGGCAGTTTCGGACACCGAGCTGAGCGAGATCACCCGCAAAGTCCTCAAGGCGGCACTGCAGACCTGCATTGAGAACCTGCCCGGTCAGGATATAGCCAAGGCGCTGCAGCGGGCCCAAGCCAACCTGGGCACTCGCCGGCGCATTGATGAAGAGGCGATCGTTGAGGCAGTGATGCTGGCTGCGGGGCATCCTGAGGATGAGAAAATCGCCAACCGCCTGGAGCGTGAGACGCGTAGTCGTGTCAGGAAAAGCAAGCTGCACGAGCTGAGCTTCAAGCCTGATCGCCGGATCCTCCGACAGCCCTACATGCGCAAGATCGTCACGGCTGAGGGCGTCACGATTCTCTTCCCCGATCGGAAGGAAAACCCCAACGTCCAGGTGATACAGCTCGACGGAGATAAGAAACAAATCATCGTCGACACAGACCGAGTCAAGGAGGACAGCGTTGTCACACCAAAGCCTGGCCAGCCTGCTTAACGAGCTATCGCGCAAGCGTCAGGCGCTAATCACAGAGGGCAACCTGACGCTCATCGTTTCCGACCTATCTGCGGAAACTGCTCGGTCGATCAAGAAAGCCGCCGTCACTGCTGCCTGGTCATTCACGATCTACGACTGCGCGAGCAGCGAAACTGACGTCGATGATGAGGATGAAGATTTTGGGCCGTTTCGCGTTGAGCTGGAGAAGCCACTTCCGGAAGACCATGTCCAGGAACAGGCCCTCTATGTGGCGACGGAAGTAGGCTTCAAGGCGTTCCTGGTCAATGGACACGCTGCTGCACGTTGGCACCTGCTTGGCCTCACTCAGCCTTTCGTTACCAGAGCGAGGGCATATTGTGGTTGGGGTGAAGAGGGCGACTACACCGAATCACAGGCGACCAAGTCACCCCGCCTCCTGGTGAAAGAATCAGCGACCCTCCGCAAAGTACCGGAGGATGTGCGCCTTTGGTTGCTCGCAGAAGGACATCATCTCGATGAGGCTGATCCTTTACACATGCTCTGGGCAGGTCAGGCATTCGGTGCCCTGAGCCGTTGTTTTGCGAATGAAATCGACACCAGTGGTAGCAAGCTCACCTTCAAGGGGCCGCCCAAGCTCAACCTTGCGATCCCAGAGGCGGTAGAGGGTCATGCTCCCATCTCGCTTAAAGACTTCGAGGTTGTCCAGGAAGCAGCGGCATGGGTGTTCGATAACGCGCGGGAAGCAGAGGTGAAGCACATCCTGTTGTCCGCCGAAATCGCGCGTTCCGGTCGGGCGGACGGGGAGGTACAGGAGTACTTCAGGGAGAACCTGGCCGCTGCCTTGGATTGCGCGAGAATCGCTTATCAGATGGCGGTCTCGGAAATCACCAAGGACACCCTGAAATCCCTGACAGATCTTCGTAAGGCTGTGACGGAGGAAACGTCGAAGGCCACAGACGCGACCCGGCAAGCAATCGCAGCGATCTCCACGGCGCTGACCGTTGGCCTGGGCCTGATCGCCGCGAGGCTCACATTGCAGATCAACCCGTACCTGATCTCGATCGTCATGGCGGTTGCATTTGGCTACACGGTACTGAACGTGATGTCAGGCCGTAAGTTCATCAACATCCAGCGCAAGCTACGCAAGGACTGGCAGCCAAAGCTGTATCGCTTTCTGTCTGAAGCCGAATTCAAGAAAATGGTAGGTGATCCCATTGAGCAAGCCGAAAGGCTCTTCTACAAAGTGAGTTGCCGGGGTATCGCGATGCTTGGCGTCGCGGGTCTGGGTATTTCTATTTACGCTTTTGCCTACACCCCGGCACCCTCATCGAAGACGCCTATAGTTCCCCCATCCCAAGCTCCAGCTCCGGCAACCCCGCAGCCGTCTGCCAGCGACCCGGTGACTCAGCCTCAAATGAATTCTCAGCCAGCCCCTGCCTCTCAGCCCGAAATGACCCGCAGCGAGGGCCGGCGCCTCAGTCTGAGATAAGGCCACAGCCAAACCCGGAGCCGAAAGAAAACGTCCCGTCGAAACCTTCAGAAAAAGGGGGGGAGCCCTGTCAGTTTTGAGCAGGGGATATTTGCTGCGCGGTCGATTACCTGCAGCCCAGCCAGGGCTACGTGAAGGTCGGATAGGTTCGGGCTACCGACTGAGCAAAAACGAAAAAGGCCCCGCGAAGGAATCTGCTCGATCTCTCCGCAGCTGTTCTCGAAAGCCTGTAGGTTGGGCAGGAGTAAATGCCAGTTTCTCGGGGCGACCATGCGGTAATGCAGCAGCGATAGTGACCAGTAGTTTGCTATCCGTAGTGGCGTCCAAGTCTCATCTGGCTTGCATTTCTCGCTCTGCTGCACACTGCTCTACGTGCCAGCGATCCCAAGCTGCCCGCTCTTGCTTGCAAGTTTCTGGACATACCATCCGGGGGCGGATCAGGTGAATATCTCCAGGCTCCTTGGCAAACACATACTGGTGGGCGTGCTCAATGATGATCCTCCGAATACCCTGGGCCAACTCGGAGGTGAGAGTGGTTCCGCGCGGCCAACCTCTCTGACCGATGCAGGTATGGAGCAGATGTTTCGGGCTTAGCGGAAGCAGAATATCGCCTCGGTTCACGCCCCAACCGCCTTTAGTGTCGTAGTTCTTTGAGTCTTGGTAGTTGAGCTTTATGAGAGGATTGTCGGAGGTTGGCCAAGACAGACCTGGAGGAGCGTGCAGAATTGTCCATCGATGTTTGGGCAGTTTTTTAATGGTCTGCGTAAGGATCCGCTTCATGTTCCAAATCCACATCTGCCGCCCCACGATCGTCTCAACCTTCACGGCTCCTCCGCCCTCCGGCAGTGGTTCAATAGACGTCTTGAACAGCGGGAACGGATCGATGTCATCTGTTTCCATCTGAGGCATAGGTATGCCTCGCTGCACCGCATCCTCCATCTCGTGGATAGAGCGCTGCATGACCTCATCCATCAAAGGCTTTAGTGTTGCATTTTGACTTCGAATAAACTCCTTTAGCCGTGCGGGAGTACGGACATCTTGGGCCATTGCGAACCGCACCAAACGCCGCCAATGCTCTGGTTCTAAGCGGTCTTCCTGTACGACCCTGCGAATAGCCTCGTGGGCAGGACTCTCGAACTCTCGGTCTAGCCAACACTCGAACTCATCAGTCTCCTCACCTCCCGCCCAGTAGGTGTAGAGATGCTTTTGGTAGCCAATACCCTTCAAGGAATGCTTTTTCCAGGCACCAACATTCTCGTTGGGCACCAGCAATCGATACGTAAGGACACCATCCTTATCCGCCCATTGCTTGAGGTAGAGCTCAGGTACGTAGTGGTTATCCTTGCGCAACTGCTGCATCACAGATTCCTTCTGGTGGAGCTGATCTCGCCCGGATTGACGATGAAAGTATTAGAAACGTAATGCCCATATTACGCCAAGTGTATGGAGTAGCCGTCCTGGCCATGCTGAGCAGCTTCGATATAGCCCAACGCTGCAGTCGTTTTCGGATGCAGGTAAGAGCTGGGAGCAGATTGTTGAAGGGGCAATGAGGCCTGGTGTTTTGCCTCAATAGACGTATGTCCGCTTTGGGGGACTGCATGCCTGTGAGCGGGTTTACCGGCGATGAAGCCGGCACAGGCGCCATCAATTCAGCTGGAAGACATGCTTCAGATAGGCCACGAAGTTCTCATCCCGGCACTGTGTCTTGCTCGGGCTGTCGGAAATCTTGGCCACCGGTGCCCCATTGCAGGCCGTCATCTTGATCACGATGTTCATCGGCTCCACCCCCGGGATATCGCAGGTCAGCCTGGTACCAATGCCAAAGCTCACATTGATCCGCTCATGCAGCGCCCGGTACAGCCCCAGCGCCTTGGCAAGGTCCAGCCCGTCGGAAAAGATCAGGGTCTTGCTCTTCGGGTCGATCCCCAGCCGCTCATAGTGGGCAATGGCTTTTTCCGCCCAGGCCAGCGGATCGCCCGAATCGTGCCGCAGGCCGTCGAACAGCTTGGCGAAGTACAGGTCGAAGTCGCCCAGGAACGCGTCCATGGTGATGCAGTCGGTGAGGGCGATGCCCAGCAGCCCCCGGTATTCCCGCACCCAGCATTCCAGCGCGGCAGCCTAGCTGTCGACCAGGCGCGGGCCGAGTTGCTGGTGGGCCATGAACCACTCGTGGGCCATGGTGCCGATCGGCTTGAGCTGGTATTCGCGGGCCAGGTGCACGTTGCTGGTACCGACAAAGCGGCCCGGGAAGTCACGCTTCAGAATGTGCACCACCTCTTCCTGCACCCGGTAGGAGAAGCGCCGCCGGGTGCCGAAGTCGGCCAGTTGGAAACCGGCCAGTTCTTCGGCGCTGGCCTCGGCCTTCAGCCAGTCGAGGTTCTGATACAGGCGCTCGCGGACCTGCTCGATCACCACCTCGCGATAGCGGTAGCGGTTGCGCACCTCGCTGATGATCGCCAGCAGCGGGATCTCGTAGAGAATCACGTGCAACCACGGCCCGCGCACGCGAATCGCCAGTTGCCCGGCATCATCCAGGCCTACCTGTACATAGCGCAGGTTGAAGCGGAACAGGCTGAGAAAGCGGATGAAGTCCGGTTTGATGAACGGGATCTTCTCCAGGTAGGCGAGCTGGTCATGCGTGATGCTGACATCGGCCAGTTGCTCGACCTGGTAACGGATTTCCGCCAGGTAAGGTGCGAGGTTCTCGCCGTTACGGCAGCGGAACTCCCACTCCACCTCGGCGTTGGGGTAGTTGTGCAGCACCGCCTGCATCATGGTGATCTTGTAGAAGTCGGTGTCCAGCAGGTTCTGGATGATGCGTGGGCCGAAAACGCTGTCGCTCATGGGCGGTCTTCCTTGATCAGAGAGAGCTGGTGGTCGAGCGCGGCTTCGTCGCCGCAGAGGATCACGCCGTCGGCGGCCAGGGCGCCACACGCCTCGATGGCGCCTGCCTGGGTGAGGGCGCGGCAGGCCGGCAGGTACAACAGCACCTGGAAGCCGGCCTGGCGCAATTGGCGGGCGGTGATCCTGACGCAATAGTCCAAGGCCAGGCCACCGACGATCACCGCGCCCACCTGCTGCACCTTGAGGTACTCGATCACCCCGGTGGAGCGGCGTTCGGCCAGGTCGTGGTAGCAGGCGCCGTAGGGGTGCAGGTCGGGCTCGACGCCTTTCCACACGAAATAGTCGTAGTCGATGGGGGCCGGCAGGCCGGGCAGCAACTCGAAGCCGGGTGTGCCGGGAACGCAGTGGCTGACCCAGGTCAGGTCGGCGTTGGCCAGCTGCAGGGGCTGCAGCATGTGCGCGGGGTCGGCGACTACCCAGGCGGCGTTGGCCGGGTGGGCGTCCTTGCTGCCCAGGCGCAGGTCGGCGCGCAAGGCCATGGTATTAAGATCTTCCGCGATTTCATTGCCTTCGGGAACCGGCAGCTCTTGCGGCACGTTGCTGGTGAAGCCGTTCTGGGCGTCGACATCGAAACTGGCGATCTTCATGGCGGTTCTCCTCGCTGGAATGGATACATAATTCACTTGGTGTAATAAGTATGTCAAGCAACTTTTGAAACGGGCTTTCTGCTTGCCTTACTTAGATGCTCTGGTGGATTATGATGAGCTTGAACAAGGAGTCGCCCGGTGAATGCAGTCGAAGTCCTGGCCAGCGTCGATATCGTCGCCCTGCGCATGGCCCCCGAAGCTCAGCATCTGCAGGTGCTGTTGCACCGTCGTGAGCGTGAACCGCATGCCGGCCAGTGGGCCTTGCCCGGGGTGATCGTCAATGGCCGCACCCCCGACACCAGCCTGGAAGCTGCTGCCGAACGCGCGCTGCGCGAGAAAACCCAGGTCGTACCGTGCTACATGGAACAGGTGGGCACCGAGGGCAATGCTTTCCGCGACCCGCGTGGATGGTCACTCAGCACCTATTACCTGGCATTGCTCGAACCCGGGCAGGTCGTCGAGGGCGAGCAACTGGCGTTTTTCGACTTGGACAGCGTATTGGCGCGCAAGGTGCTGTTGCCCTTTGATCACAACCTGTTGGTGGAGCGGGCCCGTGAGCGGCTGGCGGCGAAGACGGTGTACAGCAGCCTGCCGCTGTACCTGCTGGCGGAGAAGTTCACTGTGCTGGATGCGCTAGGTGCGGTGCAGGCGTGCCTGGGGCAGGCGGTGAACAACACCTCGCTGCGCAAACGCCTGGAGCGCTTGCGCGAGCTGGGGTGGGTCAGGGATACCGGGGAGAAGAACCAGCCCAGGCTGGGCCGGCCGCAGCAGTTGTATCAGTACACACCACAGGGGGAGCGGGCGTTCATGTTTGACCGCAGTCTGCTGCCTGAGGGCGCTTAGTCGCCTGTACCGACCTCATCGCCGGCAAGCCAGCTCCCACAGGTAAAGCATCAGGCTAGAGCCCTGTGATTACCCTGTGGGAGTAACTGTCTTGTGCTGCCTGTTCTGGCCTCATGGCCGGCAAGCCAGCTCCCACAGGTACTGCACAATGCTTGAGGCCTAAGCGTCGGGTGGGAGCCGGCTTGCCGGCGATGAGGGCCGTTCAGGCAAGCACATTCATCAATGCGCGCAGCGGCTGGTATCGCCTTGTTCCGCTGGTGCCTTGCGCGCCGCCGCCAGGATGGTCGCCAGCACGATCAGCGCAGCGCCAGCGGCCATGCGCAGGCTTGGCTGTTCACCGAACAACCACCAGGCGCCGATGATCGCGTACACCGGCTCCAGCGCGATGATCATGCCGGCCGTGCGCGCTTCCAGGCCTTCCAGGCTCTTGACGAACAGGAACTGCGACAGCCCGGTGCAGAACACGCCCAACAGCGCCAGGTTGACCCAGTCACTGCCAGCCAGGCTGGTGTTGCCCAGGTGAGTGAAGGCAAACGGCGCCACCAGCGCGGCCACCACCACGTTCTGCCAGAACGCCACCTGCATCGCGTTCATGCTCGAGCCGTTGCGGCGGTTGGCCACGGTCAGCAGGGCGAACGCCAGGCCCGAACCCAGGCCCCAGAGCAGGCCGACGGTGCCTTTGTCGAGCAAGTCGAAGGTCGGTACCACCAACACCAGACCGGCCGTGACCATCAGCAGCAGCAAACCTTGCACGGCACCGATACGCTGGCCGAACACGCCGCGCTCGATCATGGCGATGAACGCCGGGAAGCTGGCGAAGCCCAGAGTGGCCACGGCCACGCCGCCAACCTTCACGGCGATGAAGAAGGTTACCCAGTGGGCAGCCAGCAGGGCGCCGGTCAGGCCCAGCACCGGCAGGTTGCGCAGGGTGAGGGCGTCGAGCAGGCGCGTGCCCTTGAGCCCGGCGACGAAACCCAGGGCGATGAAGGCGAAGGTGGCGCGGCCGAAGGTGATGATGCTGGCGTCGGCCTCGATCAGGTGACCGAGGATACCGGTCAGGCCGAACAGCACAGCGGCGATATGGGCAACGCACAGGGCGTTACGGTGGCCGGTGGCAGCACCGGCTACGGGGATTGAAGTCGCGATCATGGCAGTCAAGTCTTCACAATGTGGCGCGCGCAAACACTCCCGGCTGGCGCGGCGCGGGTCTCTAGTACTGGGAGTTTTATCGTTATGAGCCCGGACGAACTGCCCGGTGCAAAAAGGCGCCACAGCGTTGGAATTGTGAAGCGAGGCTGTTTTACTCGCGAATACCGCACCGATCAGCCCACGGCGCGGGGCTGGTCGATGTGTGTATTATTTTTGTAGACACAGTTCCGAAGCCGATCGCGGGCGACGTGTGCTTGTCTGATCGCGACATCGGTTGTTGCCTTGCTGCGCCGCGTCACTCGTCGCCGTAGTTCATGATCGACAACAGGCGGATGGGCACCTGCACCAGCTGCTCGGGGCCGTGCGGGGTCTCGCCGTCGAAGGTCAGGCTGTCGCCGGCCCGCATGTGATAGAGCTGGTTGCCGTGGCGGTACACCAGTTCACCCTCCAGCAAGTGGAGGAACTCGGTGCCGGGGTGGGCGAAGGTCGGGAACTCTTCGCTGGCGTCGTCCATGGTCACCATGTACGCCTCGAAGTTCTTCTTCGGCCCCCTGGCGTGATTGAGCAAATGGTAGGTGTGGCCTTTCTCGGTACCGCGGCGCACCACCTCCAGCCCTTCACCGGCTTTCACCAACAAGGCATTGCCGTCGGGCTGGTCATATTGGCTGAACAACTTGGCCATCGGCATGCCCAGCACATCGCACAGGCGGCTGAGGGTGTCGAGGCTGGTTGATACCTGGGCGTTCTCGATCTTGCTCAGCATGCCTTGGCTGATGCCGGCGATGCGCGCCACGTCGGCGAGCTTGAGGGACTGGGCCTGGCGCTGGCGCTTGATCTGCAGGCCCAGGTACTGCTCCAGGCGAAGGCGCGGTTCGGTTTCGGTTGGCATCGAATGTCCTGCACGGTTTCAGTTCAAGAATAAAGTTTTCGCACTGGGAAAGTGCGAAATACAGCTGCGGTGGCTGCATCTTTCCTCGGGTGAAAACAAGTTTCCCATAAATGGAGCATGGAAATCTGCTTGGGTTTTGTGCTGGCCGTACCGGCCTCTTCGCGGGCACGCCCGCTCCCACAGGCCCGCGAAGAGGCCCGAACAGGCAATGCAAGGTTGCACCCTGAACAAAGTTGGCAAGCACATTGCATTCCTGTGAGGAAAGTAAGTTTCCCATGTGGAATCATTGCCCCTTGCCCAGGAGTGTTCAACCCATGTTGCCAGCAGAAACCCAGCGCACCCTCGATCAGCACGGCATCAAGTACGTGCTGGCGCAGTTCGTCGATATCCATGGCTCGGCGAAGACCAAATCGGTGCCGGTCTCGGGCCTGAAGATGGTGGCCGAGGAGGGCGCCGGCTTTGCCGGGTTCGCCATCTGCGGCATGGGCATGGAACCGCACGGCCCCGACTTCATGGCCCGCGGCGACCTTTCCACCTTGATCCCGGTACCGTGGCAGCCGGGTTACGGCCGGGTGGTGTGTGTAGGCCACGTAAACGGCCAACCCTGGCCCTACGACAGCCGCTACGTGTTGCAGCAGCAGGTGCAGCGCCTGGCCGACAAAGGCTGGACCCTGAACACCGGCCTTGAGCCCGAGTTCAGCCTGTTCCGCCGCGACGAGGATGGCAAGCTGCAACTGGTGGACGCTTCCGACAACCTCGACAAGCCGTGCTACGACTACAAGGGCCTGTCGCGCTCGCGGCTGTTCCTCGAGCGCCTGACCGAGGCGTTGCAGCCGGTGGGTTTCGACATCTACCAGATCGACCACGAGGACGCCAACGGCCAGTTCGAGATCAACTACACCTACAGCGACGCCATGGAGTCGGCCGACCGCTTCACCTTCTTCCGCATGGCCGCCGGCGAGATCGCCAACGACCTGGGCATGATCTGCTCGTTCATGCCCAAGCCCGACCCCAAGCGCGCCGGCAATGGCATGCACTTCCACCTGTCGCTGGCCAGCAGCACCAACAAGAACCTGTTCCATGACCCGTCCGACAGCAGCGGCATGGGCCTGTCGAAGCTGGCCTACCACTTTGCCGCAGGCCTGTTGGCCCATGGCCCGGCGCTGTGCGCCTTCGCCGCGCCCACGGTCAACTCGTACAAGCGCCTGGTGGTCGGCCGCTCGCTATCCGGCGCCACCTGGGCCCCGGCGTTTGTCGCCTACGGCGCCAACAACCGCTCGGCGATGGTGCGCATCCCCTATGGCCGCCTGGAGTTCCGCCTGCCGGACGCTGGCTGCAACCCGTACCTGGTCACCGCCGCGATCATCGCTGCCGGCCTCGATGGCATCGACCGTCAGCTGGAGCCGGGCGAGATGTGCAACGAGAACCTCTACAACCTGAGCCTGGAAGAGATCGCCGCACGCGGCATCAAGACCTTGCCGCAGTCGTTGAAGGAAGCCGCCGACGCCCTGGAGGCCGACCCGCTGTTCCGCGAAGTGCTGGGCGCCGAGATCGTCGACGAGTTCATCAAGCTCAAGCGCATGGAGTGGGTGGAGTACTGCCGCCACGTCTCCGACTGGGAAATCCAGCGTTACACCGAATTCTTCTGACCGCCCCCAATCCCTTGGGCGGCCAGCACGAACGCGGTCGCCCACTGCCTAGTAAGGAGCATCACCATGTGTGGAATCGTAGGTCTGTACCTGAAAAAACCCGAGCTGGAAGCCCAGCTCGGCAAGCTCTTCGAACCCATGCTCGAAGCCATGACCGACCGTGGCCCGGACAGCGCCGGCTTTGCCATCTACAGCGACGAAGTGGCCGATGGCTGGGTCAAGCTGACCCTGCAGGCCACTGACATCAACTACCCCTGGGCGGCGCTGATGGGCCAGCTGGAAGGGCGCCTGGGCTGCTCGCTGGACTGGTTCCAGAACGCCAGCGCCGCCGTGCTCAAGGTGCACACCAACGAGGCATCGGCCCGCCAGGCTTTGAGCGAACTGGCCCCTGACGTGCGCATCATGAGCGCCGGGCAGAGCATCGAGATCCTCAAGGGCATGGGCCTGCCGGCGGAAATCTCCAGCCGCTTCGGCCTGGCCGGCATGAAAGGCAGCCACATCATCGGCCATACCCGCATGGCCACCGAAAGCGCCGTGACCATGGAAGGCAGCCACCCGTTCTCCACCGGCGCCGACCTGTGCCTGGTGCACAACGGCTCGCTGTCCAACCACTTCCGCCTGCGCCAGGAGCTCAAGCGCGAAGGCATCAGTTTCGAGACCGACAACGACACCGAAGTGGCCGCCGGCTACCTGACCTGGCGCCTGCAGCAGGGCGACAGCCTGGCCCAGGCCCTGGATGGCGCCCTGGAAGACCTGGACGGCTTCTTCACCTTCGCCATCGGCACCCGCAACGGCTTTGCCGTGATCCGCGACCCGATCGCCTGCAAGCCCGCCGTGCTGGCCGAGACCGACGACTACGTGGCCATGGCCTCGGAGTATCAGGCGCTGGCCAGCCTGCCGGGCATCGAGAACGCCAAGGTCTGGGAACCGGCCCCGGCCACCCTGTACGTCTGGGAACGCGAAAGCGCCTGACCTGCCACCGAACCACTGGAGAACCACATGAAGACGATCGACCTTTCCAGCACCTCGGTGCGTGTCCTCAACCAGTCCTTGCACGGTGAGGTGCAGGACCACGAATGGCGGGTGACCCACCCCGACGGCAAGCACAACCTGGCCGTGGGCATCAACGCCGCCGTGGCCGTGGATATCGAAGGCCACGCCGGCTACTACTGCGCCGGCATGAACCAGCAGGCCAGCGTCACCGTGCATGGCAACGTCGGTGTCGGCGTGGCCGAGAACATGATGTCCGGCTCGGTGCGGGTCAAGGGCAGCGCCTCCCAGGCCGCCGGCGCCACCGCCCATGGCGGGCTGCTGGTGATCGAGGGCGACGCCGGCGCGCGTTGCGGTATTTCCATGAAGGGCGTGGATATCGTCGTCGGCGGCAGCATCGGCCACATGAGCTGCTTCATGGGCCAGGCCGGGCGTTTGGTGGTGTGTGGCGATGCCGGCGATGCGCTGGGCGATTCGCTGTACGAGGTGCGCATCTACGTCAAGGGTGCGGTGCAGTCGCTGGGCTCGGACTGCATCGAGAAAGAGATGCGCGCCGAGCACCTGCAAGAGCTGCAGGAACTGCTGAACAAGGCCGGCCTGGACCACAAGGCTGCCGATTTCAAACGCTACGGCTCGGCTCGCCAGCTGTACAACTTCAAAGTCGACAACGCCAGCGCGTACTGATCCAGGAGCATTCCCATGAGCGAGCAATTCCCCCCGGTACTGCGTGAGTCGGCCACCTTCGACCGCCTGACCATCCAGGAAATCCAGCGTGCCGCCGAAACCGGCATCTACGACATCCGTGGCGGCGGCACCAAGCGCCGCGTGCCGCACTTCGACGACCTGCTGCTGCTCGGTGCCAGCGTGTCGCGCTACCCGCTGGAAGGCTACCGCGAGAAATGCGGCACCGATGTGCTGCTGGGCACCCGCTTCGCCAAGAAGCCGATCCACCTGAAAATTCCGGTAACCATCGCCGGCATGAGTTTCGGCGCGCTGTCGGCCAACGCCAAAGAGGCGCTGGGCCGTGGTGCGAGCATCGCCGGCACCAGCACCACCACGGGCGACGGCGGCATGACCCCGGAAGAACGCGGCCAGTCGCAGCACCTGGTGTACCAGTACCTGCCGTCGCGCTACGGCATGAACCCCGACGACCTGCGCAAGGCCGATGCCATCGAGATCGTCCTCGGCCAGGGTGCCAAGCCGGGCGGTGGCGGCATGCTGCTGGGCATGAAGGTGACCGAGCGCGTGGCCGGCATGCGCACCTTGCCGATCGGCGTCGACCAGCGCAGCGCCTGCCGCCACCCGGACTGGACCGGCCCGGATGACCTGGCGATCAAGATTGCCGAGATCCGCGAGATCACCGACTGGGAAAAACCCATCTACGTGAAGATCGGCGCCAGCCGCCCGTACTACGACGTAAAGCTGGCGGTGAAGGCCGGTGCCGATGTGATCGTGCTCGACGGCATGCAGGGCGGTACCGCCGCGACTCAGGAAGTGTTCATTGAACACATCGGCATCCCGATCCTGCCGGCCATTCCGCAGGCAGTGCAGGCGCTGCAGGAAATGGGCATGCACCGCAAGGTGCAGCTGATCGTTTCCGGTGGTATTCGCAATGGTGCCGACGTGGCCAAGGCCATGGCCCTCGGGGCTGATGCGGTGGCCATTGGCACTGCGGCGTTGATCGCGCTGGGTGACAACCACCCGCGGCTGGATGCCGAACTGAAGAAGATCGGCTCGGCGGCCGGTTTCTATGACGACTGGCAGAACGGTCGCGACCCAGCCGGCATTACCACCCAGGACCCGGAACTGGCCAGGCGCCTGAACCCGGAGGAGGCCGGGCGCCGCCTGGCCAACTACCTGCGGGTGCTGGTGCTGGAGGCGCAGACCATGGCGCGGGCGTGTGGCAAGTCGCACTTGCACAACCTCGACCCGGAGGACCTGGTGGCGTTGACCGTGGAGGCTGCGGCGATGGCGCGAGTGCCGTTGGCGGGGACCGCCTGGGTGCCGGGGCAGGCGCAGTATTGAGTTGACCGTCGGGGGCCGCTTTGCGGCCCTTTCGCGACACAAGGCCGCTCCTACAGGGGACCGCGTATCGCCCCCCTGTAGGAGCGGCCTTGTGTCGCGATGGGCTGCAAGGCAGCCCCAGGGCACCCCCACCATTCACACAGGAGTGACTCCATGAAGCACCTCACCCTCGCTGTAATGTTGTTAGCCCTGACCACCCGGGCCCACGCCGCCGACCCCACCCTGGACACCGGCAACACCGCCTGGATGATCTGCGCCGCGATGTTCGTGCTGATGATGTGCATCCCGGGCCTGGCACTGTTCTACGGTGGCATGGTCCGGGCCAAGAACTTCCTCTCGGTATTCACCCAGCTGTTCGCCGTTGCCGGGGTGATCGGCATTCTCTGGGTGCTGTTCGGCTACAGCCTGGTGGTAGACACCACCGGCATGGTCGAGGGGCAGTTGACCGTCAACAGCTTCATCGGCGGGCTGGACAAGGCGCTGATGCTGGACATCGGCCATGACAGCCTGGTCGGTAGCATCCCCGAAGGCGTGTTCGCGGTGTTCCAGCTGACCTTCGCCATCATCACCCCGGCGCTGATTGCCGGTGGTTTTGCCGAGCGCATGAAGTTCAGTGCTTCGTTGCTGTTCATGGCCGCCTGGTTCGTGCTGGTGTACGCGCCTATCGCGCATATGGTCTGGGGCGGGCCGGGGGCGTTGATGGTCAACTGGGGCGTGCTGGACTTTGCCGGTGGTACCGCCGTGCATATCAACTCCGGTGTGGCAGCGCTGGCTGCGGCGTTGATGCTGGGCAAGCGCAAGGGCTACCCGCAGGTGGCAATGCCGCCGCACAACCTCGGCTTCACCCTGGTGGGCGCCGGGTTGCTGTGGGTGGGCTGGTTCGGCTTCAACGTCGGCTCGGGGCTGGCGGCCAACCAGGCGGCGGGGGTGGTGATGCTGGCGACCATGGTGGCGGCCTGTGCGGGGATTGTCGGCTGGTTGCTGACCGAGAAGGTGGCGCATGGTCGGCCGACGGCCTTGGGTGCGGCTTCAGGGGCTTTGGCAGGGTTGGTCGGGATTACCCCGGCCTGCGCATTTGTCGGGCCGCTGGGCGCGCTGGTGATCGGGCTGTTGACCGGGGCGATCTGTTTCTTTGCCGTGACCCGGTTGAAGCAGGCGCTGGGCTACGACGACAGCCTGGATGTGTTCGGCCTGCATGGCGTGGGCGGAATGGTCGGCGCGATCCTTACCGGGGTCTTTGCCGCGCCTGCGTTGGGCGGTTATGTGGAGGGTGCGTCACCGGTCGGGCAGGCATTGGTGCAGGTGAAGGGGGTGGCGTTCACCTTCGTGTATTGCTTTGTGGTGAGTTGGGCGATTCTGGGGGTGATCAAGCTGACCATCGGGCTGCGGGCCAGCCGGGAAGAGGAAGAACAGGGGCTGGACCTGGCTGAGCACAATGAGCGGGCCTACAACCTCTGATTGATGTGTTGCCTGTACCGGCCTATTCGCGGGCTTGCCCGCTCCCACCGGGACACCACAGCCTTCGAGGCCGGTGACATCCTGTGGGAGCGGGCAAGCCCGCGAAGAGGCCGGCACTGGTGAATCAGTGCCCCATGGCCACCTTGGCACTCATCTGCCGGCGACGGTAGGCGCTGTCACGGCTGGCCAGCCACCAGTACAGCGGCGAAGTAACCGCCAGCCCCACCAGCCACGACAGGTCCGCTCCGTTGATATGCTCGGAAATCGGCCCGACATACAGCGGCGTGTTCATGAACGGGATCTGCACCACGATACCCACGGCATAGGCAATCAGCGCCTGCGGGTTGTAGCGCCCGTAGATACCGCCATCGACCTGGAAGATCGACTGGATATCGTAGTCACCCTTGTGGATGGCATAGAAGTCGATCAGGTTGATCGCTGTCCACGGTACCAGCACCACCAGCAGCACCAACACCATGTCGACGAAGTGGCCGATGAAGTCCGCCGAGGCGAACACCGCCACCACGCAGCAGGCCGTCAGCACTACCAGCGACAGCACGGCGCGGCTCTTGGCGGTGGGGATCCAGCGGTGGGCGAAGGTTTGCACCAGGGTGATGATCGACAGCACTGCGCCATACAGGTTGAGGGCGTTGTGGCTGATCACGCTGAGCAGGAACAGCACCAGCATGATCGGGCCGAGGGTACCGGTGGCCAGCTTGACTGCGTCCATGGTGTCCATGCCGGCCGGGATCGCCAGCACCGCCACGGCGCCGAAGATGAACGACAGGCTCGAACCCAGGGCCGAGCCCAGGTAGGTAGTCCAGAACGTCGAGCTGACCTTCACGTCCGCCGGCAGGTAGCGCGAGTAGTCCGACACGTAGGGCGCAAAGGCGATCTGCCACAATGCCGCCAGCGACACGGTAGCCAGCCAGCCGGCCAGGTTGAAGCCGCCGCGGGTGAGGAAGTCGTCGCTCTGCACGTGGCTGAAGATGTAGCCGAAGCCGACCACGATGCCGATACCCAGCACCCAAGTGCCGATGCGGTTGAGCACGTGGATGAAGCGGTAGCCGATGATGCCGATGATGCCCGAGCCCAGCGCACCGATGACGATGCCCACCGGTACCGGCACGGCATCGACCACGCCGTGCAGCGACTTGCCGGCGAGAACGATGTTGGAGGCGAAGAAGCCGATGTACATGACCCCGGCGATCACCACCACCAGCAGCGCGCCGAGCGAGCCGAACTGGGCGCGGCTCTGGATCATCTGCGGGATGCCCATCTGCGGGCCCTGGGCCGAGTGCAGCGCCATCAGTACGCCACCGACCAGGTGGCCGACCAGGATGGCGACAATGCCCCATACCAGGTTCAGGTGGAACAGTTGCACGCCCAGGGCGCCGGTGACGATGGGCAGCGGCGCGATGTTGCCGCCGAACCACAGTGTGAACAGATCCCTTACCTTTCCATGGCGGTCTTGCGGGGGCACGTAGCCGATCGTGTGTTTTTCTATGAGGGGTGCCGAATTGGCTGCACTGGTCATGACTGACTCCAAGGCAAGGTAGGGCATCGGGAGCTGCCCGGGGGCGTGCCGGCGAAGGGCGACGCGTTCTTGTTGGAGCGATGATGCGGGGCGCGGGGATAACGAGAAATTAGTAAATATGTGCCCATAAACCTTAAAAAACCTAAGGCTGACAAAAGGTTAAGCGGGGGACGGTAGCAAGGAGGGTGCCAGGG